>PBAA01000046.1 GCA_002715785.1 Gammaproteobacteria bacterium | reverse complement strand
GGAGCATCGGATTATGCTTCAAAGTCGGGCCCGGGAGCAACGGATTATGTTCGCAAGTAGGGCCCGGGAGCATCGGATTATGCTCGAATGTCGGGCCAGGGAACACCGGATAGTGTCCGCGTTATCGGGTTCGTCGGTCCCGGTGGCACCAACGCATGGGCTATGCGAAGACGCGGACGTTAACGAAGCGCCGTTTTACTTAATGGGGTTCGTAAGCGGTGTGGTATTGCATGACCAACGACCCGCGCAAAAGATGAGGGAAGTGGAGCGACGTTCATTTGGGTTGCACGCCATCGAAGTTCTCTCTGACCTGCATTTAATTGACCCGGACGATGTTGGTCTCGGTCAGCTTGGTCGTAAGGAAGCGTACATTGAACGCCAACTTAAACGGTGGACAAAGCAGTGGGAAGCCACGAAAACGCACGAGATTCCTGAAATGGATGAGAGTCTGAGATTGTTGCACCAGGATCTACCGGCACAAGTCGGGGCTGCTATCGTTCACGGTGATTATCGTCCGGGCAATATGATCGTCGCGGATGGTCGAATGGCTGCACTACTTGACTGGGAACTCTGCACGCTTGGTGACCCTCTCGCTGACGTTGGGTACATGCTCAATAATTGGCCGTCCGTCGGGGAACCCGGAGCAGAAAATGCACCGACAGCAGTCGAAGGATTTCCCGAGCGCGATGAGATCCAGGAACGATACGAGGCCGCCACGGGGCGAAGTCTCGAACGGATCAATTATTATCGGGCGTTTTCACACTGGCGTTTGGGGGCGATAACCCAGGGGGTATACAAGCGTTATCTCGTTGGCGCGATGGGGAAACAGGAGTTCGATCTGGCTGCGTACAAGGAAGGCATTTCCGTACGCGCCCGTTCGGCACTCAAACTACTGAAGGGTTAAAACCCCTCGCCTCGATAAACCCGCCGAAATAGCGCGGATACGTTGCTGGTGCGCGTTAACGCTCGTAGACGACGATCAATCCAGGCTTAAAGTGGACGTAGAAGAAGCGGTTCGCGGGACCTACGGGTGCAAAGACCCATCCCGCGACCCAGACGCTTTATGCGCCCCCCGGCAAGGAAAAGTAAAAAGGCGTGTCAGCGGCGGGAGCCGCTGAAAACAACTTCGCTGGGGGAAGGACACTTGAAAGGGAGGACTGCATTGAAGTTGTGTTGCACGCCTAAACTCTTTGGCTATGCATTATGTACAGTACAATATATTTGTCAAGTCTTTTTGTTTAGTTTTTGTACAGTAATCTAATTGGCGTTTTGAACCAGCACTTCATCTTCGATGAGAACGCCGAGAGCATTTTCGAGGCTGGCTCTCGCCGCATTGGCTTCGAGCCCTATTTCGACATGATTAGCGGCTGAATCGACGGTACCGCAGCGTTCCGCGTGAATCGCGTATGCGCTAATTTGTGTAATCAGTTGGACCAAGTCGCGGGGGCAGGTGCAACCCTCGATTCTTGTTCTAGTAGCCAAGTGGAAAAGTTGCTCGTCGGAGAAACGACGTTGGGTCGAAGGCGTAGTACGGGATCCGCGCCGTGGGTGCAAGCACGCCTCCTCAATTTGTTGCCACGTTGCTGGCCACGCAAGCACTTCCAGCCCGCGGTCAGTTGCGACTTGAAGATCGTTCGTGGTACCAAAATGATAAACAACCACGACGCGCGCCTTTGTAGATTCTGTATATTTATCAAGCAGTTTGATATCTAGACTGGGCATTTCCAGGACGACTACATCGAGGTTTGGATGTCGTTGAAGTGGCCGTTGTTGCAATCGATGGGTGGCAAACTCATCTGCCGTCGACCAACGATCAAGTATCTCCAGGTGGTTGCTGTCAGCGTGTCGCTCTGCCGCTAAAAGCAAGGCAGTTCCGGCAAGGCCGACCTTGGGTCGTCGATTGGGGAGAGTTGACGCAGACGAATATTGACGTAATCGATACGCGAGATCCGCATCACTTAGATTTATGAGTTGACTGATGGGGTGACCTTGGTCGATAAGACGCTTGATTTGAGTTAACCGATGAACCTGAGTTTCGCTGTAGAACCGCGTCTTACCCGCTTTTTCCGCTGGTTTCATACCGTAGCGTCTTTCCCACGCGCGCAAACATTCGACGGTCACGCCCGTGAGCTTCGACACCGCACCAATTCTGTATAGTTCTTCCGTCATGACTGTACTGAACAAAAAGGGGTCGCGAATTGTACAGAGTTTGGTTCGACTGTCCACTCTGTAGAAATTTGTCTAGCTATCTCAAACCGATATGGTGGACGCAACGCTGGAGTACGTTCACTTAATAGATAACATTTGGAATTAGGTTTCGATAACGAGAAATCGTCATAGAATGATGTTTCGGTCCACCATTTGAAGGGTTCGCATGAAAAATAACATCGGATTGTGGTTGGCGAAGCGATCGCTACTCTCCCCGAATCGGGAAGCTTACGTCGACGGTAATACTGGCTTACGGTTGACGTATTCGGAGCTTAATGAGCGTTGTAATCGAATCGCCAACGCCTTCGTTCTTGACGGGATACAGAAGGGTGAGCGGGTCGGCCTATTGTTGATGAATAGCGCTGAATTCATGGAGGCATATTTTGCTTTGGGGAAGATTGGTGCAGTGGCCGTTCCGTTGAATTGGCGGTTGGTTGCGGATGAACTGGAGTTCATTCTAAAAGATAGCGGTACCTCGAGACTGATCTTTAGTGAAGAGTTCACCGAAACGGTTGCAGAACTTCAAAGCCGTGGTGAGCGTACGGACATTCGACAATGGCTACAGGTCGAAGGTGCTGACGATGTCGCTTATTTTGCAAATGGGTATGCCGAATTCCGTGATGCCGCCGATCATGCTGAACCGGAAATTGAGGCAGTCGGAGATGACATGATGTACATCATGTACACCTCCGGTACGACCGGACTACCAAAGGGCGTTGTCCACACGCATGAGACCTCGACATGGGGCGCATTAACGATCGCTGGGACTACCTATTATCAAGAGAATGATCGATTTCTGTCACCGCTGCCGATGTTCCACGTCGGTGCACTCACGCCCCTCACCGTGAATGTGTACCGCGGCACCACGAG
Organism: Gammaproteobacteria bacterium; assembly: GCA_002715785.1. Lineage (GTDB taxonomy): Bacteria > Pseudomonadota > Gammaproteobacteria > Pseudomonadales > Azotimanducaceae > UBA11889. Next base: position 19,779 of record PBAA01000046.1, on the reverse strand, counting down.
CGTCGTTATGCGTAGTTTCGACCCAGTTCGGGCCTGGGAACTCGTCGATTCGGAGAAAGTGACAACCGGATTGTGTGTACCCGCGATGTTGAATTTTATGCTTCAGGTGCCGGAACTCGAACGCTACGACTTTTCGCGGTGGCGGTGGTGTCTATCGGGCGCGGCACCGGTACCTGAATCCTTGATTGAGGCGTACGCTGGCCTGGGGATCGAGATTCACCAGGTGTATGGATTAACTGAATCGTGCGGGCCGGCATGCCTAATTGATGCTGAGAATGCCCTCAAACGGATCGGCTCAACCGGAAAAGCCTTTTTTCATACGGATGTTTCCATTGTTCGCCCAGATGGGTCGCTGTGTGCTAGCGATGAAGCTGGGGAAGTGCTGGTCAGAGGTCAGCACATTATGCGTGAGTACTGGAATCGCCCCGATGCTACCGCCGAGACAATCGTCGATGGTTGGTTGCACACCGGAGATGTGGCTCGCATGGACGGCGAAGGGTTCGTATACATTCAGGATCGTATTAAAGACATGATTATTTCTGGTGGAGAAAACGTGTATCCGGCGGAAATCGAAAACCTCCTACAGACACACGACGATATCTCAGAGGCCGCGATCATTGGACAGCCAAGTGAAACGTGGGGTGAATCACCGTTTGCGATCGTCGTACGTACCAATGAGGAACTGAGTCAAGGCGATGTTTTGGATTTTTGTAACGGCAAACTTGCCGGGTTCAAGATGCCCAAAGGAGTCGTCTTTGTAGACGAGATCCCACGTAACCCAAGTGGCAAAATTCTAAAACGTGTGCTTCGCGACCAGTTTCCCGGGCCGGCTGCCGTCTAGAGATGGATCTTGACGAGCTGGCGCATTGTCTTGGCCCGTTCTGTGCGGCGAAGTATCAAACCTCGGACGCTGAAGTTTTTGACGTGCACCACATGCCGGGCCATGCGGGCTTCGCTTATGGATTCAGTGTCCGAACGTCAAATGGGACTGAATCTTGGTTTATTCGGCTACCTCCCCCCAACGTCAATTGGCGCGGAACTGCGGATGTACTTAGACAGGTTGAAGTCCTAACAGCTCTGGATGGGACAGATGTCCCACACTGCACGGTCAAGTGGTCTGGCAGCGATCTCGAGTGGTTTGGGAGCCCCTATTTCGTTGTCCCACGCCTCGACGGCGACGTGATGCGGATCGGACCAGGCGAGTGGGTCGAGAAACTAAGCGAGAAACAGAAGCTTGAACTTGCTCGTCAGGTGATGTCGGCACTGGCTAAGATCCACACAATCGATCCTATGAAGACACCCTATCTTGGCAATGCGGTTCCCTTCGTCGAGGATGTTGAGCGCTGGGACCGGTTCTACGAGCGAGCTGCAGATCGGGAGTTGTTGGCCAGGGTCCCTGAGTGCCGGGAGCAACTGCTTAAGACGTTGCCCAAGGAAGCACCCGTGGGAATATTTCATGGGGATTTCCAAACATCCAACTTATTTTGCTCGGTTGAAGGCAAGCTGCTTGCTGTGATCGATTGGGAACTCACGGGAATTGGCGCCACACTTAACGACGTTGGCTGGATTTGTACGTTTAGTGATCGAAAAGCTTGGGGCGGCGAGGGGGCTGGTCGCCCGGTATTTCTCGAACCGGAGATCCTGGTGGATCTTTACGTTGAGGCATATGGCGACCCGTTACCGGATCTCAATTGGTTTCGGGCTCTAGCGGCGTACAAGTTTGCAATCATCACAGGGTTCAATCTCAGCTTACATCGGCGCGGAAAACGTGTTGATCCATCGTGGGAACAGACACGACTGTCGATGGAACCGTTGATCCATCGGGCAATCGAATTGCTAGATTAATTCACGGTCGGTTCTTAAATACTCTGAAAATGCAGAGAGTGCAGTGTCAATTTGAGGCCGCCCACAAACGCGACGACCAATGTTATTGGAGTTATTCAGCTTAGAATGAGGCGTTACGTGGCGCGCGTGGATACGGGATTACGTCGCGTATATTTTCCATGCCGGTTATGTAAAGAACAAGACGTTCGAGGCCTAGACCGAAACCGGCGTGGGGAACCGAACCATATCGTCTTAGGTCGCGATACCACCACAGCTCTTCTTTCATGGCCGCATCCATTCGTTCATCGAGCTTGTCGAGCCGTTCCTCTCGTTGACTGCCGCCGATGATTTCTCCGACGCCAGGGACCAAAACGTCCATGGCAGCAACAGTTTTTTCATCGTCGTTAGAGCGCATGTAGAAGGCTTTAATTTCTTTTGGGTAATTGATCACGACGACGGGCCCGCCGACGTGCTTTTCCGTAATAAATCGCTCGTGTTCAGACTGCAAGTCAAGACCCCAACGCACGGGGTGTTCAAATGTCTCGCCAGATTGTTCAAGAATCTTGATTGCGTCGGTGTACTCCATACGTTCGAATTTGCTTGCTATAACGTTTTCCAGGCGCTCTATGGCAGTGCTATCGATTCTGTCCACAAAAAATCGCATGTCCTCAGGTGCGCGTTCGAGGACTCGAAGAGAGATTGTTTTGAGGAAGTCTTCAGCAAGATCTGCGTTGGCGTGAAGATCAGCAAACGCGATCTCGGGCTCGATCATCCAGAATTCAGCTAGATGGCGCGACGTGTTGGAATTTTCTGCTCGGAAGGTTGGGCCGAATGTATAGACCTTGCTTAGTGATAGACAGTAGGGCTCAACATTAAGTTGTCCGGAAACTGTCAGAAATGTTTCTCGACCAAAGAAGTCCTCGTCAAAGTTGTCCGCACTCCCGTTGGCGAGATCCAACGTGCTTACACGGAAAAGTTCGCCTGCGCCTTCGCAGTCACTTGCCGTAATAATGGGGGTATTTATCCAAACAAATCCGTTATCGGCGAAATAGCTGTGCACCGCTTGGGCAACGGCATTTCTTACCCTCGCGATTGCTCCGAAAGTGTTGGTTCTTGGTCTTAAATGAGCCACTGACCGCAGATATTCGAAGCTGTGGTGCTTTTTTGCGATCGGATACGACTCGGGATCGTCGACAATCCCAATAATTTCGACGTGTTCAGCCCGAAGTTCATGGGCCTGCCCTTGACCTTGGGACTGCACAATTTTTCCGGAGACGCACACTGCGGTCCCCGTCGCAATTTCAGTAATTGATTCATAGTTAGGCAGAGTCTGATCGGCAACTACTTGTAAGGCGTCAAAACACGAACCGTCGTGAATACTGAGGAATGAAAATCCCCCTTTTGACGTCCGCCGCGAGCGAACCCAACCGTTTATTTGGACGTGATTATCGAGTCCGACTTCGTCTTCGAGTACATCTTTTACGGAGTGGCGGTGCATGTGCAACTCGGACCAAGGAACCTCCATTATCATAAAGGAATAGAAACGGTTCTGATGCGCAGTCTGGGCGAAAACCGCGGTTTAAGTGCAACTTTCCGGTATCTATTCACTACGAGGGTCGATGAGTTTGAAGGAGACGAGCTTTTTACGTCCGAGTTTTGCTCGCGTGGGATTAGTTGCCTAGTTGATCGAGCTTAAGGCGGTGTTGAAAACTCTCCAGGTCGACATCGGTCCGAAATGGCGTGTGTGATTCAACCCACTCAATGTCCTGTTCAACATATCTCCGTTCGTCGTTGAGGAATTGGGCGATGGCTTCACGAAATCCGGCGTCTCGAACCCAGTGAGCCGAGTACGTGGGCCGTGCAAGATAGCCGCGAGCGATTTTATGTGATCCTTGGGCTCCAGCTTCCACCGACTCAAGCTGGTTTGCGATTGCGAACTCGATGGCTTGGTAATAACAGGTTTCGAAATGGAGAAATCGGTGGTCTTCTCTGCAGCCCCAGTTTCGCCCAAATAGCGTTTTTTCACCGATAAAGTTAATTGCCCCGGCAATGTACCGACCGTTTCTTTTACACAGGATGAGTAGTGTTTGTTCGGGCATGAGTTCTGAAATCAAGCTAAAAAAGGAACGGGTGAGATAGGTGGTCCCCCATTTGCGATTGCTGGTATCGATGTAAAACTCGTAAAACGCATCCCAATGACTTTCTTTTAGATCACTGCCGGTGATCCACTCGATCGTAATGTCGTTAGCGACAGCGCCGCGGCGTTCTCGACGAATGTTTTTGCGTTTCTTCGAGGAAAGATCTTCAAGGAACTTTTCGAACGTGTCGTAACCGTTGTTGCGCCAATGGAACTGAGTATCCATCCGTTGCAGCATCCCAAATTTGCCTGCCCGGTCCCATTGCGCTTTAGGCAGGAAAGTCAGGTGTAGTGAGCTGACTTTGATCTGTTTTGCGACTTGGACAAGGGAATGCAAAAGCTGTTCTTCGATTTGATCGCGTTTTGGCGAATCGCTCACGAGTAGTCGGCGCCCAGTAGCTGGAGTAAACGGAACGCTGACCTGCATTTTGGGGTAATAGTCTCCGCCTGCTCGGTAGAACGCGTCCGCCCAGCCCGAATCGAAAACGTATTCCCCTCTTGAGTGTGATTTGAGGTAAATGGGTACAACGCCGACCGTGGTTTTTGCTTCTTTTAGGCAGAGGTGAAATGGTTGCCAGCCGGTTTCTGCTGCGGCGCTGCCGCTTTCTTCCAGCGCGCGAAGGAAACGGTGGTCTAGAAATGGGTTGTACTCGTCGCCGGCCGGATTGGCACAGTGATTCCAATCGTCTGGCGAAATCGCAGTGATGTTCTGGAGTATATGGGCCGTGCGATCGGTCAAAACTAAGTTCCGAAATTGCGATACCTAATATACCCCGAGCTTCGTTCGCGATGAGGTTTTTTGCGTGATTCTTCGCAGTGGTATGATGGTGGCTGAGCGGACCGCGGACATATCTCGCTCCGTGGTCTCCGCAAAGGGAAGTCAGCCGTGCCCGTCTTTGATCTCACCTCCGGGTCAGTCGCCCGTCATCTAAGTCGTCTGACCGCGCCGATGTTTCTGGGTATTTCATCGATGATTGTCGCGTCGATGATCGACACGGTCTATATCGGTTGGATTGGGACCGCAGAACTTGCCGCCGTTAGCTTTACGTTTCCGCTAGTGATGGCCGTATCGAGCGTTTCCATGGGACTAGGGGTAGGTGCGACTTCAATTATGTCGCGCATCCTTGGTAGCGGTGACCGAGAACGATGCCTGCTCATCGGCGCTCACACGTTGATCTTAGTGTTGCTCTTAATCGTTGTGATCTCGATTCTGGGATACGTGTACGCGCCCGTGCTTTTTAGATGGCAAGGAGCGAGCGAGGAGATCCTGCCCACTACCGTTGCATATGTACGCATATGGTTCGTTGGGCTGCCGTTGTTTGCGATACCCATGGTCGGGGGCATGATGCTGCGAGCGCTCGGCGACGCACGCACGCCTGGGATCATCATGACTTCCGGCGCGGTATTCCAAGTGTTGATTGCGCCGGCATTGATATTCGGTTTTGCCGATATGGATGGCCTCGGAGTGGACGGTTCAGCGTGGGCATTCATCATTTCGCGTGCGGCACCTTCTATTTACGCGCTCATTGTTTTCCGTCGATTCGGACTCTTTGGACGTCCGGGTTCTCTACAAAAGATGCTTCGATCTTGGACCGAGGTATTGCGAATCGGGGTTCCGTCGATAGCCTCGAGCTTGATTGGGCCTGTATCCATGAGTGTTCTGATGGCGCTTCTAGCGGCCCACGGGCACGCGATTGTTGCGGCGTTTGGTGTTGCGACCCGAATTGAGTCGTTGGCAACCATGGTACTCATGGCTCTTTCGTCCAGTATCGGCCCATTCGTTGGTCAGAATTATGGCGCTAGAAAAAATGAGCGTATACGGATAGCGCTATCAATTTCATATCGGTTTTCGATGGTATGGGGATTGTTGGCCTTTGCAGTCTTGGCGCTGTTCGGGAACTCGATTGTGGGCGCCATGGTCGATGACACGGATGTGATCAGAGCAGCATATGAATTTATGTTGATTGTTCCCATCACGTTCGGTTTTTTCGGCGTTACGATGATGGCTACTAGTTATTTTGTGGCGTTAGGCCAACCGATGCCATCATTAGTGATTTCCATACTTCGTATGGTCGTCGTGCAGATACCCCTTGCGTTAGTTCTCAACTTCTTCATGGCGTATCGCGGTGTTTTTGTCGCGATCGCAGTGAGCAACGTCCTGGTCGGGCTATTAGGATACGTGTGGGCCCGACGTGAATTAAATCGAGATATCCTCGCGGGCTACCCGTTGAGTGTCAGCTCTTGACTCAAAAAATATCGGCGTCAATACCTGCGCCAAGCGCCATGCCCAACTCTTTACATCTAATGAGATCGTCGGGTGTTGGATCGCCTACGACTACCACTGGCTCCTGGACTTCCTGAAATGGATAGCCATTGGCGATTCTTCTGATCGCTCGTAATGCACCGCTGCCATCGTTTCCCGCGCTGATGAACGTTGAGTATGGCAGTGATTGGATTTTCCCTTCGACCTCGTAGAAAGTTCGGTCGAGGAAGTCCTTCATGGCGCCGGACATATAGCCAAAGTTTTCGGGCGTGCCGAGCAGTAAACCATCCGACTCGATAATATCGCTAGGGCCCGCTTCGCTGGCAGTTTTCATGGTGACGGAAATCGTCTCGAACGACTTGTCATTTGCGCCTGCGTATACCGCGTCGGCGAGTCGTTGGGTCTTTCCCGTCTTAGAGTGATAAACGATGAGTAGGTTCTTTAACGCCATGGCTCAAGGCTGGCGCAATTTGGACCCTTGCTCTTTGGACGTAGGTGGACGGTGCTTCGTTTAATCGCGAATTGCCTTTACGACCTCCGCGCAACGATCGAGGATAGGCAGAACCTCATCAGCCGCCTCCGATGGCAAGTTGAAGATCAGATGGTCGAAGCCCTGTTCGATCCTGCCGCGTGCATGATCTGCATCCATCGGGCTGCCGAACAGTGCTAAATCGAGGTCCTCGACTTTTCTGCCGTGGGTTTCGAATGCGTCGCGTAGACGGTCCATGTTTCCAGACCCTAAACCTCCGATAGGCATCCAGCCGTCAGCGTAATCGGCGATACGATCGAAGACCCACTTTGAGTTCGCTCCGATCCAAATCGGCGGACCATTATCCTGTATAGGTTTGGGGTACGACCAAATCGGGTCGAAATCGACGTGCTCGCCGTGAAATTCAGCTTCCTCCTTCGTCCAAATTTCCCGCATGGCCAATACCTTTTCTCGGACAATGGCCCAGCGGCGCGAAAAATTTGCACCATGATTTTCCATTTCCTCGCGATTCCAACCGGCACCAATACCGATGATGCTTCGGCCTTTCGAAATCATATCGAGTGAGGCGATTTCCTTGGCCGTGGTAATTGGATCACGTTCGATGATTAGGCATATTCCGGTCCCCAAAAGAATACGCTCGGTTACGGCAGCCGCAGCTCCTAACGCGACGAATGGGTCGTGGCTGTGCCAGTACTGTTTAGGCAGGTCGCCTCCTCCGGGGAAGGGCGATTTGCGACTTGCGGGGATGTGTGTGTGTTCTGGAAAAAATAAACTGTCCAGGCCCCTTTCCTCGACCGCAATTGCGAGTTCCACGGGTTGAATCGAGTAATCGGTTGGGAACATGGAGACGCCGAAATGAGTGTCTTCGATCGCGCGAAAGGCCATGAGGGAGCCCTGTGTTTAGAATGTATTGTCGGGGATAGTACGTCTTGATAGTTGCGTACGAAACCCGGCGCTTCTGAACGGAAGTATGTCGTGCAAAATAGATCACAAAATTATTTCATTTTGAGCGAGGTAAAAAATGCGCTTGTCGGAACCACGGATCGCACCAGTACCCGAATCTGATTGGAGTCAGGCACAGAGGGATCTTATGCAGCCCTTTGTAACTGGTGGTCGAGTATTCAATGTATTCGGAACATTAATTCATCACCCAGACTTGTTTCGTCGTTGGCTCGTGTTCGCGAACCATGTCCTTGGTAAGTCGACGATCGAGGTTAGGGAGCGGGAGATATTAATTCTCCGGACCGCAAAGCTTGTCAGCGCGGAATACGAGTGGGGGCAACATGTCGTAATCGCTCGCGAAGCCGGCATAAATGACGACGAGATACGGGCGATTGGAAGCAACGGTGATGGTCTGGGGGAACTCGAAAAACTTCTTTGCGACGCCGCGGACGAACTGGTGCGGGACCAAATGTTGTCAGCTGACGTATGGCGAAAACTTGCCGAGCACTTCGATACTCGACAGGTGATGGATGTCGTTTTTACGGTGGGGCAATACACGATGCTTGCGATGGCTCTGAATACGTTTGGCGTACAACTGGATGAAGGTCTGCCTCGATTTGAACGTTGATGGAGCGATACGACCTCGGTCCAAGATCGGTCAAGCTGGGGAAGTTGCCCGTGATTGGGGTAACTCATCGGGGTCACGTCCGCCTGTTTCCAGACGCCAGTTGAGATCTGTCAATACAGCTAATGGCCGTGTATTGCGATGGAATCTACGGGCGAAGAACTCTACGCGAAACCGTGCTTTCGTGGGTATAGCCGAGGTAAGGAGACTCTGTCTATGAGACCGCGTCGGTCGGCTTTGTTCATGCCGGGGATTAATGAGCGTGCGATGCAAAAGGCTCGTTCTTTGAGGTGTGACGTCATTATTTTCGATTTAGAAGATGCGGTGGCGCCCGACTCAAAAATTCATGCTCGAGGACTAGTTCGGGAGGTCATAGAGCAGGGCGGTTACGGGAATCGGGAACTTGTGGTTCGTTGTAACGGGATCGAAACGCCCTGGTGTCACGACGACGTCGAAACAATGGTAACGACTGACGTTGACGGCCTTCTTTTTCCGAAGGTGGAGCGAGCTGAGCAGGTCTATGAGATACGCCGGCGTCTTGATGCATTGGATGGTCCGAAAAAGAACGTTTGGGTCATGATAGAAACGCCTCGTGGAGTTACCAACGTCGAGAAAATCGCGGAATCACCTGCGGATGTATTAGTCATGGGTACGAGCGACTTGGTCGCCGACTTAAGGGCCCAACACACGGACAATCGCGACAGTGTTCTTTATGCACTTTCGAGGTGTGTAAATGCGGCGCGGTCGGAACAGCGCGACATTCTCGACGGCGTCCACCTTGACCTTGAGAATAACAATTCGTTGGAAAAGGTCTGCGAGCAGGGCCGTAGCTTGGGGTTCGACGGAAAGTGCCTGATCCACCCATCCCAGATTGCGACCGCAAACCGAATTTTCGGAGTAGACGAGGACGTGCTACTTCGTGCGAAACAGATAACGGAAATATGGGCCGAGGCGTTGTCGGCAGGGAAGGGCGTTGCGGTTATGAACGGACAGCTGATCGAGAAACTTCACTACGAAGAAGCCTGCCGTCTCATCGCTTATTCCGAGTTAATTGAAGACGTATAACGGTGTGCGCGTTAGCGGCCGTGGATTGAGAAACAGTTGTTATGCCGTCGCTTTTCTAATCGTCGGAACGACGTCTTCAAGATAAACCTCAAGAGCTGCATCATCCCAAGGAGCGCGTAGGGCGATGTTGAGTTCGTCCACTCCGCTTTCCACATATTCGATAATTCTTTCGGATGCAGCGTCAGGTGTACACATTAGTGCCCCTTCGCTGATGTTAGCTGCAGTATTCCCCCAGGAATCGTTCATCGCTTTTTGTTGTAGGGCGACGCTGGATTGATCGATACCCATTGCGAAGGCCACGTTGACGCCGCGCTTAATTTCAGAAGAATTTCTTCCGCTCGTTGAGCACCACTCTTCCAGCACTTCGTTCAAGTGCTTAAATTCTTCGGGGCTAACGTAGGCTGCATTCCACCCATCCGCGTATCGGGCAACGAGTTCGAGGGTGCGTTTTTCGCCCCTGCCGCCAATCCATATCGGAAGTTTCGATTGTTGGGGTCTCGGAAAACAACTCACCTCGTCGACTTGGTAATGTCTTCCCGAGTAACTCGTTCGTTCTTGAGTCAGCATTTGACTAATGATCTCAACCCCTTCTTCGAGCATGTCCAAGCGGGTCCCAATGTCCGGGAACGGATACCCGTGGGCGACGGCTTCCCATATGTGCCATCCTGCACCTAGACCCAACTCAAAACGTCCATTACTGATGTGATCGAGGGTTGTGGCTGCCTTGGCGAGCAAGGCTGGGTTTCGATAACCGACGCAAAACACGAGGCATCCGATGCGGGCGTGTTGAGTATCAGCAGCCAGCGTTGCCAGCGTCGTCAATGCTTCGAAATGCGGCTCGTTACCCCCCTGATAGGGTGCCTCGTAGAGGTGATCCCAAATAGAAATCCAGTCGACGCCGGCATCATCGAGCCTACGCCAGAGTACGCGGAGTTCATCCATGGACAGATTTTGTTGTCCGATGTGGACTCCTAATGACAACGCCATAAGATACGACCGCGATACGCAAAATGGTTGGACAGAATAACAGAGCTCAACCGGTTCTAGTGGTGTGAGAGATAGAGGCGATTGCCCGCCACTTGTTGGGCTCGTCCCCCATTTCCGAGATTGTCTTTACCATTCGCCCGTGTTGGACATTGATTGCCATGGTTCTTGTTGGGCGAGTGGTTGGCCTTGCTGCAGAATTTCAATTGAGACATTGTCAGGTGATTGAACGAAAGCCATGTAACCGTCTCTGGGAGGACGGTTGATAACGACGCCACCGTCCATCAACCGTTGGCACGTCGCGTAGATGTTTTCGACGCTATAGGCGAGATGCCCAAAATTACGACCCGCACTCAAGGGTTCTGGGTCCCAGTTATGAGTTAATTCGACCTGTGCATCTGAATCGCCCGGTGCGGCGAGAAATACGAGTGTGAACCGGCCGGCTTCGTTGTCGATACGACGCAGTTCCTCAAGGCCGAGTTTGTTGCAGTAAAAATCAATCGAAGTGTCTATATCGGTAACGCGTACCATCGTATGTAGGTATTTCATCGAGGTCCTGGATTTATTGATTCAGACCATTATAAAAATAAATCGCTTCGAAGATTGATCGGGGTTATTAACAGTCAGCGCAGGTACGCGAGGTTCGATGAGAGTGGTAACGTTTCACGGCGTTGTCACAGGCGACCGTCGTAAATGATCGTTGACGGTCGTACACCCTAGTCCATCGGAATGAATACCGAGGGAAACGATGGGGATTTGGTGGACCTCGGTCCGCGAAGGGTAGATTGGATCAAACGAAGAAACGAAAATGACATGTTGAATACGGACCTAGTTCGCTTTACCGGTCAGCCCGCTCGGCGTTATGAATTGAGGGATGTATCCGACTCGCTAAATGACTCGTTCGTCGAATTCATACAGGTTTATTGCGGATTGTGAAGCCTTTAGCTGGTATACGCGTTCTTTCGATGGAGCAGGCGGCGGCGCTTCCGTTTGCAACTCGGCACCTTGCGGATTTAGGAGCGGAAGTGATCCGTATTCAGTCTCATGCCCGAGGCGCCCCACCCCTTCAGGACATCCATTATTTTCGTAACAAAAAGAGCGTGGGGTTAGATCTTTCAAAAGCAGGAGGTCGAGATATTTTCCGCGCCATTGCGGCAAATGTTGACGTAGTCGCGCACAATTTTACTCCACGGGTCATGCGTCAATTCCAAATCGATTTTGACCAAATTCGGGAGTTAAACGAGCGCGTGATCTATTGTTCGGTGACTGGATTTGGGACCACAGGCCCGTGGAAAGATAGACCGTTATTTGGGCCTGGTGCGGAAGCTATGTCCGGGCAGAACAGCATGATCGGAGAGCCGGGTTCCAATACTCCAGGAAGACCCGGCACTATCACATATGCGGATCATGTCTGTGGGTTATATCTCTTGATCGCGTTGCTCGGGGCGATAGAACAACGGCGTGAGAAACCAGGTCCTCAGCACGTGGAGGTCTCGTTGTACGAGACGGGCATTGCCCATATTGGGACGGTGGTTGCCGAGCGATCAAAGGGCGCGAAACGGCCTGTCCCCGTCGCCAGCGCCGATATCGATGTCGCCGATGTTGCTGAAGTTGTTCGAGACCCCGATCGTTGGCGTCGTGGGTGCTTTGTAGTTGCGGGAACAGAAGTGACTGCGGGACCAGTGTGGGGTGGGGGCGTCGACTCGGTTTGGACCGCCACGACCATCGGGCAGCACAATCAAGAAATCCTGACTGAAATTGCTGGGTATGAACCGGCTGCCATCGACGAGTTTATCGCTGACGGGGTCATCGGCCAAAAGGATTTGCGCTTCGGGACTAAACCAGACCCTGACCCACCCCTTGCCGTCGAGCGAGGACTCCTTAGCAGAGTTGATCAACACGAGGGCAACTGGGAACGGTTTGCAGCGATCGAATCGAAACCGCCGTGGTCCCGTGGAAAAAAAGTGCAACGATCCCCGGGACATCGGGTATTAGAGGTGGCAGGTTCCGTTGCTGTGGCGGCAGCCGCAAGGCAATTTGTGGATTTGGGTTGGGATGTTAGGCGAATTGGCAAGCGAAGTACGGAGTACCGCTGGGGTGATTCGAATGGCGGTGGGGATGCGTTCTTGGACCATGGCAAGAAAATCGTTGATGACTCGCTCGAAAGCCTTGTCGAGTCATCTGACATTGTGATCGGTGATGCGTCGCTAGCCGATGTCGAGGGGCCTTCGGTCGTCGCGGTACTAAGTGGTTTTGGGATGAACTCACGGTCGGCTTGGGATGAAGATTCGGTCCAGGCGAAGAGCGGATTTATGAGTCTAACGGGTGAATATGATCAACCGCCGCAACGTTTACCGCCCTGGGCGGCGGAAATGACCGGTGGAGTTGCCGCCGCGTCTCTGATCATGGCAGCGTATATCGAGAGTCGAAGCGATCGATGCAGTCGCTTCATCGATTTCGTGATTTCGGATGTGCTGACTGGCTTCATTCAAAGCCAAGTCGGGCGATATGCGGCGACCGGCGAGGTCGCCAGACGCGAAGGGAGGGTCAAACATGCGCTCAGAATGGTGCCAACCCGCGAGGGCCACCTCTACTGCGCGCCGGGCGCCGTTATGAATGTGCCGATGAAAGGTGTGGCGAAGTTGACTGGAGAACCGCGCCTCGCGGACACTGAGTTTCAGACCGCTGAAGGGCGTATGCAGAATTGGGAGGAATATTCAGAGCTTATGGTGAAAGCCTTTCGTTCGCGAAGTGCCAAAGAGTGGTTTACCGCAGCGGAAAAACACCATCTCACCTTCGCGTTGGTCCAATCCGTGGATGATTTGTACGAATGCCCACAATTACGGGCGCGCGACGCTCTTGTTGAATCGCGCGGGTATCGTTTTCCGATCAGCGGATTCCGGATACGCTAGGTGGACGCCGATGCCTAGCCACCGTCACCATCTCCAGGCTTTCATGAAAAATCCGGATGCGGAGAAATCTAACGCAATTCATTCGACATCAGGGGCTAAGGATTATGGTTTTCAAGGTGCACTCGTTGGAGGAGCGACCGCGTATGGTTGGGCTGCGTCGCTCTTTGTTGAGACATTGGGAAACCAGTGGCTAGATTTTGGTTGGGCCCATGTTCGGTTTCGCCAACCCGTTTATCCAGGCGATGATCTGGTGGTTGTTCTTGACGATGATGGGTCTTTCGAGGTTCGTCGGGATATTGACGAGGTATGCTGTTTTTCTGGTGAAATCGGGAGAGGCGAAGCCCCTTGGTTAGGAGATATAGGGGTCCCTAGTCGAAGGCCGCCTGAGTCGATAGCGGATCCCCTACCGGATCTTGTCCTCGAGGATGTGCCGGTGGGGGAGGAATTGAGGACTCGTGAGGTCCATTTGTCCGTGGCGGATGCGGGAGCGTATGCGCGGGATAAACAAGTGGAAACCTTGGATTGTTTTTACGGATCGGACGCTTCGATTCACCCTGCGTGGATAGCTGAACAGCCGATCCATTGGTTACATCATTCCTATAACTATGGACCTTCAATTCATACGGAAAGTCGCATACAACACCTCCGCGAGGGGCGGGTTGGTCAAACTTATCGTGTAGCGGGGATTTGTCGCGATGCGTACGAGCGGAAAGGACACCACTACATCGTTAATGACACCGAGATCCGGGATGCTGCTGATAGAGCGGTTGCCCGCGTTCAGCACACGGCGATTTTTCGAGTCCGAAAGTTAGAAGCGAAACGAAGCGATCAGCCCAACTGAATAAGGGTTTAAACGGCCCCCTCTGCGCGTAAGTTCTCGATTTCATCATCCCGGTAGCCGAGATCGTGGAGGATTTCGTCGGTGTGTTCTCCAATGCCAGGAGCCTTTTTTACACCTTGTATCGGTAATCCATCGATGTTGAGTGGGTGATTGATCACCCATTGCGTACCAACATCTTCTTCGGGTGTCTTAATAATGTTGTTTGTTTTCAGCTGCGGGTCTTGGATCAGATCCGCGAGGGTTCCGACCAGTGAAACAGGTACGGCTGCATGGTTAAAAACTGAGATCCAGTGGTCTGCGTCATGGCGTCCAAGCAGCGGTCGTAATTCGTGCGCTAGCGCTCCGCCCGAGGCAACGCGGGCTCGTCTCGAATTGAACCGCGGATCCTGGAGGAGATGCGTAGCCTCAAGGACATCGAAAAAGGCGGTGATCTCTTGATCGGAACGGACCATGGTGAATTGTAGAAAGCGATTGTCTGCGGTTTCGTACAGCTCGCGGGTAAAGTGTCGCGCGGCCACACTAGGGTAGTTGGAGAAGTCACCATTGGCGAATACGGCTGACGCGATGCACGAAGCAGACCACACGCCGTTGGCAATTAACGACGTATGAACCATGCTTCCTTTGCCGGTTCGTTCGCGGCGTAACAGCGCGGTCACTATTGCGGCGTAAAGCGCAACGGCGGTTGGATGATCACCCATCCCCGGAAGTGACTGGGCCGGAAGTGAACCGGGCGATCGAACGGCATCCATCAACCCGCTGCGGGCCCAATAGGCGACGAGATCAAATCCCTCACGATCGCGTTCGGGCCCCTTTTCACCATAGGCGGTAAGCGACGCATAAATTACCCTCGGGTTGATGGTTTTTATGTCGTCGTAGGTAAGGCCCAAATCGCGCCGCATATGTAAAGGATGATTAGTGACGTAGACGTCACAGTCGCTAGCTAATTGGCGAAGGATCGTTTTGCCCGTCTCTGTTTTTAGATTTAGTGTGATCGAACGTTTGTTACGCGCGTCTTGAACCCAGGTGTAGTTAATTTCGGCTTTTGGAGTTCCGGGTGCTGTTGCGAGTCCTCGATAGGCGTCTCCCGAACCCGGGATTTCGACTTTGATTACGTCGGCGCCAAAGTCGGCCAGAATGGTTGCCGAAACAGGACCTGCTATCCACGAACCGACATCTAATACCTTAAGCCCTGCAAAAAGGGGATCTTCCTCTTGCATGAACACTTACTCGCTATCGGACTGCGTCGCCAACATAGTAGTCAAAAGTAGACATCTTGACGTGTAAATTTCGTCGGGTTGTTTCCGGGAGAACATCGGCAAAGCGTGCAATATCGGCTAAGTTAGGTCTTTGAGTCGGAAGGATACGCTATGGACTTGCGAGGGCGCTCGGTTGTGGTAACAGGAGGCGCGAGCGGTATTGGCGCAGCGTGCGCGCGTGCGTTTTCTGCGGAGGGGGCGAAGGTCGCGGTTGCGGACATCAACGGTGAGGGTGCGCAAGCAGTTGCGGATGTGATTGGCGGTATTGCGGTTCGGTGCGATGTGGGAGAGGAAGACGACGTTTGCGCTCTCGTCCAAACGTGTGAAAGAGAGTTTGGGGAGATCGATATTTTTTTTAGCAACGCGGCCGTAGCAACTGGAGGTGATCCAATTTCGACACCCGTCGAAACCTGGCAGCAACAATGGCAAATTAACGTAATGGGTCACCTCTATGCGGTGCGTGCGGTGCTACCTTCGATGTTGGCAAGGGGTGAGGGCTATCTCGTCCACACGGCCTCGATGGCGGGTATCCTTACTTCTCAGGGAAATCTAACGTATGCCACGACTAAACACGCGGTGGTCGGTCTCGCCGAGTGGTTGTCGATCACGTACCACGATCGCGGTATCAGGACGTCACTGTTAGCGCCTCTCGGCGTGAATACACCAATGCTCGGCGGCGGAGATTCCCCGTTTGCCCGTGCTGCGGCAGGTCCTGTAAAAGAGCCCGAAGAAGTCGCCGACATGGTTGTTCAATCGATTCGCGATGAACGATTCCTTATTTTGACGGACGAAATTGCTCAAACATGGATGGAGCGTAAAACGAATGATCTAGAGCGTTGGTTGCACGGGATGCGCCGACTGCAGAGAAAAATAGACGGCATGGATTGAATCAACAGCGCCGCAGAGAAGAACTAAGGTAGGCGAATACTCGAAGTTACGGCGTTAATCGCAGACCGACAGTAAAACCGTGGGTGTTCCAAGAACTGCCTTCAACGCCAACGACTAAAGAAGCCTTACGGAGGTTCCACAAGAATTTAAAGCCGTAAATGGCCTCGGTTGAGCCGGTGAACTTGATGTAGTCATCGACGTCGGCGTCGGCGTCGGATGTGGCAAGTTGTGTAAGTGTGTCTTGGTCTATCGTTCGCGACATTTTCGCATGTCGTTGGATTCCCGCGGCGACGACGCATTCCCAGCTGTATGGATTACCGAAACGCCAACCGATTTTTGCCGCTATGTCGCTACCGCTTCGACTTTTGTTGTTCGACTCGAAATCCCAATTCCGAGGGCCGGCCTCCACGAAAATGTCGACTCCGTCCAAGGGCAGTATTTTGAGAGCACTGAGATACGAGGATTTACTCGCCAAACGTTCGGCATTGATATGGAAACCAACACCAAATTGATAATCGGATAGCTTCAGCTCTTGGTGTTCACCGTTAACATCGATTGCGTCCGCTTCTCCGTAGAGATAGAGAGATGCAGGTAGAGAGATAGACGCGCGGCCTCGTAAACCCTCTTTATCGCCGTGGACGTAGTGGCCTTCGATATAGGTGTAATCGTAGGCAACCGGTTCTCCTGCCGTGTCGACAGTCAAAACCAGGCAGATCAGGCAAGAAATTCTAGTAATTACGAGCGAACCAGAGGGTTGAGCCAGAGAGCTTTGTTCGACGCCAAACCAACCTGTCACGGAGCAAAGAATTTTTCTAATAAACAAACAACCGTTGAGACAAGTCATGATCGCGTACCTAGGTGTTCACTGGTGACTTTGAATGTCTGCCGGGGTTTCGGCTGAGCCTGGTCGGACGAAAAGTTTCTTGAATAGCGAAGTGTGAGTATAACCTATTGATGTATATAAGAAAAATAGGCGGGTACGTCGGTAATACGAAAGCGGAGATGTTGTTTTGAAACGAATTCGGACGGTCTGGCGCACGTGATGGAGTGATCCTCGTCAAACGTGGGGTAAAAAATACGGGTTGTCTGGACCAGTAACGAACTCGGGGAAAGGTCGTTTCTTCGTCGGTGACATGAATTTTAAGACGTTGAGTTTAGGGCAAACGGGACTAGCAAAATCTTCGATTGGCGTTTGAGGTAGGGGCAAAGGCATCGGGCATTCTGCGAACAGTGACGTTGTTCAGAGTGAGGTTGAGAACATCGTCTGTGTTTCGCAGAACGTTTCGTTGAGGAATGAGGTTGAACAAGAAGCACTTGCAAGCGATATTTAAGCCTTGCAGGTAGCAGGTCCAACATTGGGGGTAAACGAGAATGAGCACGGTACTGCCGCGTAAATATTCAAACCTAGGATTTGATCCAGACGCTCTTCGTGAGAAATATCGAGAGGAACGCGACAAACGTCTACGCCCAGATGCCAACGAACAGTACGTCGAAGTTGAAGGCAAGTTTGCACACGTCGTTGATGACCCCTACGTTGAACCAGGTTTCTCGCGAGAGCCGTTAGAGGACGATGTGGACGTCGTCATCATAGGCGGTGGATTTGGTGGACTGCTCGCTGCCGCGCGATTTCGAGAAGCCGGAATTGAGGATATACGGATTATTGAGGCGGGTGGCGATTTCGGTGGTACCTGGTATTGGAACCGGTATCCGGGCGCTCAATGTGACATCGAGTCGTATTGTTATTTGCCCCTACTGGAAGAGCTCGACTATATGCCGAGGGAGAAATACTCCTACGCGCCCGAAATTTTCGAGCACTCTCAACGCATCGCTAAAGCGTACGACCTTTACGAGGCCGCTTGTTTTCAAACGAAAGTGACGGAACTGCGATGGGTGGAAGATTCTGCACGGTGGATTGTTTCGACGGACCGAGATGATGCCCTCAAGGCACGGTTTGTTGTGATGGCAACTGGTCCGTTAAACCGACCTAAACTTCCGGCGATTCCCGGGATCGAGGATTTCGAGGGTCACACGTTTCACACTAGTCGTTGGGATTACGAATACACCGGCGGTGATCACAATGGCAACCTGACTAAGTTGGGTGACAAAGTTGTCGCTATCATTGGTACCGGCGCCACCACGATTCAAGCCGCTCCATACGTCGGGGCCCATGCCAAACACCTTTATGTGTTCCAAAGAACGCCTTCGTCGGTCGATATACGCGGTAATAAGCCGACGGATCCCGAATGGGCAAAATCTTTAAAGCCGGGTTGGCAGCGAGCGCGTCGAGAAAATTTCAATGACATGGTGATCGGCCGTCCGGTTGAAGAAGACCTAGTCAACGATGGATGGACCGATATCTTCCGTACCCTGGCGAACATGATGCCTCAAGACAAGGATGAGCAGATTTCGATGGAAGAAGCCGCCGCCCTGGCGGAACTGGCTGATTTTAAGAAAATGAATGGCATTCGCGCTCGCGTCAATAAATTCGTTGCGGATTCTAAAACCGCCGAGGCGTTGAAGCCGTGGTATCGACAGTTCTGCAAGCGGCCAACCTTCAACGATGAATACTTAGCCACTTTTGATCGGGGGAACGTGACCCTTGTAGATACTAGTCAGTCCCAAGGCGTGGAACGAATTGTTGACAATACCGTCATCGCGAATGGGATTTCCTATGAAGTCGATTGCATCATCTTTGCGACGGGTTTTGAGGTGGGTACGTCATATACTCGACGCTCCGGCTACGAGATTCATGGGCAAAACGGCTTGAAACTTTCGGACTATTGGGCAGATGGATTACGGACGTTGCATGGTTTCTCGAGTCACGGGTTTCCGAACTGCTTTCAGGTGGGGTTCTCGCAAAATGCGTTCTCGGTCAACCTTACTGCGGTTCTTGATGATCAGGCGCAGCACGTCGCATACATCGTGAATGAAGTCATGTCGCGCGACGCTCGATACGTTCATCCGACGTCGGAAGCGGAGGCAGAATGGGTTGGAACGATTCGTCGATTGGCAGTGAGCAATACGGCGTTTTTTGAGGCGTGTACACCTGGGTATTACAACAATGAGGGAGATGTCGCAGCGGGTCGCGGGATAGGAGGGGAGTCTTATGCGCCCGGCCTCAATGTCTTCAATAAATTATTGGCGAAATGGCGTGAAGAGGGAGAATTAGAAGGACTTGAGTTTGGATAGTTCTTTACGGCAATAGGGCGCTTCGCCGTTTTTGTTTTGTCTCTTGGAGAAGGTCCGATCTATGAGCAATCCGACACCAGTAAAGTAAAAGATGTACTACTTTGTTGACGTTGACGTACAAAGTCGAAGAATTAGCGGTTCGAGTTTTATGAGGAAGGGGGACGTATCCGAATCCGATTCGAGTGGCCCACACCGAATCTTTGTTTCGAAAGGCCAATACAACAAATTTCGAGAAAAAATCGGATGAGGGCGCTAACCCGAGGACTGATCTTCGCGATTTCAACGTACATGACCCTCGGCGTTGGTGCCGAAGAACGAGCAATCGACGGATTCTTAAGCGGTAACCAACTCCTCGAATATTGC
>PBAA01000049.1 GCA_002715785.1 Gammaproteobacteria bacterium | reverse complement strand
GCGATAAAACACACTTTCGCGTTGGGTAAGGTGTCCTCAACGTACGAAATGAAGTCTTCATAGTCCTCAAGTACCTGTCCGGCAGTTAGACCTGCGGCGATGTCGTTGTCACCTTCATAGACCACGATGATCCTTGGCTTGTACTTATGAACGATGCGATTCCGGTAGTAGTTCAGGTGGTTCATCTGGGAACCCCCGAACCCGCGATTGATGACCGGAATGGGCGCAAAGTCTTCTGCTAAAGAACGCCAAAAAACGATGCTTGAACTCCCAACAAAGAGGACCGCACCTTTCGGTGGTGGAGATTCGATATCCTTCGTTTCGAAGGCTTTTATACTCTTTTCCCAATACTCGGCGCCGCTCATGTCACGTATGGTCGCATAGCCCCAACCGCCGCCGATGACGACTAGTGCGGCCAAGGTCAACAGAATCGAGGCTAGTATTTTTCGAGTCATCGAGGCTTCGGCGAATTAATGTCTTGAGGATTGGTTAGGTGAACCATCGCGGCTGTAGACCACATCTCTTTGACTTGTAGTTAGGTTCACGCTTATGTGGTTGTTTGCAATTCCACGAATCGCCGGTAGTGACCATCCGTCTTTGACAACAATTCGGCGGGCGGACCTTGTTCGAGTATGCGTCCTTCGTCGAGAAAAACGATGTGATCCGACTGAGCGATGGTGGAGAGACGATGGGCGATGATAATCACAAGGCGGTTTTTTGCAGCTTCGTGTAGCGCGCGGACGAGATACTGTTCGGTTTCGGGGTCGAGGGCCGACGTAGGCTCATCGAGAATTAAGATTTTAGAGTCTCTCAGCAAACCTCGAGCGATTGAAATACGCTGCTTTTGACCAACGGATAGTTTGCTACTCGTTGCACTCCCAAGCCTGGTTTGATAACCATCTGGAAGGGATTGGATGAAGTCATCGATGCCCGCGGTCGTTGCTGCCGCCTGAACTTCTTCCAGGGTGGCGTCCGGTTTTCCGTAGCGGATATTGTCCAGAATCGAATCCGAAAAAAGTTGGGTTTCTTGGAAAACGTACGTGATCTGACTACGCAGACTTTGTAAAGTCAGCTGGTTGACCGCGTAGCCGTCAATGCGTACGTCTCCTTCACTGGCTACGTGAAAGCGGGGGATGAGGTAGGCGAGACTCGTTTTCCCCGCTCCCGTTGGACCAACCAGTGCGACGATTTGCCCGATTTTTGCGTCGAGCGAGACGTCTTCGAGTGCTCGACGGCCATCCGGATAAACGAGACCGGCTTGTTTAATCGAGACACCGTCTTGGATTGCGGGTAAATCGATTGAACCGAGATCGTCTTCCGCCGGGAGGTCCATCATGGCGAATACACGCCGCATTCCTGCGACGTTATCTTGTAAACGAACCCAGAGGATTGAGAGCGACATCATGGGTCCTCTGAGATAACCGAAATAGACGAGCAGCGCCGCGAGATCGCCCGGTGTCATGTCGCCGTCAATCACCTTGGTTAGAATGAAGGCTAGAAATAACCAGTAAACCGCACTCGAGACGAAACTCCCGAAGCTACCGATGAACATCCACAGCAGGCTGACGGCTCGATGTCGTTTAAACGATTCGCCGCTATCGCCTGCAAAGTGTTCTTTTTCGTTGGCATTGCCGCCTAGACTTTGGACAGCCAGGACATTGTCCATCCCTTCTTCAATCGTGCTGGTCGTGATTGCCCCTGCTGCTCTCGCCGCCTGGCCGCGACGCCGAACAGGTCGGGAAAATAGACTCGATAGGGTCACCCAAACGGGGAAGACGGCGAGTGTCATCCAAAAAATTTCACTGTTGTTGGGGTACGCGTTCAGAACCGTAATGACCGCCTGTAAATAGAGGACGGTTGACATGATGGGGGTGTGAGTGAGTTCGTAGAAAATTTCGTTGATCTGCGGAGCGTCGTACATGACTCGATAAATCGAGTCGCCGATCCGCTGGTCTTCGAGCTGCGTCATTGACAGGGCACCGATTCGACTGAATAGCTGGGCCCGGAGCGTATGGTTTAGCGATTGCAGCAATCGGATATCGAGTTTGAATTCCGTATACCCGTAGATTCCTCCAGCCGTGCTATAGCCGCCGTGTATCTTATTTTCGACTTGAGTAGCGTAATCGTGACCCTGAGCTAAGCCCGCCTCCGTCTCGTCTTCGTAACCCGTTGTGTAGGAGCCGATTAGAACGACGAGCGTGATGCCGATGGCAGCCAACCAAAAGATGATTTCTAGGACGGAGCTACCATGAAGCGCGTTAATGAGAGGCCACACATAGGTTGGATAATCCGTCGCTTCTTCAATCGGAATGCCAAGGATGACGTGGTCCGTTAGTATTTTTACGGGCCAAGGGATCAGCGCAAGTGGTAGGGCGTAGGAACCCAACTTGAGAACGAACTTGCCGATATATCGCCACGTGAAAAAACGAATGTATTCGAAACTTCGTGCGATGATCTGGGCCGCTTCGCGATAATCAATATCGGTGCGGATATCTATCCCGCTTGAGCGCGCGTCTAGTCCGGTGTCCGGCAAACGACTGGGTCCTGTTTCGGCCATCCCGTTAATTCGGACTCTGTATATTTTGAAGTGACGATTCGGTTTCTACGAATCCGCGATACCGGCCATTTTCAATCTGCATGAGAGCGTCGTGGGACCCGCTTTCAAGGATTCGACCGTTATCGAGATATAGAATGTTCTCCGCGCGACGAATCGTGGAGATGCGATGCGTAATGACAAAGATCGCGCGACCTTGGGAAGATCCCCACTTGGAAAGATTTTCCATCACGCGGTGTTCGGTGGCTGCATCGAGTGCCGCAGTGGGCTCGTCCAAGATAAGAATTGGTGTATCGCGGACGACGGCTCTGGCTATGGAGAGACGTTGTCGTTGGCCCGTGGATAACTTGCCTCCGCGGTCTGACAGAACGGTATCCAGGCCGTGTGGAAGGCCGCTCACATAGTCGCCCATGTCCGCGATTCGAACGGCTTCGGATACTTCGGCGTCGCTGGCTTCTGGTGCTACGTAACGAATGTTTTCGCGCACGGACATTCCGAACAGTACGTTCTCTTGTAGCGCGATCGCGATGTGACGACGCAAGGATTCAATCTGGTAGTTTCGCAAGTCGGTCCCGTCAATCGAAATGGAGCCTTCGGTCGGGTCGAACAAACGCAAAAGAAGCGCCATGAGCGTACTTTTCCCGGAACCGGTCGGCCCGATGAGGGCCGAGATAGAACCAGGAGTTGCCGAAAACGATACACCCTCAAGTACGGGCCGTTTTGGTTCGTACGAGAAGCTGACGTTCTCAAACCGAATTTCGCGGTGGAAGGTCGTCATCGGTATGGCGTCGTCTCGGTTCGTTATTTCTGGGTCGATGTCGAGAATGTCGAACACACGGCGCAGTCCCATCGCCATATCCTGAGCCGTCATCCAATTACGTAGCAGCGACCTCAGGTCATTGGCGGATTCTCGAAAATTATTCCGGGTCCAAGTGAATGACGCCAGATTCCATACAAGCCAGCTCAGTCCAACGACGGCGATAAGGTCTGTGGCGTACGTCGATTCAGATTGACTTGCCCACCACGCCATCAGGAACTCGCCGCCGATCATGAACGAGGCAGCGATCGTGAACATCACAATGGTGACGAATGCGATCAGTTTTCTAACGCGATACGCCGCGTTGAACGCGATCACCGAATCGGTTTCTAGGCGCTGTTGTGCCCGCCGAGTGCTATTGAACGCTTTAATCAGTTTGATCGAGCCGAAGGTTTCCTGGATCGTTGAGGTCACATCGGACGTGGCGGCTCGGTATACGAGAGAGAAGGTTCGCACGCGCGGCATAGCCCAGTGGGCCCAAAGTAGGGCAGGCACCACGAGCGTTCCTGCCATGAGTGCGATCCAAGGACTGAGCAAGCTAACCAGTGCAACACACGTGTAATAACTCATCATGACTTGGGTCAAACTGATTAATTGTCCGACCACGCTGGTCACCATCGAACTGTCTTGGTAGATCCGATAAATCGAGTCACCTGTGCGGTGGTCACTGTGATAGTTGAGCGAGAGTTGGTGCCATCTTTGAAGTAACGCGACGCGTAGATCCTGATTGATGCGTTGCATGATCCACATGTTGTAGTAGGGATTAATTATTTGGAGGGGCCACTGAATCAAGAACGCGCCAATGATGATGTAAAAATAAGTCCACTTGAGCTCGTGTCGTTGTTCAATCGACAGTTCGTCGAGGTTTCCTTGTGCCCATTCCGGGACTCCTATAAGGCTGGAAACCCAGGGTGAAAGCGGTTCGCCCTGAAGCAAGCTTTGGTTGAGCATGTCAATCGTAATAAGGCCGAGCGCGAATCCGATGCCACGCTGCATGAAGTTGATCGCGTAAAAGTAAACTAGGTGCGCGTGCAATCGAACGCGGAATTCGAGAGCACCATTGCTTGACCGATATTGCACCATCCATCCAAAAACGCACCCAACCGTGATGGCTGCTGCATAGACACCATCGCGCCAACCGTCGATGACGAAATTGGCGACAACGTTCACTGCGATACCGGACAACAGCAGGCCGATGGTTCCCCAAAATTGAAACCTACCCGCCGCAAATGCCATCACGCTCATGGAAAAGGCCATTGTCATGGCTGGGACGTAGAGCAAGTTGTAGGGCCATTGCATCGATTGCGGCACGAAGTTCAACCAAGGTCCCGCGAGAGCTATCGCGAAGACTAGAAACGGCGCGTACTTGAATTGGTAACCGCTGCCAGCGATGTTGTCGGCGACCTGATCTTGGAGTCCATCGCCTGGTATCCACCAACGGCCAAGCAATTGCGGGCGGATATAGGGCCACGATCTCAACAATAGGCGAGCAACGTCGAGGAAACCGCTGTCATCGTCTTTGACGGACATATCTTGCCCGACTGGAACAGGTCCGTCGCCGAACATCGGTAGTGCTCGGGATCGAGTCCGGTTCGCTGAAATGTCCGCGGGGTTCATCACACTCGGGAACCTCTGTTCGTACCGGAGTGTGCCCGATTAGCGGCCCGCGCGCTTTAGGATTCGGACGCTACGGAAGTCTGCAGTTCGACGAATCCTCGGTAGTGTCCGTCGCTTTTCGCCATGAGTTCTTGGGGGCTGCCTTGCTCAAGGACCCGGCCTTCGTCTAGGAAGACAATGTGATCGGACTGAGCGATCGTCGACAGTCGATGCGCAATGATAATGACGAGCCTGTCTTTCGCGGCTTCGTGCAGTGCTTGGACGAGATATTGTTCGGTCTCAGGATCGAGCGCTGACGTCGGTTCGTCGAGAATGAGAATCTTGGAGTCTCGCAATAGACCACGCGCAATGGAGATGCGTTGTTTCTGACCGACGGAAAGTTTACTGATCGCCGCAGTACCTAACTTGGTTTGGTACCCGTCCGGAAGCGATGCGATAAAGTCGTGTATCCCAGCGATCCGAGCGACCCTTTCAACCTCGTCGGCGTTTGTTTCGGGTTTGTTGTACGCGATGTTTTCGAAAATGGTTGTCGAGAACAACTGTGTTTCCTGAAATACGTACGTGACTTGCTCGCGGAGGCTCGTCATTGTGAGATTTTTGACGTCATACCCATCGACCAATACTTCACCTTCGCTAGCAACGTGGTAGCGTGGTATCAGGTAGGCGAGGCTCGTTTTGCCGGCACCGGTGGGTCCGACGAAAGCCACGATCTGGCCAATTTTTCCCTCCAGTGAGACGTTGTCGAGCGCTCGTCGGCCGTCAGGATAAACGAGGCCTGCCCCACGTATTTCGATACCCCTTTCGATGGGTGGTAGGTCGCGGTCTCCCATCTCTTTTTCCTGGGGGAGGTCCATTAGGGCGAAAACACGTCGCATTCCGGGTGCATAACGTTGTAGATGAATCCATAACGTGGAGAAACTGACGGCTGGACCCCTCATCCAACCGAAATAGAAGAATAGTGCGCCGTAGTCGCCCGGGGTTAATACCCCGTCGATGATTGGCCCGATGACGACTAGAAATACGATCGTATTCATGAGCGCGTGAGCGAGGCCCTGCGCGTTCCCCAACAAAATGTCGACGAACACCGTAAATCGAAATCGTTTGAACGATTCACTGCTCTCGCCGCCGAAACGCTGTTTTTCTTTCTGATTACCGCCGAGACTCTGGACGGCCAGTACGTTGTCCATGCCTTCCTCGATGGTGCTGGTCGTGGATGCGCCCGCAATCCGGCTACGCTCCTGGACACGCCTCATGGCCGACGAAAACGGACCGCTGATTAAGATGAACATGGGGAAGATAGCGGCTGCAGCCCAAACCACCGCCGGGACGTGTGGGTACGCGCTCCACATGTTGTACATCGCCGCGCTAAAGACTGCGGTAGATAGAGTTGGTCGGTTGATCACCTCATAAAAGATCTGATTAATCGAAGGCGCGTCGTACATGACTCGATAGATAGTGTCTCCGATCCTTTGGTCGTCGAGCGTGGTGACAGGTAACGCTTTAATTCGTTCGAACAGCTTGGCGCGAATCAGGTGGTTCACGGATTGCGTCAACCTGGAGTTCATTTTGTATTCGTAATAACCAACGATACCGCCGGAGAAACTATGACCGCCATGCGTCAAGTTTTCTTGCTGGGTGGCCGTATCCATGCCTTCTTCCATCCCGGCTTCTGTTGTGTCGTTTTGGGCATCGGAGTACGCGCCAAAAACGCTGACTAACAGAACTGAAATAGCAACGATCCATGCCATGATTTCGAAAGCCGACATTCCTTGAAAAACGGCCAACAGGGGATGTAGCCACGCTGGATAACCAAGGTAACCCGTGCCCGGATCGCCAATGATGTCTCGACCGAGCGCTACGTGATCGATGATGATTTTTGTTCCCCAGGGGAGGACAAAAACAGGGAACATCAGGGAAAGCAGCGTTAACGTCCATTTAATCGCAAACCGGATTTTGAAGAAGCGAACGTAAAACCATCCCCGACCGAGCACACGCATGGTCTCGAGGAAACCCATCCTTGTGTAGGAGGCGAAGATATCGTCTTGGATACTGGGATCGTGTTCTTGAGTTGATGGTTCGGCCACTTTTACGCCGCTCCGATTCGTGACAGATTGGTTTCTGCCTCAACAAATGCCCGGTAACGTCCGCCTTCGCGTTGCATCAATTCCCTGTGATTGCCGCTTTCGATGATCCGTCCATCGTCGAGATAAAGAATATTGTCGGCTTGTCTTATGGTTGAAATCCGGTGGGTGATGAGGAAAATCGCGCGGTCTCGTCCCCATTCCGACAAATTTGCCATGACGCGTTGTTCGGTTGCGGCATCTAAAGATGCCGTTGGTTCGTCAAGTATTAAGATGGGGGCATCGCGAACGACGGCACGCGCAATCGAGAGTCGTTGGCGCTGACCGGTCGACAATTTACCGCCGCGGTCACCGAGGACCGTATCGAGTCCGTTTGGTAGACCGTTGACGTAGTCATCCATACACGCTATTTGCACCGCACGGTTTATCTGAGCATCGTCAGCTTGGGGTGCAACGTAACGAATGTTGTCGCGAACACTCATTGCAAAGAGAACGTTTTCCTGCAACGCGATGGCGACATTCGCTCTGAGAGACGCAATTTGATATCGATTTAATGGACGATCATCAATAGAGATGGTGCCGGAAGACGGATCGTAAAGCCGAAGAAGCAGTGACATCACCGTGCTTTTGCCGGAACCCGTGGGTCCGATTATTGCTGTTACGGAGCCGGGTTTGGCGACAAAACTAACGTCTTCGAGCACTGGACGATCCTCTTCGTACCGGAAGCTCACGTCCTGAAAACGAATGTCTCGATTAATGCTAGTGAAGGCTACGGCGTCGGGATCGTCTTCGATATCGGGCTCGATATCGAGAATATCGAACACACGACCAAGACCCATCGCCATGTCTTGGGCAGAAAGCCAGTTGCGCATGAAGGCGCGGACATTACCGACGGTTTCAAAGAACTTGCCGCGAGCAAAATTAAAGGCGGTCAAATTCCAAACGGTGAAACTGAATGCCATGGCCGCGATCAGTTCTTTGGCAAAGATGTCGTTTCCCAGATTCGTGCTCATGGCGATAAAAAACTCGCCCCCCAAAAGAAATGCCGCGGCAATCGTGAACATTAGGATGGTGACAAATGCGATCAGGCGTCGGACTTGGAACGCAGCGTTCATCGCGATTACGGAATCAGACTCCATCTCCGCTTGAGTTTTCTCTTCGGCGTTATGTGCCTTGATGAGTTTGATCGATGCAAAAGCCTCCTGAATACGGGATGTGACGTCCGAGGTTGCAGCCCGATAGACTAAGCTTCTTGTGCGCATGCGGGGCATTCCCCATCTGGCCAGAAGGATGGCGGGAACGAGTAGCGAAAACGCGATGGCTCCCATAATGGGGCTTAAAAACGAGAGCAAGAAGAGCGCATAGACCCAATACCAGCAGATCAATATCAATCCGACGAGTCGTCCGATAACGCTAGTGACCTGGGCACTGTCGGCATAGATTCGATAGATTGAATCGCCGGTACGATGGCCGCTGTGGTAGTTCAACGAGAGTTGATGCCATCGTTCTACTAGGGCCAAGCGTAGATCTTGATTAATTCGTTGCATGATCCAGACGGTGTAGTAGGGCACGACCATACCTATTGGTAGATTCACTGCCCAAATGAGCAGGTTAAGTTTCACCCACTGCCACTTCAGATCGTGCCGTTGTTCACCGCTCAAGGTGTCGGTTTCTTCACAGCTTGTTTCGGGCGCAGAGAAGAACCAAGAAGTAGCGACTTCGGGTTGAACACAATTGTCTAACATCAGGGAATTGGCGAGGAGGTCGGCGATGACCAATCCAAGCGGTAGCGATACGAATCCTTGGACACCCGCCAAGATATATAGGTAAGTGAGGTGGGAGTTAAAACGGATTCGCGTTTGTATACGGCCCGAGTGGGCCCGAAACTGAACCATCCAAGCCATGCCACAGGTGGCGGTAATCAGCGTGCCGTACACGACGGGAAGCGCGCCATCCAATACAAGAATGCAGAGCAGCATGCTGAAAAATGCACAAAGCGCTAGAAAGATAGCGATAAGGGCTTCTGTCCTTCCTGTAAAGATACGAGAGGCAAGAAGCCAAATCCCGATCACGACACCTGCGACGGTTACGTAGATCAGCCCGTCAGGGTAAATGAGCGCTGAATCGATCCAGCCGAGCAAGGGACCTGCAATCGCAATCGCTGTAACGAAAAAAGGCGCGTAGAAAAGGCTGTAACCTTCGCCAGTGACGTTATCGGCCACCGAGTCGTTGGTTCCTTCGCCGAGCGTATGCCATTGGCCAAGCAGTTGTGGTCGAACGAAGGGCCAGGCACGGAAGAGAAGCAGTACGACAGCACGAAATCCATAAGTATCTTGTTCAAGGCTTCGATCGCGGTCCTGGGGAATGTGACCGTCTCCCTGGAATGGCAGCGCACGCGCTCGAACGAAATCGTTCGGATCAAGATCGGATTTCGGAGTCCTATCACTGAAACGCCACATGATGACGGGAATCAAAAAGGCGATGGCGGTTGATCCGAGAGCGACAATTAAGAAAGCGTTCACGGTGGATAAAGATTAGGGGACGTCGATGTCGCTAATGGTCATAACCCAGCAGTCGGCTAGCTCCAGCGATTTACGTTCCTAATTGACTCCCCTTCAACAGAAACTTCGTGTTTGAGAAGCATAAGGTAGTTAAACGCGATCGGCGACCGTCTCTAGAGGCTCCCTAACTCAAGCGATGCGGCGATGATTTTGAGTCCCAGCTAATCGAGAACGATTAGCCAATAAGTGGGGCATTATTCTTCCGACGTAGTTTGGAGCTCGACAAACGTTCGGTAGGATCCGTCCGGTTTTGCCATGAGCTCCCGGGGACTTCCTTGTTCCCCCACTTGGCCGTCCTCGAGGAACACGATGTGATCTGCCTGAGCGATGGTGGATAGCCGGTGGGCGATGATGATCACGAGACGATTCTTGGCGGCTTCGTGTAACGCTTGCACCAAATATTCCTCGGTCTCGGGATCGAGCGCAGAAGTGGGTTCGTCAAGGATGAGGATGCGTGAATCGCGGAGTAACCCTCGCGCGATAGCGATACGCTGTTTTTGACCGACGGAGATCTTGCTACTGGTTGTTCCTAGCTTGGTGTCGTAGCCATCGGGGAGCGAAATGATGAATTCGTGGATGCCGGCTGTCCGGGCAACGTTTTCAACGTCCTCCATCGAGGCCTCTGGATTCCCGAAGCGAATATTGTCCGCGATTGAATCCGCGAGCAGTTGAGTTTCCTGAAAGACGTAGGTGATTTGGGCACGCAGGCTATCCATGGTGAGGTCTTGGACGTCGATCCCATCGATCAAGACCTGTCCTTCGGTGGCGGTGTGGAAGCGCGGGATGAGATACGCCAGGCTGGTCTTACCGGCGCCCGTTGGGCCAACGAAGGCGACGATCTGACCGACGTTGGCGTCCAAGCTGATGTTTCGTAATGCACGACGGCCGTCGGGATAGACAAAACCGGCGTCGCGAATAGCTATGCCGTTCTCGATTCGAGGGAGTTCTCGATCGCCTTGGTCCTGTTCTACGGGAAGGTCCATCATTGCGAAAACGCGACGTACCCCTGTGATGTGCTGCTGCATATCAATCCAAACCCGTGAGATGAAGTAAGCGGGCCCGGCAAGGAAGGCAAAGTAAAAGAAAACGACGCCGTAGTCGCCGATGCTGAGCTCTCCTTTAACTACCTTGGTTGCGACAAAAACGATGGCGGCGACTCTGAGAAACTGGTACGCGAACTCGGTCAGGTTGCCGTAGTACAAATTCGCCCAGACGATGCGCCGATAGTTTTTGAACGATGCGTTGCTCTCGGTGGCAAATTTTTCTTTTTCTCTCTCGTTGCCACCGAGACTTTGAACGGCAAGAACGTTATCCATGCCTTCTTCGATGGTGCTGGTTACGACCGTTCCTGCGGCTCTACTCGCTTGCCCGCGTCGACGAAACGTGCGTGAAAACGGAACGGATATTAGGAAGTAGGTGGGAACGATGAGGATGGCTATCAAGGCGACTTCAGGAGATGTTGGATACGCACTCAGTAGCGCGAATGCTGCCATGATGAACGTCACGATCGACATGCCTGTTCGGAAGATCACGTCGTAGAACACGTAGGTGAACGATGGTGTGTCGTACATGACGCGATACACGGCGTCCCCGATTCTCTGCTCCTCAAGGGTCGTCATCGAGAACGATTGCATGCGTTCAAACAGCCGGGCTCGCAAAAGGTGGTTGACTCGTTGGGTCAGTCGCATGGTGATGATGAAATCGAGGTAACCCCACAGACCGCCGGCGTAACTGAACGACCAATTGGCTTGATTCTCCGATTGGGTTGCGGTGTCGTGACCCTGATCCAAAAACGCATCGGTTTGGTCGCTCGTCGCGCCACCCTGTTGGAAGGCACCAAACAAAAGCACCATGACGAGCGCCAAGCCGACCAACGCAAACAGTATTTCTGGCACGGTAGAGCCATGTAACGCCTCGACAAACGGCCTTAGATAGAAGGGATAGCCCGTCGCATTTTCGATGGGCGCACCGAGGACGACGTGATCGATCACTATTTTCAGCGGCCACGGTAATATCGTGATGGGTATCGCCAATGAGCCGAACAACAAGAAGGCTCTCGCGCTAAACGCTCCAGGAAATAACCAGATCAAACCCATGGCACGTCGCATGTAACGAAGGGTCTCTCTCAAACCAATGTCGGTGT
The DNA here is from genome assembly GCA_002715785.1 of Gammaproteobacteria bacterium. Taxonomy (GTDB): domain Bacteria; phylum Pseudomonadota; class Gammaproteobacteria; order Pseudomonadales; family Azotimanducaceae; genus UBA11889. The sequence continues at coordinate 6,782 of PBAA01000049.1, read as the reverse complement.
GCGTGTCGAGGCGGCTTGCTTCGGCGTCGAGCGCAAGATCCCGTTGACGCTGACTTTGAGCTTCGGTGTTAGTGGACGCGGGAGAGTTTTCAGACACGCGCGTTACCCTCCTGTCGCCGAAAGATTTGACTCGGCGTCCACAAATGCTCGGTAGCGGCCGCCTTCGATGGACATGAGTGTGGCGTGGTCACCGTTCTCGATAATCTGTCCTTCGTCGAGGTAGAGAATGTTGTCAGCTCGACGAATCGTTGATATTCGATGGGTAATCAGAAAGATCACTCGGTCCTGACCCCATTCAGCGAGGTTGCTCATCACCCGATGTTCGGTCGCGGCATCGAGGGCGGCCGTGGGTTCGTCAAGAATCAGAATCGGTGTGTCGCGCACAACGGCACGAGCAATAGAAAGTCGTTGGCGTTGTCCGGTTGAGAGTTTGCCACCCCGGTCTCCTAGGATCGTGTCCAATCCGAAGGGCAGCTCATCGACATAATCGTCCATGCACGCCACGCGAACTGCATTACGTACCGCATCCTCATCGGCGTCCGGTACGACGTAACGAATGTTGTCCCGGACCGACGAAGCGAAGAGCACGTTTTCCTGAAGAGCGATCGCGATCTTTTCGCGTAGGGATTGGATTTGGTATTGATTGATAGGGCGCTCGTCGATGGTGATCGCACCACTTGCTAGATCGTATAGTCGGAGCAACAAGCTCATCACCGTGGTTTTCCCCGATCCCGTAGGACCAACGATCGCGGTGACGGTCCCGGGTTTTGCTGTGAAGCTGACGTCGCTTAGGACGGGTCGACCCGGTTCATAATTAAAACTCACCCGGTCGAATCGAATTTCATCGTGAATCGCATCCAGGGGAACGGCTTCTGCGTCGTCTTCGATATCGGGCTCAATGTCGAGAATATTGAAAACGCGCTGTAGCCCCATGGCGAGGTCCTGTGCCTGGAGCCACTGGCGCATGAGCCAGCGTACACTGCCACTGGCTTGGTCGAACTCGCCTTTCGTCCAATTGAACGCGGCGAGATTCCAGACGACGAAGCTGACGCCAACCAATGCCATGAGTTCGGATGCCCAAGTCGGGTTACTCTGGTTGGCCCACCAAGCCATCGTGAACTCACCGCCAATCAGGAAAGCTGAGGCAATGGTGAACATGATGATCGTGACGAACGCGACGATGCTGCGGGCGCGATAAGCCGCATTAAATGCGACGGCCGAATCCTGTTCCAACAAATCTTGCACACGTGTACTGGCGGAGTTTGCTTTGATGATCCGAAAGGCGTTAAAGGCCTCTTGGATACGGGACGTAAGGTCCGAGTTGGTCGCTCGTGCGATGAGCGACCGCACCCGCATACGAGGCATGGCCCATCGTGCCCAAAGTAAGCCAGGGATGACGACACTGATTGCGATCAGGCCGATCCACGGACTCAACAAAGACACCAAGAAAACGCAAGTAAAGTAAGTCATCAGTGCTTGAACGACAGCGACTAAACGTTGAATGACGGCTGTGACCTGCGCGCTGTCTTGATAAATACGGTAGATGGAGTCGCCGACGCGGTGATCGCTGTGGTAGTTCAAAGAGAGGCGGTGCCAACGTTCCACTAGAGCTAAACGCAGATCCTGGTTAATCCGTTGAAGGATCCAGACCATGTAAATGCCTTTGAAGAAATTCAGCGGGAATTGGAGGACCCAGGCTCCAACCAATATCCCAACGTAAAGCCATATCATGTCGAGTCGCTGTGCTTCAGAAAGTTGGGCGATTGCGCCAAGTGGGTAACCCAGCGATTCAGCTAGCCAAGGGAGAATAGGTAACGACATGGTGAGATCGCTGAGTAGCTGGGCTTGAAAAATGGTCTGATTGAGCAGATCGACCATCACCAAGCCAAGAACGAAGTTAATAAAGCGTTGCAGAAAGTCGACAAAATAGTAGTAGATTAAATGCGCATGCAAACGGATGCGGAACTGAAATCCGCTTTCGCTGATGCGGACCTGAAGGAGCCAGCCCAGCATCAACGATAAGGTCACGCCGGCTGTATAGAGCCCATCGGCTATTCCATCGATGACGAGTGTCGCCAGAATATTGGCAAGCACGCCGGCGGCAACTAAAACGGCGACGGATAGGGTTTGGGAGCCACCGGCACGCAGGGTCACGGCCCAAGCTGCAAGGACCATGGCCGCGACCAAGGGGTACAAGAGAATGAGGGGCAACTCGGTTGATAGAGGCATGGAGCCTGTGACCAACGGGATAATCGCCGCCGCGGTCGCCAGGACCGCTGCGTACCAGAAGCTGTAACCGTCACGGCGGAGATCGTCCGCGAAGTCTGTTGCTAAACCTTCTCCGGAGGCGTACCAGCGACCGAATACTTGAGGTTTGATGTAAGGCCATGCCCGAAAGAAAAGTCTTAGAACCACCGAAAAGCTCGCAGCATCTTCGGAAGGCGCTCGATCTCGGTCCGGAGGAATTGGCCCATCGCCCATAAAGGGTATAGCGCGCAATCGTTTTCGTTCGTGCGTTTCCAACCGCGATATTTTTCTACGGCCCACTATCCAAAGGAGGACAAACCCCACCGATGCAAACATTGCAATGAGCGCGAGAGCGATATAGAGCGAGAAGGTGAGCGTCGCAGCCATATCTAATCCGAGAGACCCTGTCGCAAGCTACTTGGATTCAGGGGAATGCTGGTATTGGATCTCCTCACAGGAAGATTCACCCCGGTACTAAGCCAAGCTTGATATAGGAATCCCCAGTCGCCTTGATGGTCTCATCAATCGAATAGGTGTCTAAACCCAATTCGTCGATCGCGAGCGTGCAATACGAGCGAGGCGAGTCGTAGGTGGGTTCCACCGGCTGATTACCGTTCATTTCTTCGCCGCCTACTTCGGCGACGTCGGGGAACAGTTCTTGCATCTTGGCTTGCAGCTGCCATGTAAAGAGTTCGCCGGATGGGTCCGTTGCAGACAGGATGTAACGGGAACCGTTTTTCGCGACCGTGCTTTCGGCACATAAGCGATGGGCTCGACCGACATCGCGAACGTCGACGTTATTCCAAAGCATTCGACCGCCTTTGGACTTCTTATATTCCTTTCCTAGCCACATGAACTTCATGCAGTTCTGCCAGCTCCAGCCTTGGTCGTGATTCGTGCACATGAGGGGGCCAATTACGTGCAACGGAAGGATGGCCATGGCGTCAAACGTGTCTTCTTTTTCGGCCATTTCGTACATCATATGTTCGGCTCGTGCTTTGGCCATTGCGTACGCGATGTCTCGATTCTTCGGGATATTGTCCTCCGTCCAAGCGCCTCGATAACCTTCAACGTTGTCGCCGCACCAATCACTTTCGGTAAATATGTAGCCTTCGGGTCGCGGATGTCCGACTGCTGCGAACGAACTCGTGAACACGAAACGCTTCAACGATCCGCCTTTAATGGCTGACTCGAGCACATGTTCGACCTCCGTGAAACAGCCGTCGTAGACCTCTTGCGGTGTTTCTCGGTTGTAGCCGACGGCGGCGCCTGCGTGAAGGACCGCACTGCAGTCTTTAAAGGCGTCGTCGTAACTGCCTGGGTCGAAGAGGTCGCCGTTGGCGAGCTCGACTCGACCGGGGAGATCGGCATCATTCATTGCGAGCAGGTGGTCGACCTTGTCGGGGTTCGTTGCGTCGCGTACACATGCCCGGACGGTGTACCCCTGTTCAACGAGGTCCTGGACAATCCATGAGCCGATGTAACCGCTTGAGCCCGTAACTGCGATCGGACCATCGGCGACTGAGACGGCCCTTGTGTTCGATATAGCACCTGCATCCGCCACGTGTGTTTCCTCCCCAATTACGTTGCGAACTGCGGAGTACCTTACATATCGCAAGCTGGGTCAACAGTTATTTCATGCTCTAAGTTTCAGTGCGCCGGAGCGTCTCGTTTTATCGGGTCGGGAATAGGTAACGTTAGAGGGGTCGTTTGTCTTCGTGAGGTGTGTATTTGAGTACCCTCGCTGTAGATTCAACGTGCCGACTTTAATCTTAAGTAGTTACTTAAATAATAACTTTAACTATTTGATATATATTATTATAAATTACAAGTTTATGGTCGATCATTGAAGGTTATGCATCTCCTCGTCCGTCGTTTATCCAGCGTCGTACTCTTCGCCCTTGCAACCAAGGTTTTGGTTAGCCCGGTACTGGCTGAGACTGTCGCAAAAGATGCAGTGGCAGTGGAGGAGATTATTGTTTGGGGTTGTGCTTCCGCGAAAAAGGGGCTCGCCGGATCTGCATCGGAAGGGCTAATCGGTGACGCTGACTTTTCGGATTTCCTTCTAGACCAGCTTCCCCCTAATATGACGAGGTGGCTCGTCCTGGAACCACAAGTTTCGAGCAGTGAAGTCGACGGCTAATTTATGAAATCCGAAAAACTCTCTTTCAACTTCAAATTTTCGTTCGGTATAGGACAAGCGGGCGAAGGTTGTTTCGGCCAAGGCCTCGGTTTTTTCCTGCTCTTCTACTACAGCCAAATTCTCGGCATGAGCCCCGGTCTCGCCGGATCGGCCATTGGTATCGCCGTGATGATCGATGCCGCATCCGACGTTTTCGCCGGATCTATTTCAGACCACTGGCAGTCCAAGAATGGTCGTCGGCATCCCTTCATGTACGCGTCTTTCGTTCCGTTGTCGCTGTGCTTTTTCTTGCTGTTCTTTCCACTTGTGAGCTCGGAGTGGGCTCTTTTTATCTGGCTTGCCGTGTTCACGAATGTCGCGCGAACCATGATGTCGCTGTATCACGTACCCCACATCGCGCTGGGTGCAGAAATCACCGAAGACGTTGCGGATCGTACGGCGTTGGTCGCGTACCGTCAGTTCTTTGCAAACATTGGAGGCCTGTTCGCGCTACTCGCATTTTTTCTCGTGTTCTCGCCTTTAATGGGTGACGAAGTTGGGCGGTTCAACGCGGCGGCGTACACACCGTGGGCACTTGTCACCGCGATTGTGATGGGCGGTACCATTTTCTGGAGTGCTTGGGGCACGCGGTCGATCATTCCGTATCTACCCAAGGTACCTGACCAACTACGTGTGTCCCTGTCTCAAGTCTTTGTGCGGATGGGCACGGACTTCTTGGAGGTCGCGAAGAACCGGAATTTCCGGTTTCTGTTTACCGGTGTGCTTGTTGTCTTTGTAATGGTCGGTGTAACGACGACTCTCGATATCTACATGTTCACGTACTTTTGGGAGCTGGACGACTCGATCATACTTCCCGTGTTGATCGCGTACGCGATCGGCAACGCTCTGGGTACTACTATCTGTGTTCCTCTATTCGCCTGGTGGGGTAAGAAAGCGTGCTTGATCATGGGGGGATTGGCCTGGGCATTCTTCCAGACGCTGCCAGTCGTCCTTCGCCTGCTTGGCTGGTTTCCTGAGAATGACGACACCATCTCATTCGCAGGGTTCGAGACGAACACCATCTTGCCTCTGCTCGTTGCCGTCAAGGTGATTCAGGGTTTCGCAACGGCGCAGGCCAATGTTGGATACGGTTCGATGATGGCGGATGTGTGTGACGAGCACGAGTACCAAACAGGTCGGCGACAAGAGGGCGCATATTTCGCTGCCGTGGCGTTCTCGGCGAAAGCCACCAGTGGACTTGGAACCGTTATCGCCGGCTTTGCCCTTCAACTAATCAACTGGCCTGTTGGACCGCACATCCAGACAGCAGCAGATGTCCCCCCAGAAACACTCATGAATATGGGGCTCGTCTACGGTCCCATTATCGCGTCACTTGGCTTTATCTCGGTCATCTTCTACACACAATACCGACTGACAGCTGAACGCCATACGGAGATGTTGGCGGAATTGGCAGAACGCCGAAAAATCGGGGGTGATGCGACAACGCGCTACGCCGTTGATTGAGCTTGTTTACGTGGCCACGAATTCGACGATGGGCTGAAAGTCGGTGGGGCCGGAGGATTTCGGCTCACAGCCTGCTAACGAAAGCCCTTATTTCTTTGCGATTTCGTAATCGTACCAGTGCTAATTTGAGATCAGGGCTATCACGATATTGGGCAATGTACTTTTGTCTTAACCGGTAATACGGAAAAAAAGTGAAGCGTATCCAGTTAATGATGGCGAGCCATGGATTTTCGACGTTACCCGCCCACAATGATCTTCGCTTGGACGCCCGTTCAAGCGTTCGTTTTAGTAGCTGGTACGTGATTAGGTGAAGAGGCAAATCCACCCAAATGACAATTTGTGCGTGGGGGACGATAAGTCCGTCGTGAGAGAGGTCTTGTCGGCCATCGATCACCCATTTGTCTTTAGACAGTTCGGGTCGGAGGTTGTCGGACATTTCGAGATTGCTAGTGCCGATCCAATTTGTCTTCCAATACAACGCGTCTAATTCGACGTACGGCAGTCTCAATGCATGAGAGATCCGGCTGGCGAGGTGCGACTTTCCAGACGCAGATACCCCGGTTACGTAAATTCTTGAGAAAGGAAAATGCCGGGGAGAATCTTTCAAACTCTAATCAGTATCTATAAAAAACTGGCGGAGAGGGAGTCCGCCGATTCGGCTTCTAATGACATCCAGTGTAGTATAAACTATCTCTTTAAATACAATTACTTATGTGTATTTTGTGTCTAAGAATGTCCAAGGATGTTTAAGACGGTCTACGTCACGCAGTAAGACCGAGAGTAAGACCGGATTTGGCACTTTTCTAGCGAGATTACTGTAATGGCGATACGCATCAACCGGCTCTCCGTTCGTACGGTCGAGACGCTTTCTACGGGCTTTCATGCGGAT
>PBAA01000048.1 GCA_002715785.1 Gammaproteobacteria bacterium | reverse complement strand
TCCATTTCGTCAAGAACGGCTTGTTCGGGATGACGCATATCGATTGAGAGCACAATCTTCTCGGGGACCGTATTACGGCTTCCGGGTTCCAGGCGAATATCACCGAAGGTCATCCTTCCCCAAGGACCCTTTTCAGTGGCGAGTTCGTAATATCTCTTCACAATGGAATGAAGCCCCATAAACGGATCACGACGATCCTCCATCGGCGTTGGACCCGCATGGCAAGCGTCACCCTCCAGCGTTAGGTCGTACCAGTTCATTCCTTGCACACCCGTCAATACACCGATCTTCAGTCCTTCGTTCTCAAGAATGGGGCCCTGCTCGATGTGTAGCTCAAACGCTGCGGCCACGTCTCTTTCCACGATCGAGACTTCGTCGAGATAACCCAGGCGCTCAAGCTCTTCGCCAATTGAAACACCGTTCTTGTCGGTTCTACCGTGCCCGTACTCGAGACTGAACTCACCCGCCCAGACGCCCGAACCAATCATTGCCGGAGAGAAGCGCGCACCCTCTTCGTTGGTCCAAACAACAATTTCAAGCGGCCTATCCGTCGCCAGATCTGCTTCATTGAGCGTCCGAACGACCTCAAGCCCTGCAAGCACTCCATAAACACCATCGAACTTGCCACCCGTCGGCTGAGTATCAAGGTGGGACCCAGCGATGACCGACGGCAACGATTCATCGCGACCGGCCCGGCGGGCGAATAGGTTACCCATTGTGTCGACGCGAACAGTGCACCCGGCGTGGGTACACCATCCAACAAACATATCGCGGCCCACTTTATCTTCGTCGGTCAACGCCTGGCGGTTGCACCCTCCTTTCGGTGTCGCGCCGACCTCGGCCATCTCCATGAGCGATGACCATAGGCGTTCGCCGTTGACGAACAACTTATCGTTTTGCATAAGCACTTTCTTCGAAGGAAGGTGACGGCAGGCAACCCGGAATCCGATGGTCCACGATCTTTGCCGTGCGCGTGAAAACTAAAGAATACCCGCTCATCGAAGCGAAATCCTGAAACTGTGATGGAGTGCTACCTAATGACGGGTGAATTCAACTACCTCCTGCGCGTCGTCGTTTCCGATATGGCTGACTTCGAACGCATACACCATAGTGCTCTGACTAGATTACCCGGTGTCGCACGAGTCAATTCGAGTGTCGCGATCCGAACGGAGAGGAAAAGACTGTGTTACCTCTGCGCATCAATGCATAACGCTGCCGAGTTGAATTTGAACGCATTCCTTGTAGGCCTCGACCATGCTGCGGTTCAATTCGCAGCTACTCCCATGTACCGTTACATCCGCACCAACCTTGGGAATGGTTTTGCTTCAAACCTATGACAACAAATCAGACCCAGAACCGTTAGTTAGCGCGCTTGCCAAGGACGGTGGCGTCGTCATAGCTGATCTGGCATCGGAAGACCTGATCGATCAGATTTCCAGCGAACTGCGTCCCCACTTCGACGTCGAGGGACACAAATTCCAAAATGACTTTAATGGCTACAAGACACTGCGCCTCGGCGGCATCCTGGCACTCTCGAGCGCGTCACAACAACTGATTGCACATCCACGTGTTATGGAAATCGTTGATCACGTATTGAAACCCCACTGCTCTAACTACAGGATTGGCAGCTGCACCGCCATCGAGATCCATCCAGGCGAAGAAGATCAAGCGCTGCACCGAGACGACGACATTTATCCGACGCGTATCCCTCAAGTCGAATTTCAGATTGGCGCGATGTGGGCACTCGACGATTTCACGGAGGACAACGGGGCGACGCGTGTCGTCCCCGGCAGCCAAGACTTTCGGCCGATTTCCAAAGTGACCGATACCGACCTGGTTCAAGCAACCATGACAAAAGGATCGGTTCTGCTTTATCTCGGGTCGATCATTCACGGAGGTGGGGCCAACAAGTCACAGTTACCGCGATCCGGGCTGATCAATACCTACAGTCTTGGCTGGTTGCGCCAAGAGGAAAACCAATACCTCACCATTCCCCGAGAGATTGCCGACGGTTACCCCGAAGATGTCCGTAGGCTCCTCGGCTATCAGGCCCACGATGAACACCTCGGCGTGTATCCGGGCGACCCAGATGGATTCTGGTTCGAATCGTGAATCGCGCATTTGAATGTCTGCAGATGGTAATCAGGTGCACCTCATCGTCGCGCAGCACGCTCCAACGCAGATTCGTTACGCGGTGATTGCCGCCGCTCTCGCGGATATTGGATTGACGATATTAGCCGCGCTTTAGGACACTGATACGATCGAGAAAGCGGGCCGGTTAGATCGCCGGTTGGCGCATCCGCTTCAACGTCCACGCCGCCATTCGCAACGCCCAGGCTGTAAAACCGGCCCAATAATATAAGTAATCAATAAACTGAATATCGTCATAGTAGAAAAGTTCGAACCAGTAGGTCGTCCAGACAACGAACCATATAAAGTAGATGCCTCCCGTGTGCAGAATTTTCCAATGTTTCGGGCTTAATTTACTTCGACCAAACCGGAACGACGTAATCGTCATCGCAATAAGCAGCACATATCCAGGAACTTGTTCAAGCAGGCTGAGGTAATCGTAGGCCTCCTCCATGTAGTAATCGAAGTGTCCGACGACCAGCCAGAGGATAAAAAACAACTGCCAAGCCATTCCCGCGGCGAAACAGAGGCCAAACATGCGGCGATTTCGGAGTACCCAACGACTAAATTCTCCCGGGAAGATGGCAACCAAAGACGAAGCGCAAAATGCGATAAACAACCACGGCACCGCCAGACGAACCGAAAACTGGATCATCGAAGAAATACCAAGCGAGCTAGATAAATCCACCGCTGTCATCGCCAACAGAGCAGCCGAGCACATGGGTACAACGACGATCGAAAAAAGCGTCCAACCATTAACGGCTTTATGTCTCATCATGGACTTTTCCTATCGTTGCCCTTAGCGTACTTTGTTCCTTTCGCGACTGTACGAAAACCGAGTTGCTTACATCGTCCACGCCGGTAGTCATGGAGGACTCGGACTCGCCCAGCCCACCAGTATGATCCACCAATGAGCCCCGCAACCACATCCACCCGAACCTGGAACGCTCACAAAATCCAGCAAGCCCTGAAATGGACGGTTTATGCGCTGCTTCTCGTCAACTTCGCCTTTTACATAGCCGAAGACTGGAACAGAGTTGCCTACACGCTGATGAGCGAATCCACGATCTTTGATTGGATGGCCGAGTTTGCCACCAGTATCGACCTAGTGGGCTGGATTCTTCTGTTATGCATGCTCGAACTTGAGACTTATGTTCTCGAGGACGAAGACTGGGAAGGTTGGGTGGCATACGTAGTACGCGGCGTCCGTTTTGGCTGCTACGCAATGATTGCCCATACCTTGTATGCCGCCGTTCTAACGACCATCAACCTACAACCCACCTTGGCCGTCGAAAACGTCTCCAACTTGTGCGACATGATAGGTGAAGACGTATCGTACGTTTACAACCTCGGATACACAGACGTCACCCTCGAGACATGCGACACATTGTCCGCATCGACAGAGTTGTACTGGGTGACAAGCGGCTTGATCGTGACCGACAAAGTCGGCCTTGAACTCGAGCGCGTCCTCGCCTGGATGGATCTATGGGAAGTGATGCTGTGGCTCCTGATCCTACTTGCGATAGAGACTGTCGTCCGGTTGCAAGATCGAGGCATCACCGAAGGCTTCATCTTGTCGGTCGCCAATTCACTTAAGATTCTTATGTACCTAATACTTCTAACATTTGGAGTTTACTGGGCTGTACTGTCACATTGGCTTTACTTGTGGGACGAACTCCTTTGGGTCGCCGGGTTCGCAGCGATCGAGATGAACATCACGAAATGGCGAGATGAATTGCAAGTAGAAAAAACCACGCCACAATCGGACCCGTTATGACGATCGATACGAAATGCCTTCGACATGACCATGGATCAAAATTCCGGTGAAGGCAGCCTCATGGTGTATTGCGATCGTGATGGTTTTTTTCGGCGCCTACCTGCTCGTATTTGGGAATGCCTGGGCACCGCTCGTTTTTCAACAGCTTTCGGGCTCAACGATTGGCGCTTGGGTGGAACTGGTCGTGCCGCTCCTGCCGATGGTGTTTATCGGCGGAGGCGCCGTTTTAATCAGCTCACGTCGTCGTCGATCGTTTCAAAGACAGCGCATCTAGAGCTCGTCAAGCAGCCGGTAATACAACATGCCTAAGGCAACGATCTGATTCCCAAACCATTGTCCAAAGGGTATTCGGAAGTGGCTGATGTTCTCGTACGCTTGTAGTACGTCGGTGGCACCGTCCATCGCATCAGCCACGATCTCCGCGGCAATGTGGGTCGGTGCCACACCATGGCCTGAATATCCCATCGAATAGAAAATATTGTCGGTGACGCGCCCCATGCAAGGGACCCGATTCACGACGATGCCTATGTTGCCGCCCCACGCATAATCAATTCTCTTACCTTCAAGCTCGGGGTAGACCTTTAGCATCCTCGGCACCATGCTGTCTTCAATACTCGTAGGTACTTTTCCGGAATAGTTGCACCGACCCCCGAACAACAGCCGCTTGTCGGCAGACAGTCTGTAGTAATCAAGAACGTTGTTGAGATCGCAAACAGCCAGGTCGGTCGGGTTGATCCGGTCCGTCACATCGTCAGGTAGAGGTTCCGTTGCAATAATGAAGCTTCCTGCCGGGAACACCAGGCCAGAGAGTTTCTTCAGTTCCAGATGCTGGTACGCATTTCCCGCTAACAATACCTTGTCGGCGATTACTGCCCCCTGCCGAGTGACAACGCGAACCTTGTCGCCATGAACTATATCGATCACTTCAGTTTGCTCATGGATGCTCGCACCCAGCCCCGCCGCAGCTCGCGCTTCACCTGCGCATAGGTTGAGCGGATGCAGATGTCCGTCAAGGTCGTTGATCATCCCGCCGATGTAGACGTCGGTACCCAGCAATGACTTCAGTTCGTCACGATCTACCAACCGCAAATGTTCATCCAAATTCCACTCTCGGTGTTCCTCGTAATCCTCAACCAGCCCGTCCATCTGACTTTGTTTGAATGCAACTTCGATGAACCCGGCCTTTAGGTCACATTGGATCTGATACTTTTCGATTCGTCCTTTGATGATGTCATTGCCGCGGTAATGAAGGGCCCGAATTTTATCTTCACTGAGAAAGCGGCCCAGCTGTTTGGTACCCCCTAATCCATGAATGAGCTGACCGCCGTTTCGTCCTGACGCCCCCCAACTGATTCTGTGCTGCTCCAGGAGCGTCACCCGATGGCCCCGTTCGATAAGCGTGAGCGCACAAGCAACGCCAGTGAATCCACCGCCGACAATGCAGACCTCCGTTTCCTCTTCTCCATCAAGCGGAGGATAGGCCGTCCGATCCGTCCGCGTTGCGGCGTAATATGAGCCGGTGTGTTCTTCAGCAGGCAAGCTGGATCCCTATAGCAGTTTGGTTCGAGTCCCCATTGTAGGGGGGCACATCTTGTCTGGTCTAACCACGAAAATACACAGAATTCGCCATGGTAGAATTCCCAAAAATCTGGCGCTCCGTGATCGACTGTGCCCAATAAATTTCGCGCATTATTTGTACGATTTTCCCTTATCAAGGGATCTTGACGTGGCCGTTCAACCCGACAAACCCCGTGATCAAGGAGAAATAGAGCCGGATTCCGTTGGTCATCTAACGGCCACTCTTCCGGCCTGGGTTTATTATAGTCAGGACTTTTTTGAGGCAGAAAAACAGAAGATATTCCTCTCGTCGTGGCAATTGGTGGGTCACACCAGCGACCTTCCTGAACCTGGTTGTTACATCACTTTTCAACTCTACGAAGAACGCGCTGTCGTCGTTCGCACGCAAGACGACGAGATAAAAGCATTCCATAACGTATGCCGGCATCGCGCGCATATCTTGCTCAACGACGACCGTGGAACGTGCCCAGGAAAGTTTGTTTGTCCCTATCACGGTTGGACTTACGATCTGGAAGGCAACCGCACAGCAATCGGACACCCCACGAGTTTTCTTCCCCACGACGCACAGCACTTCGCGTTATCGCCTGTCGACATGGAAATCTACGGCGGATTTATCTTCATCAGATTTCGATCGGAAGGGGCTGGTGTCGCCGAAAGGATGTCACCCGTTCACGAAGAGTTCATGGCGTATCAAACACTTTTGATGACCCCTGAGGAAAAATCCGAGACGAAACCCGTAATGTGGACCCACGCCGTCGACGCCGACTGGAAAGTAGGAGTCGAGAATTTTATTGAGGACTATCATTTTTTCATCGGCCATCGTGGTCTCTTCGGGCTGATGGAAGAGCAATACGATCGGGAACCACTCGGCCCGGATGTCGCACGATTAAGCCATAAAATGCGCGCCCGTCCCCAACCGAGTTGGAGCGCTGAAGCCTACAACAAACTGTTACCTGACCAGACGCATCTTCCGAAAGAGATGCGCCGCCGCTGGACTTATTACGCGCTGTATCCCAATAACTTTTTTGATTGTTATCCTGACCAAGTGAATTTCTTTCAGATCTTGCCCGTTGCGCCAGGAAAGTCACTACTTCGTTGTCAGTCGTACGTTCTTCAAGATGATTCGCGCGCCATGCGAGCGACTCGATACCTCAATTCTCGAATTAACGATCGGGTGCAAGACGAAGACAACGACCTCATCGAGTCCGTACAGAAAGGACTAATTTCCAGCAGTTATCAAAGTGGCGTTCTGTCAGACAAAGAAAACTTGGTCAAGCATTTCGCGGATTTCATTAGAGACAAAATACCGAGCGCTGCGGCCAATATCCCGGTGAAATCTCTTCATTGATCAGCCTGATCATTAGTGTTTGACGACCCAATATCGCTGGTCCCGTAGCCGCGTCTCAAACAAGTTCGTTAACAGCACGAAACGCCTGATCGATGGCCGCCTGTGCGTAAGCGCTGGCGCCGGAATCACTGCCCGCGATGGCAATGCGACCTTGCGTCTTTCTTGCCCGAACATGCGGCCCCTCGCCCGAATATTTATCCCACAGAGGAATGTATTCGTATGTATAGCCATGCGGCCAACGATTAACGGTAATCGCTTCTATGTCCCGGCTTGCGTTAAATCCGCCCGGTTCGAGAATGGAGGTGAGTTGTTGCCTGATGCTTCTTTCGTGATCGGCGAACGACTGCGCCATCATTTGACGTCTACCGAGTCGCCACTGATCTTTCGCACTTAAGCCTGTTCCTGGCGTATACGGCACGTGGACAAGACGTAATACGACCGGGTCGTCGGGCGTCTTGGCGAATTCGTACCCACCGAGGCTGACAGGGAAGTCCATTGCTATCGAGTGATAGCGCCCGTTGGGGCAGTACACCCTGCCGATGTGCAAGTTCTTCAGCGCGTGCCAGTTTCGAATCAACACGTTGGTGTACACCAATGGTCCCTTGACACTTTGCGCGAGGGCCGCTTTCTGCTCGGCAGGTAGTGCTGGACAAATATGCGGAATAACCCGGTGGTAACAAGCGAGAACGCAGTTTTTACCGTACACGTCAAACAACTGACCGCCTGTGGCGTACTGAATTCTCACGTTTGAACCGTGCGTATTCTGGACCTCGGCAACATTGGTCACGGTACTGTTAAGCCTGATCCGCACATCCTCGTCTGGTTGATCTAACGCTTCGTAGTCAATTCGTGCAGTAACCATTTCATGCATGTTGTCAGCTGAAGTAATTGCGGGGATCAGTTTTTTGACCAGCAATCGCGCCAGCGACGCATTCCCATCGGGGAAGTGAAAAATATACGGTTCTTCATCCACATCACGTTGACGCAATAAGCCGCCAAATCCAGGTAACCACATGTCGACGGCGTCGCGGGCCGAGAGCGCGTCGATTCCTAAGGCCCAATAGTTAAGGGTTATTTTCCCCAACAAATGGACCACTTCATCCCCACACCCCAAATGTTCGCGAAGAAATTGCTCGATGCTGATGCTGCCAAGAAATTCTCGGCGCTGGCGGCGATTGAGGTGCCTTAACGACCGTTGATTGTTGGTCATCAAATTCAGCAACTCAGCGCGCGCACGTTCCGATAACGGCACGTTGTTCGCCTGATTCGCGAAACCAGGATCCAGGTATTCGTTGAGCGTTATGGGTACCAGGCGATCGATACCGTAATGCTCCTTGTCAAAAAAAACTTGACTCCGTAGCCCATGGTTTCTCGCGAAAGACTGATCGAAAGCTTCGTAGAACTCGGAAACATCCACGGTTAGCTCACGGAGCAAGTTTTTGGTCACCTTACTGAATTGCCCCGGATTCTCGAGCGTTTGGCTACCGCCAAAACCGATATGCGTCTTGCCCTGATAGGAGAACTCGTTGCGCTTCGCGTGCCCGCCAAAATCATCGTGATTGTCCAAAATTAGGACCCGAGCGCCGGGGTTGGCTACCCGATAGAAATACGCCGCGGATAAGCCACTGAGGCCGCCACCGACAACCACAAGATCATAAGGCGCTGTATCAGAAACCGGAATGCTACCCGGCGACGTTCCATTAAACGCGAGTTCGTGCATAACGTTAAAGGAGCCCGGATGTGAACCCCGCATACCCGTCCGTGCCGGCGGATAGGCCTGGTAATTGTCTGCCGCAATACGGCCTGTGAACCCCAACCCAGCCGCGGTTACCGCCATCCCACCGATAAAATCACGCCGCGTAATTGCCCGGTACATGCCAAGGTATTGGTCCGAATTCATGGCCGTTTTCTGCGCAATTTCCAACCTCGCTCTCTGTGATCATCTCATGGTCAACGCTTCGCTTCCTATTCGCCGACGGGGTAGTGAGCACGTTCATTCGACTGGGGCAAACGTCAACTTTTATTGTGTTAGCTTGATCCCCTCATGAGACGGGTACCGCTCTTAATGTTCACGCGATCCACAGCCGCGATACTGATCACCGCGGGTGCAGGTGTCTTTGCTTCCGAAAATGATGGAAAAGTCCTTAACGTCTACAACTGGGCCGACTACATCGGCGAAACCACGTTAGAGAACTTCGAAGACGAGTACGGGATCAAAGTCAACTACGACGTTTATGATTCCGCCCAGATCGTTGACGCAAAACTCATGGCAGGAAAGTCCGGGTATGACGTGATCGTACATGCCGCCACCAACTCTGCGCGGCTTATACCGATAGGCGTATTTCAACCGCTCGATAAAGAACGGCTTTCAAACTGGGGGAACCTGGATCCTGTGCTTCTCACAAATTTCGCTAAATACGATCCGGGTAATCAATATGGCGTCCCATATATGTGGGGAACGACCGGTTTTTCATACAACAAGGCGATGGTGGCCGAACGCATGCCAAACGCGCCTGTCGGCAGTGCGCAGTTGATTTTCGATCCCGAAACGGTGTCCAAGTTCGCGGATTGCGGCGTGTCACTATTGGATTCGGCCAGCGAGGTTATTGGTATGGCGATGCTTTACCTCGGTCACGATTCGAACTCGGTTGAGCCGGCGCACTTGCAGCAGGCAGAACAGTTATTGCGTTCGATTCGACCGCACGTTAAATACTTCAGTTCCACCAAACTTTTACTCGATTTGCCGGCCAAAGAAGTTTGTATCGCAATGAGCTGGTCGGGCGACTACTCAGTGGCGAACCGCCGTGCAGCCGACGCCGGTATCGATATAACCCTCGGTTACACGATCCCAACTGAGGGGTCACTCATCTGGTTCGACGTTGCCTATATTCCCGCCGGCGCTGCGAATGTATACGGTGCGCACTTATTCTTGGATTTCATCATGCGTCCCGATGTTATCGCTGAGGTCTCGAACTTCATTGGCTATGCCAACGCTAACCGGGAAGCAAGCCTATTGATGGATGCCGACATCGTAACGGATCCGGCCATCTATCCCGACGCAGCCACGCTCAAGCGACTAAGCGCTACTCAAACGCTGCATCCGAAATTAGAACGACTACGGTCGCGAGTATGGACGCGAGTGAAATCGGGTCTATGACGATCCCGGTAAACAAATCAGGCGACGGCACGCAAGATCAAGCCGGACCGGAACCTGTCCGAGCGAGCAATGGGGGCAACGCCAACACCGAGCCGTTTGTTCGAATTGAGAACCTATCGAAACAGTTCGATGGCGTCACGGTCGTGGACGGCGTCGATCTCGACATTTCCCAAGGTGAGTTATTTGCAATTCTCGGGGGTTCCGGGTGCGGTAAAACAACGTTGCTTCGCATGCTTGCAGGCTTCGAAACACCTTCGGCCGGCCGGATCCTCATCGATGGGATCGACATGTCCGGACTGGCCCCTTATCAGCGTCCCGTGAATATGATGGTTCAATCCTACGCGGTTTTTCCGCACATGACCGTTGAGAACAACGTCGCGTACGGACTGAGGAAAGAAGGTATCGATAAGGCACGAATCGGTGAACAAGTTGCTCAAATACTGTCGCTAGTTCAACTCTCCGGTTACGAAAAACGAAAACCCCACCAACTTTCCGGCGGCCAACTACAACGCGTTGCGCTGGCACGGGCGCTGGTGAAAAAGCCCAAAGTTCTTCTTCTAGATGAACCGTTGGCAGCGTTGGATAAGAAGCTCAGGCAGCGTACTCAATTCGAGCTGATGAACATACAACATGAACTCGGTATTACGTTCGTCGTCGTCACCCATGATCAGGAAGAGGCCATGAATTTGGCAACGAGAATCGCGGTCATGGACGAAGGCAAGTTTGTACAAATGGGTACCCCGACCCATGTCTACGAATCCCCCTCAAATCGCTTTGTCGCCGATTTTTTCGGGACTATGAATATGTTTGAGGGCAACGTCACGGCTATCACCAATCAGTACTTGCTCATTGATACCGTAGACATCGGTGTCATCAAAGCTCCGCCAACGCCGGGAGTCCACGCGGGAAGTAAAGTCTGGCTAGCTGTTCGACCGGAGAAAATTGCGATCAGCAAGGAGCCCATATCGTCTGAATTCACCACGTCTATCAAAGGCGTGGTAACGGACCTCGGTTACTATGGAAATCGCACGATTTATCGAGTTGCGACTAATACTTCGAACGTCATCGAGATCAGCGCACAAAATCAATTTCGAGCATCCGTGCCCACCCTCGATTCGAGCGATGAAGTGTTTATCTCCTGGGAACTAACAAATAGCATCGTACTCAAAGAATGAATAACCGCTATGCTGAAATCGCCGACAAGGCCTGGCGGTTATTTGTTGTTTATCTGCCCTATCTTTGGCTCCTGTTGTTTTTTCTGACGCCGTTTCTAATCGTTTTCAAAATCAGTTTCTCTGACCCGGTTATCGCACAGCCCCCGTTTAC
The DNA here is from genome assembly GCA_002715785.1 of Gammaproteobacteria bacterium. Classification (GTDB taxonomy): domain Bacteria; phylum Pseudomonadota; class Gammaproteobacteria; order Pseudomonadales; family Azotimanducaceae; genus UBA11889. The sequence continues at coordinate 26,035 of PBAA01000048.1, read as the reverse complement.
TCCGTTGTTTGACTGGACAAAAAACGGCGTAAATGCCTTGTACGTTACTTTCGATAACTTCGTGTTCCTGTTTGAAGACGACCTTTATTGGTCGAGCTACCTCAAATCCGTCAGGGTTGCGGCCGTTTCAACGTTTTGCTGTCTTGTCATCGGCTATCCAATGGCTTACGCCATCACACGCGCGAAAACGACGACAAGAAACATCCTCCTCTTGCTGGTTATTCTGCCTTTCTGGACATCATTCCTTCTTCGCGTCTATGCGTGGATGGGCATGTTGTCAACCCACGGACTGATCAACAAAGGTCTGCTTTCGATCGGGCTTATCGATGAACCCATGAAACTTCTCTACACCGATTTTGCGGTGTATCTCGGCATCGTCTATGCCTACCTACCGTTCATGGTTTTGCCGTTATACGCGGCGCTCCAGAGGCTCGACCTGTCCATGCACGAGGCGGCATCCGATCTTGGTGCAACGCCGTTCCGTGTATTCATCGATATCACCTTACCGATGTCGAGCGCTGGAATCATTGCCGGGTGTCTTCTGGTATTCATCCCCGCGATCGGTGAATACGTTATCCCCGCCCTACTCGGGGGTGCCGATTCGCTGATGATAGGCAGGCAGTTATTTAACGAATTCTTCGAAAATCGTGATTGGCCAGTAGCCAGTGCAGTCGCGACGATTCTGCTCTTTATCCTCGTTATTCCGATCATGTTGTTCCAGCGCTATCAGATAACAGATGGAACGAGCGGCAACGAATGAGACAGCGATCAACTTTCCTGTTTACGACTCTGGCATTTGGCTACGCGTTTCTATATTTACCGATCGTGATCCTGATGGTGTATTCCTTTAATGATTCCAGAATTCAATCGGTGTGGAATGGTTTCTCCCTACGTTGGTACTCCGCTCTGCTCAATAACGCACAAGTTATCGACGCCGCACTCTTGAGTCTTCAGATCGCGTTGATCAGCGCGACGATCGCTACAATCCTTGGGACATTGGCAGGTTTGTCACTGACGCACATGGGGCGGTTCAAAGGTCGACTGTTGTTTACCGGACTGATCGCCGCCCCTTTGATCATGCCGGAAGTCATCACGGGACTTTCGTTGTTGTTGGTGTTTGTTAGTACGGAACAATTAATCGGTTGGCCGGAAAGTCGAGGGACATTAACGATCATTTTCGCGCACATCACCTTCTCGATGGCATTCGTTGCGGTGATCGTTCAATCAAGGCTGTCCACGGTAGATAAGTCGTTAGAAGAAGCAGCGATGGATTTGGGTGGACGACCCTTCCGAGTAGCCATCGACGTTACGTTACCTCTCATCGCACCCGCGATGGTCTCGGGTTGGCTGCTCGCATTCACCCTGTCGTTGGATGATCTGGTGATCGCAAGTTTCGTTTCTGGTCCTGGCTCAAGTACGTTACCCATGGTCATTTTTTCGAAGGTTAAGTTGGGGGTTGCGCCCGACGTTAACGCGCTGGCCACCTTGGTCATCACCCTCGTTGGAATCGGCGTCGTCATCGCCGGATTCGTGATGCATCGAATGGAAAAGTCCAGGAGACCGCACCCTCAGGCCATACCATGAGCGACTCAAACGCTTTCTTCATGCCGAGCGAATGGAGCGAGCACAAATGCTGCTGGATGGCATGGCCGCCTGAACAGCGTCGCGACATCTATCCCAACCTTGAGCCCATGCGTCGCCAATACGCCAACGTTGCCAGCACGATCGCTGAGTTCGAACCGGTCATGCTGCTGGCAACGACTGAGACGGTCGATGATGCGAGACGGTATTGCAGTCGTCAGGTGGAAGTGATCGAACAGGCGTTGGATGACGCCTGGCTGCGCGACATCGGCCCCACCTTCGTACTCGACAAAACCAAACAATTAAGCGGCGTCGACTGGCAATTTAACTGCTGGGGAGATCCACACTCCGCTCACCAACTGGACGCAACGATTGCGAGCGTTATCAACGAATCGGCCGGCGCGAACAACCTACCTGCTTCAATCTTTCTCGAAGGAGGTGCCATCCACAGTGACGGCGATGGATTGTTGTTGACTACTGAAAACGTCGTACTCAATCCCAATCGAAATCCCGGCCTAACGCGGTTGGATGCGGAAGGATTGTTCCGGGATTATCTCGGTGCCGAGAAGGTAGTGTGGCTAGACCACGCACTGGAATACGACGACACCGACGGTCACGTCGATAATCTGGCATGTTTCTCCGCCCAAGGTGTAGTTCTGGCCCTTTCTGAATCGGACCCGGAAGATCCAAACTACGCGCGTCTGCGTCGAAATATCCGCACGCTCAGCAACACCACCACCACGGCCGGAGATAGCCTCAATATTATTGAGATTCGACAACCCGCTCGACAGGAATACCGTGGCGAGCGTTTACCGCTCTCTTACATCAATTTCTATATCGCCAACGGAGGCGTCATTTTGCCAGAATTCAATGACCCCATGGATCAGGCAGCAGTTGAGGCAGTCGCCGCCGCATTCCCAGATCGAGCGATTGTGCAGCTCCCCGCCATTGAAATTACCAAGGGTGGGGGCTGTATCCACTGTATTACCCAACAACAGCCAAAAGCGCTTCCGCGGATTAGCGGGGCCACTGCTTACTATTAATCACTTTCCAAATAGTAGTTAGCCCTGATCTCTTGGATCTGATGGACGCTGGACCATGACCTCGGGCGGAAGATAGTCGAATATGAAGGTGATCCGATCTTCCGTCCCTTTGTTCATTACGCTGTGGTTTTTTTGGTTGTTCACCTCGTATGCCCGACCCACCGACAACTGATGGGGCCGTCCATCGATCATAAACCTGACTCTCGAGTTGGTCGTGATGGGAACATGAATACGATGTCCAGCGTGGAACGACGGGTGCCGATCAACGTGGGGCTTAATGATGTTTCCCGCGGGTAGCTTTGCCATCATGGACCGAATGATGGTGCCACCAGCAGGATAGTGTGCCGCCAATATGTCGTGCATCACTGGTACCGCTGTGTCCGCCAACAGGCTCCAACCTTGTTCTTTCCTGACTTCCAGTTCCGGCCAGCCCGCGCCATCAGTAAACACCAAAACGACGGACTCGGTTTGACTATGTACCTCGTATTCGTTCTGCCTAATTCGTTGTGCCGACCAATTTGCCGGACTCAATCCGACAACGGCTTCGCTCAACCGTCCTATCTCTACCGGGCCTAAGTCTTTTAGCGACGCTTCGATGTCCATTTTTGTATCGTATATCAAACCGCGCCACGCAAAAAAAGCGTCCAAAGACGGCGATTTCTGCATAACTGACAAATATGATAGCGGTAGCTAATTCGGAACTTTCTGAAGGGTGCCCCTGATCGACCCAGAGCAAATGGCAATCGACGAACGACCACTATCGCCAAAAGCGACTCTTAACCAGGCAATCGATCTGATCAATTCGGGACAGATCGGTGCTGCCATGCGCATTTGTCGGGACACTCTCAAGACAGAGCCAGACGACGTAAATATGACCGCCCTACTCGGCGCCATGTTGCTCAAATCACGCGAGACAGAATTAGCGGAAAAATACCTACGCAGAGCCATTGACCTCGCTCCAAATTTCGCCAAACCCCACGAAGATCTTGGCTTTTTACTTTTTGAAACCGGCCGACCGATCGAAGCCGTCGAGGTGCTGGAGAACGCCACGCGACTGGATCCTCAGTCTGAACCGGCGTTCTACACGCTCGGTCGCGCGCTGGCAGCAATTGGCAAGGGGACAGAATCCGACGCTGCATTTGAAGCGTCGTTTGAACTCAACCCACACCGTAAACAACTTGCTCTTGCTGCAGAACACCACAAAGCGGGTCGTACCGAAGAAGCCGAACGGGCTTACCGTGACTTGTTACGGATCGATCCGAGTAACATCGATGCGCTGAGACTGTTGGCCGGTATCGTCGCTAACAGACACGATATCGACGAAGCGGAGCCGTTACTAAGAAAAGCAATTGCGTCGGCGCCTGACTTCTATCTTGCTTTACTGGACCTGGGTGGAATTCTTCATGAACAACATCGATACGCCGAGGCGATCGAATGTTTTGACCGCGCTGTGGAGCTAGAGCCAAACAGCACTCGATCACACTTTATGTTGGCATCAACCCGAGCCCCCGCCGGTCAAACCTACCAGGCACTGGATTCGTATCGCCGTGTACTCGAGTTAAATCCGCAGCATGCCGGCGCATGGCTCGGTTTCGCACACACACTGAAAACCGTCGGACGTCAGGCCGAAGCCATCGAAGCTTACCGGGAGAGTATTAAGGCTCGACCTAACAACGGAGAGAGCTACTGGAGTCTAGCCAACCTCAAAACGTACAAGCTATCGAACGAAGATATCCGGTCAATGGAATCCTCACTCGAAGATAACGAAAGTTTGACAGATCAATCCGCGGTTAATTTTCTCTTTGCGCTCGCCAAAGTCCATGAAGACGGTGGGCGCTATGATCAGGCTTGGGACTACTACCAGAAAGGAAACAGCAAGCAACGATCGCTAGAACACTATGACCCGGTCCAAACTGAGGTCAGCAACGACGAAATCATCCAGGTGTTCGACCAATCTTTGTTGCAGAAAAACACTGGCCTAGGCGATCCATCTGTTGCGCCAATATTCATCGTTGGATTGCCGCGTTCCGGGTCGACGCTAATCGAGCAAATACTAGCCAGTCACAGCATGGTTGAGGGAACGTCAGAACTGCCCTACATCGGACGAGTCGCCACGTCACTCAATCGAAATCGCGCCGACGGCGTAAATTATCCTTTTGCCGCGCGAGAACTACGAGACCACAACCTTCGAGCGCTAGGTCAAGACTATCTCAGCCACGCGGGCACACATCGACAGACGGATAAACCGCGCTTTATCGACAAGAACCCGAACAACTTTCCCTCTATTGGACTGATCCACCTGGTTCTACCAAACGCCAAAATCATCGACGCGCGAAGGTATCCGCTAGATTCAACACTCAGTTGTTATCGACAACTTTTTGCTAAAGGACAAACGTTCGTTTACGACCTGATCGAAATCGGAGAGTACTTTCTGCAGTACCAACGCATGATGGATCATTGGCATCGGGTACTTCCGGGTCGCATCTTGACGGTTCAATACGAAGATGTCGTGACAGATTTAGAGGGCCAGGTACGTCGACTTCTTTCGTACTGCGAATTGCCGTGGGAGGACGCCTGTGTCCGATTCCACGAAACCGAGCGACCCATACGAACCGCCAGTTCCGAACAAGTGAGACAGCCCATCTACTCGAAATCCGTGCACTTCTGGCGTAACTACGAATCACATCTAGCCGAATTAATTGACGTACTAGAACCGGTCCTATCCAGCTACAAACAATACGAATCCATTAATCAAGATGACTCGACATCGAGCGTCGTGTAGTTAGTCGTCGGGTAAACCTGGAAATGGCCAAGTTTCCAAACCGTGAATCGCATTCCTGATATCAAGCGATAGATTCAAGGACTGCGTTGTTTTCATCTGATCAATGTCGTACAGGGTGACCGTCGAAGGCGATGATCCACCAGCAATCACACCATCGCGGATCACGCAGAGGCCCCGACCAAAGGCTTGGCGCGCAACACGAGAGTCATCGAACTCGGTATGCGTGAGCAGCCCCGGGTTATATACCGGAATGTTAAATACACCTTGCTTGCCTTGCTGCGGAACAAAACGAACCACATTCTTTTGCGTATCGTTGAATAACACTCCGTTCCGATATGGTCGGGCGTTATGGGTCCCGTCAGGCAGCGTCGCCACTTGATTAAGGTGTCTCCCGGTGTACGCATGTATACCCGAAGTACGTAGACCACTTATGTACATCGCGCGACTCTCGCAAAAGATACTGTTGATATGAAGTTCGTTACGCAAGGGTGGTCCGTGTCGACTTTCTGGGTCAAACGGAACCGCTCGAAGGCCTTTTTTATCCCTGGAGACACTGAGTCCCCAAGAAAACAAATTCCTATCCAAGTCAAATCCAAGGATGGCATCGAATCCCGTAGAGGTCAGGTAAAGTCGGCGCTCATATCGACTGATTTCATGACAGTGTTTTAGGTACGGACAGCGATACGACGTTATCTGCCGAAACGTTTGGTCGTAAACAAAAAGTTCGTCACTCGCCGCAATAAAGATCCTATCTCCGTCAAACTCGATACCACGTAAGCCCCGATCCCACCCTCGACCCTGCCAATCGATATCCACCGCATCCCAATCGACAGTCCTCAATACGCGCTCGTTCGTTAAATCAATCAGGTAAACCCCGCCATGGCTCTCGCCTTGGCGGCTGCCGCGAACAACGGACGTTGCAACGAGAGTGGTCATCGCATGCTTTTTGAGATAAGTACCGAAGTAACAAGCATACCTCCACGTCCATCAGCAACGAGAACGATGGTTCGGCACCAGAAATCAAGCGTCAGGGATTGCCAAAATAGGTCAACCATAATTCAGTGACCTCCCGACCGAGAAACAAAGATATTTGTCGAGGTTTTCGGTAAAATTCTTTTCCACAAACCGACCAGACAGCCGTCGGACTTACAAGAGGAATCTGATGACAAACGATCGCAAGAATTCTTCAACCGGGCGCAATCTTTCGCTGGCGATAACAGCAGCCGTGGCCGGCACGGGTGGTGCTCAAGCGGAATCGGACGCGGACGATGCTCGACTCGAAGAAGTCATTGTCACTGCAACGAAGCGGGATCTAAAACTTCAGGACACGCCCCTTTCTGTCACCGCCATTACCGACGAAGAAATCACGCTCCAACGACTAGATAACTTCGAAGATTACGTTGGACAAATCCCAGGGCTTGCGCTCAGTCAGCGTGAACCGGGTGCAAATTCAATCATCATGCGAGGATGTGCTGCCCAAGGCTTGTCTTTCAGCGACTCAGCGACCACGTCGGTTTATCTCGATGAACAACCGATCACGTCGGCCGGCTATAACCCGGATCCCCGTCTTGTCGACGTCGCCCGCGTTGAGGCATTAGGCGGCCCTCAGGGGTCACTTTTCGGTGACGCGGCGCAGTGCGGCACGTTACGGATCATCACCAACAAACCTGACACCACTGCAAGTGACGGGTGGCTGGACGTATCAAGCTGGTCCGTCTCGGAGGGAGGCGCGGGAACCGATCTGAGCGGAATGATCAATGTGCCGCTTCTAGAAGATGGCAGTAGCCTCTACCCGGACCTCAAAGCCGCCGTGCGCCTCGTTGGCTTTTACGCGAACGAGCCGGGATGGGTCGACAACGTGCTGACGCCCACGCCCGGGCAAACGTCGACCAATAGCAATCGAGTCGATAGCGACGTCAACTCATCGGTCTGGTACGGCGGACGAGCGGGCCTTCGACTCGAGACGGGTGAGAACTGGACCGTAGACCTTACCGGGATCTACCAGTACTACGAGATGGACGGCTTCGGCGACGTTAGCTTGAATAAACAGCACTTTGCCGATACGTCCGTTTTCCCGTCTTTCGGGCCTCATGACCAAGCTCGCTATACCCAGGATTACTGGGAAGACGAGTGGTACCAGATCGCATTAACCCTAGAAGGCAACCTCAGTTTCGGCGACGTTGTGCTGACTACTGCCTATTACGATCGGGAAAGCACATATCTCGCGGACAGCACCTCATACCTTCAGAACTTCCAACAAGTCGGCGACTACTTCCGCTCTTTCAATACGGGAAATCCCTATTACGACACCGGCGGAATCTACGATTTTGGCGGCGATCCCATTGCAAATGACTTCGACGGAAGGCAGACCAATAACTGGGTGATTGAGGCACGTTACGCCACGCCAACGGACGGGCGCTGGTCCGCCATCGTTGGTGCTTTTTATAGCAAACGCCAAGTCGATGAAGTGTTTATATCAAACGTGGAAGGTCTGACCGGCACAGGGGCATTCAATTACATCAACTATGCCGGCTACTACGTCGGCATTCCGATGAAGTCGGCATCCAACAACTGGTGGACGGGTGTTTACGATAGTGACCTGAAACAATCAGCTTTCTTTGGCGAAGTCAGCGTCGACGTTACCGAGAATTTCACCATCAAGGCAGGCGGGCGGTTCTACAGTATCGAAAACGATTACATCGTTATGAACGCTACGCTTATCGGTATGAATGGCGGTATGCCCAACTGTGCCATCGACTACTGTTATGCGCCGGGGGACCTCGGCGTCTCCGATGAAGATGGATTCGTCCCGATGGTCAATTTTTCCTACCGATGGGAGAACGCGTTGGTCTACGCCACTTACTCAGAAGGATTCCGCCGCGGGGGTGCTAACTCAGCCCGACCGCAATCGGTCTTCGGCCCACCATCCGATCTCTTTGACGAGCCCGCTGGGACATTGAATTCCTACGAGTCTGATACTGTTATCAACCACGAAATCGGCGCGAAAACAGAATGGCTGGATGATCGACTACGGTTCAATATCTCGTACTATCAAATGACCTGGGAAAACATCCAGGTTCAGGCCGAGGATCCTCAAGATAATATTTTCACCCTCGGCATCGTCAATTTTCCCGAGGCGGACATCGACGGCGTCGAAATGTGGGTAAGTTGGTTACCGAATGCGAACTGGAGCGTCGAAGCAACAGTGGGCCGCAACGATGGCGAACTGTCGCAAGCGCAAACGTTGTTCGCAAATACACCTGGTGCGATCCCAGTGCCAGTCGGTACCCAACTACCTATCGTCCCCGACGTAAAGCGTCATTTGAAAGTAATGTACCAGCTACCTCGGACTCTATTCGGCGGCGAGCCGTATATTATGCTTCGCTATACCTACACGGGCGAGTCGGTCAATTCGCTAGCCGGTATCGAATCCATCTCGTTTTCGCCACCGGTTGTTCAGCAAGGATCCTGGCGAACATTTGACATTCAAGCGGGAGTAGAAACCGACGTCTGGAGCGCATCGTTGTACGTGGACAACGCCACGGATGAAAACGGCGAGTTATTTTTCAATAACCGATTTGCGCAACAAAGACTGACCGTGAATCAACCACGCAGCTTCGGCTTCAACTTCCGCTACAAATTCGGCGGTAAATAGTTTAGTCAACGCCACATCCGCTATTCCTGTCGTACTCCCGAGGCCTTGATCGCCTCTAGGATTAGTTCGGGCGGTCCTGGCGTCATGAGGCAAACCCCCGAGATCCCCGGGATCGTGTTGAATTCGGCGATGAGTTCCGCTGCGACGTCGACTCCCTCCGATATCGGGTCGACGGCTTGTTCCATTCGCTTAATCACCTTTTGGGGAATCAGAGAACCGCGCAGGTTTTCGGCCAGCCATTTGGCGGCTTTAGCCGATGGCAAAACAGCTAAGTTAACGAAAATCGGCGCCTTCCACGTCACTTTGGACCGAACTAGATTGGGCATGTAGACGTTAAGCTTGTCGGTATCAAAACACAGCTGTGTGCGAATGAAATTTGCGCCAGCATGCGTTTTCTTTAGCAGTGCTTGCGGTCGCCAATCGGCGGCTGGCTTGAACACGGTTGCGATCGTACCCACCGATAAATTGGCTTGCTCCGCTCTGTCTTCCAAACTGCGCACCAACTGGATGAGTTCGGTCGTGCTGACTTTCACAATCCGATCCGATGTACCGCTGATTCCCGCTGATTCGCCGCGTACGAGGAGCATACTGGTCACACCCAGCGCGAGTGCGCCCGCTATTTCGATCTCCAAGGTCGACCGGGTCTTGTCGCGGCAGGATATTTGCAGAATTGGATCGATATCATTTTCTATAAGCAACCGAGCGGCGGCCAACGCCGGGAAGTGGACGCCATCGTTGGGACCGTCGCTTACGTGTATTCCATCGACCGAGCCTGACAATATTCTGGCTTGGCCTAACAGATCTTCAACGCTCCCGACCGCTCCAAGATTCAGATCCGCTGAGAAACTAAAGGTGTCGTATATCGAATCCTTAAACTTCATGCCCAACGTTGTCCCGTCACTGAATCTTTTGCGCGGTCTGATCGAGGCAACGCACAACAAGACCAATCAGCTCATCAATTTCCCCCCTGGTAATACAAAGAGGTGGCGAAATCACCATCGTGTCCTCTATGGCTCGCATGACCAAGCCGCTGTTAAAACAAATATCCCTGCAGAGCGTACCCACTGCTCCTCGATCGTCGAAGAACTGCCGCGTAGCTTTGTCCTTCACCAACTCCAGAGCGCCAATGAGCCCCACAATCCTAGCCTCACCGACCAGCTCGTGCGCCGTTAATTGTTGCCATTTCTTCGCAATATAGGGGGCCGTTTCGGTCTCCACTCGATCGACCACGCCTTCGTCCCGCAAGATATTAAGATTGGCAATGGCGGCGGCGGCGGCGACAGGATGACCCGAGTATGTGAATCCGTGGTTAAACTCACCGCCATCTTCTATCAGAACGGACGCAACATCGTCACTGACCAATACTCCGCCGATTGGTACATATCCCGAAGACAGACCTTTAGCAATCGACATCAAGTCCGGTTTGATTTCGAAGTAGTCACTCCCGAACCACTTGCCGGTTCGCCCAAACCCGCAGATAACTTCGTCAGCGACCAACAGTATTTGATACTTATCGCAAATTGATTGAATTCTGGGCCAGTAGGTTGGCGGCGGAATGACGACTCCACCGGCACCTTGTATTGGTTCAGCGATAAATGCCGCGACATTACCCTCGCCAAGCTCGAGGATCTTCTGTTCCAGTTCATCTGCAACTTTCTCGCCGAATTCGTTCGGAAGAAGATCTCCGCCATCCTGGTACCAGTACGGTTGACCTATGTAGTCTATGTCGGCAATAGGAAGACCGCCCTGCACGTGCATAGTGCGCATGCCCCCGAGACTCGCGGCTGCGATCGTGCTCCCATGGTAGGCATTGTTGCGACTGATGATGACTTTCTTATCTGGTAGCCCTTTTAATGACCAGTAATAGCGAGCCATTCGGACGACGGTATCGTTTGCCTCGGATCCGGAACCGGTAAAGAACACGCGATTCAAATGCGCTGGAGCTAGCGAACAGACGAGGCGTGATAGTTCAATGGCAGGTGGATGCGCGGTTTTGAAGAAACTATTGTAGTAGGGCAATTCACGCATCTGCTGGCTTGCGGCGTCAGCAATTTCCTCGCGCCCGTAGCCAACGTTGACGCACCAGAGACCAGCCATCGCATCCAGGTAGCGATTTCCATCGCTGTCCCAAAGATAGATCCCATTCGCACGAGTAATGATACGGCTTCTTTCGACGGCCAGCTGTCGGTGATCGGTAAAGGGATGAAGATAGTGTTTGGTATCCAGATCCTGTAGTTGATCGGTAGTGTAGTTGTACATCGAACTGGTGCCCTGGGTTAATACTCATTTCGACGATAGCCAGTTTGACGAGGCCGATCAATGCGGATGGCTGAGCACGTTTGCAACCAAAAATGAGTGCTGGCAAAGTGCCAGCGCATTTATTTGAGCACGCGCCGATGACTACGGCAGAAGAATGGCTAGCCTCCCGCCAGATCGATCTAGTCGAATGTCTGGTCCCTGACATTCACGGTGTGAGTAAAGGGAAGATCGTCCCAGCCGAAGACCTGGCAAAAGGCGGCATCCGTTTGCCAGAAGCGGTATTTGGACAAGATATCATTGGTGGGTGGTCTGAAAATCACGACCTATTCGACGTTGCTGATATCGACATGTTGTTGATCCCGGATACAACAACTCTGATCGAGCAGCCTTGGTCGACCACCAAAACCGCGCAATGCATTTGCGACTGTGAAACTCTCGAAGGCGCCGCCTCAACTATCGCACCACGAACGATTTTGAAACATATCCTGGAGCTTTTTCACGCCAAGAACTTGAATCCTGTCGTTGCTCAAGAGGCCGAGTTCTATCTGGTGGAAAAAAATCCCGACCCCACCAAACCCATTCAAGCTGCAACCGGCACATCTGGTCGCCAGCAGAAAACGCCCCGCTCTTTCCAAACAGAAGCTCTAGCCGAGTTCTCCCCTTTCCTCGAAAGGCTATACGAATATTCAAAGGGCCACGATATCGAGACGGCAGGTGTCGTCAGCGAGATGGGATGCGGCCAGCTAGAGATCAACTTCCGGCACGGCGACCCTTTGGCGTCTGCTGACGGGATGTTCAATTTTAAAAGGATTGCGAGGCAAGCCGCCGTGGAACAGGGTTATCACGCAACCTTTTTATCCAAACCGATGTCGCATGAGCCCGGCAGCGCGATGCATCTACACCAAAGTATCGTGGAGGCCGTATCCGGGGAGAATCTTTTCTCGGACAATGACGGCGAATACAGCGAGCAGTTATACGCCTACCTTGGCGGTCTTCAGAAGTACACGCCTCACGTCATGGCATTCCTCGCACCCTACGTAAATTCGTACCGAAGGTTCGAAGACGCAGAATCTTGCCCAACCAATACTCAATGGGGCATCGACAATCGAACGACAGGATTCAGGATACCGCGTAGCAACGCCGACTCGACCCGAATTGAAAACCGAATACCTGGTTCCGATACGAACTCTTACCTTGCGATTGCGGCGAGTCTTGCTTGCGGTTACCTGGGTATCCAGGAAGGTTTACGTCCGAGCAAACCCATAACAGAAAGCGCTTGGGATCTTGAACGCACCCTACCTCGATCCCTGCACGAATCGCTTGAGCTACTCTTACAGTGTGAACCAATCATTGATCTTCTAGGTGAAAGGTTCGTTAACGTGTTCGTTGATCTCAAGGCGAGAGAACTCAGTGAGTTTTCATCCACCGTTACGGCGTGGGAACGTCAGCATCTGTTATTGACGGTGTAGCAATGTGTCGAATCATTCTCGTGAATCTGACGATGACGTGGGTTCATTTACCGTTTCTGGCAACGACTCCATCGCCATGACCGATCACACGCAATATGCTCGTCAACGCAACCGATTACTACGCTAAGATGTCCACGTGACTCAATACGACACCGTCATCATTGGCGCAGGCCACAACGCACTGGTTTGCGCCAATTACCTGGCGCAAAAAAAACAAAAGGTTCTTGTCCTTGAGGCATCAAGCGCGGCCGGTGGGCTCGCGTCTAGCTACGAATTTCATCCTGGCTTTAGGACCTCGGTAGCACACACGGTCAGCCATTTCTCACGAAAAATATATCGGGACTTAGAACTGCAGAAACATGGTCTAACAGCTATGGCAAACCCTCTGCCGTGCGTGGCGCTAAATCGCCAGGGGAATCACGTCGTACTCGACGGCGATACGGTCAGCGGAGTAACCGAAAAAGACCGGGTCTCTTATGCAAACTACTCGAAACTCACCGAGCGCTTCGCCAATCTTTTAGCACCCTTCTGGCTGAAAACTGTTCCCGCTATCGGTAACAATTCGTTACACGAGCTACTGTCGTTCGCTCAACTTGGCGTGAAAATGCGAATGTTGGGCAAGGACGACATGCGCGAGTTTCTACGGATCGTCTCGCTGCCAACACACGATCTCATGGACGAGTATTTCGATCATCCACTCCTTAAAGCCCTACTCTGCTGGAACGGCCTTATCGGATCGAAGCAAGCACCAAGGTCGCCCAACAATTCCGTGATGTTAATGCTCTACCGAATGTCTGAGGGCATGAGCGGTTTACACGAAATACCAAATGGAGGTACGTCGCGCCTTATTGACGCACTCTGCTCATCAGCCAAATCACAGGGTATTGAGATTCGAACCAACTCGTCGGTACGCCGTATCGTGGTTGATCAGCAGAAAGAAGGTCTTCGTGCGACCGGTGTGCAAGTTGATAACGGGGAACTGATATCCGCCCAAAATATCGTATCTTCGGCAGACCCCAAGACAACGTTTCTCACTTTACTGGGTGCGGAAAATCTCGAAATCGAGTTCACGAATCGGATCCGCCGTATTCGCTCAGAAGGGCTTGTTGCAAAACTCCATCTCGCCTTAAACGGCTTGCCACAATTCACTGGCTTAGATCAATCCGACGGTCAGCTACTCATTTCTCCGGATATGGCAACGATTGAAAGTGCTTTTGACGAATCAAAGTATGGCCAATGTCCTACTGATCCTGTGATGGAGATAGTGATTCCGAGCATGCGCGATCCCTCACTCGCCCCAAGTGGTCAGCATGTCTTGTCCGCTCACGTCATGTACGTCCCTTACAAGATGAAAAGCCAATGGGATCAGACAGCCATCGACACGTTCATCGACAAACTTATCAACAAAATCGAGTTGTACGCGCCCACCATTCGTGAGCAGATTGTGGCAAGCGAACTTCTGACACCCATCGATCTTGAACAGAGGTTCCGTACGTCAGGAGGTCATTGGCACCACGGCGAATTCGCACTCGATCAACTTTTTATGATGCGACCCACCTATGGTGCGGCGCAGTATCAGACGCCCCTACGAGGTCTATATCTTTGCGGGGCGGGATCGCATCCCGGAGGCGATATCACCGGTGTTCCCGGACACAATGCTGCGCATGAGATTCTATCGTGAAGCGTTACGATGCCATCATTATCGGGGCCGGCCACAATGGCCTGACAAACGCAGCTTATTTGGCCAAGGCGGGCCTTGATGTTCTGGTCGTAGAAAAGAACGACTACATAGGCGGTGCAGCTGTATCCCGTGAATTACATGAAGGTTGGACATATTCAAATTGTTCGTACGTTTGCAGCTTGATGCGTCAAGCAATCCATCGAGACTTAGATCTCAGTCGACATGGGTTAATTCTGGTGCCGTATCTAGGTTCCGTAAACTACGACGACGTGGGGAACACACTGATCGCCTACAACAGCGAGGAAGCCGCTTATCTTGAACTGAAACGGCATTCGAAACACGACGCCGATTCGATGTTCCGCTTTCAAGCTGACCTGACCAGATACGCCCGACTGATTCGGAAAACATTGCTCCGTACACCCCCCGACCCGACCTCTTTTCGACGTCGAGATATCCATGAACTTCTGTTCCTTGCAAAACAATTTTGGTCTCTCGGTGAGAAGGAAATCTACGAATACGTCCGATTCTTTACGCTAAGCGCGGTTGACTTTCTCGAGGATTACTTCGAAAACGAGTTGATCAAGCAGTCCAAGGCGAGTTCTGGAATCATCGGTACAGCATTAGGCGTTTACTCACCCGGATCTTCATATATTTTGCTGCACCACGTAATGGGAGATGTCGATGGGAGCATCGGCGCCTGGGGTCTAGCGCGAGGTGGCATGGGAGCAATTTCGAAAGCCATTGCATCGGCCTTTCAATCGTTCGGCGGAGAAATCAGAACCAACGCTGGCGTTGAACAAATACTTGTCGAGGGAAACAAGGTGGTAGGCGTCGCCTTAGAAAACGGAGACGAAATCAGAGCCCGAGTAGTCGTATCAAACCTTGACGCCAAACGAACATTTACCCAAATCATGGACGAGAAAGATCTCCCGCCCGGGATTTACGATAAAGCAAAAAACTTCAAGATTCGCGGATCGTCGGGAAAAGTGAACATTGCCTTATCCGCATTGCCTAAATTCAGTAACGTGCCCGACAACGCCTACGTTAATCGAGGCGGGCTCGAATTAACGGGGTCATTGGAAACCATGGAACGAGCGTACGATTGCTGGAAGCGCGGACGTTTCTCCGACGATCCCTACGTCGAGGGCGTTATTCCTTCTGCCTGGGATCCGACGGTTGCACCACCGGGAAAACACTGGATGTCGAACTTCATCCAGTACTGTCCCGCCGAACTTGCGGACGGACCTTGGACAGAAGAGAAAAGAAACCTGTTTGGCCAAACTGTGGTCGACAAAATCGCTCGCTATTGCCCGGGCTTCAAGGACTTGATTGTGCACATGGAAGTGAGAACTCCTCACGAGATAGAAGAGGAAATCGGGTTGACCGAGGGCAACATATTTCAAGGTGAACTCACAATCGATCAGTTGTTCTTCAACCGCCCTTTCCCCGGTTACGCGCAGTACAGGATGCCTCTAAAGCATATGTACATGTGCGGTTCCTCCACGCATCCAGGTGGTGGCGTGTCGTCCGCATGTGGTGCTAACGCAGCGCGCGAAATTCTGATCGATCTTAAGCGACCCAATAGTGTTCCGGTAGATGACTTCTACGATGAGTGACTACGATTTTTCTAGCGAGCGGCCCAAACCCAGCCACTTCCAGCAACGCCAAGATGAACTCAATATTCACGACGCTTGGTCGTCCTGGAACGGCTACAAATTCGCAGAGTACTTTTACGACGTGGAGTTCGAATATTTTTGCGTCCGCAATACCTGTGGCACCTACGACATTTGCCCTATGCAGAAATATCACATCACCGGTGCAGACGCGGAAAAAATGTTAGACCGGATGGTGACTCGTGACGTAACGAAAATACGAACCAATCGTGCCAGCTACGTAGTGTGGTGCAACGACGAGGGCCGTCTGATCGACGACGGCACGATTTTCAAGCTAGGAGACGATCACTTTATCTTGAATTGTGGTAGTCCCTGCAGCGCCTGGCTGGACAAGAGCGCTTTCGGCTTCCACGACATCACTATTGACGACAAGACTGATGATGTCGCGGCGATGGCACTGCAAGGGCCAACTTCGTGCGCTGTACTCAAGAGTATGGGTCTCGAGAATATCGAGAGCGCGAAGCCCTTCTCGATCAACTTTTTCGATTTTCAAAATGCGCGACTTATGGTGTCCAGAACTGGATTCACTGGTGACCTCGGGTACGAGCTATGGATAGATCATAACCTCGCGATCCCGTTGTGGGACGCTGTCTACAAAGCCGGCCACGATCTGGGTATTCATCCCTACGGCGACCAGGCGACCAACATGTTGAGGCTCGAAGCCGGGTTTATTATGCCGGGATACGAGTTCAACGAAGCTCTAAAAACTGTCCATTTCGAACACGACCAGACACCCTTCGAACTTAATTTAGGATGGTTGGTCGACTTTAAGAAACCCCACTTCAACGGTCGGAGGGCCTTGTTCGACGAGAAAAAACGTGGGCCGCGCTACACGTTGACGAAATTGGACATCGAGGGCAATAAACCTGCCGAAGGTTCGTTCCTATACAGCAACAAGCGTTGCACCGAGGAAATTGGCTACGTTACATCCGGCATGTGGTCGCCAGCAGCCAAGGCAAACATAGCGCTTGCAATGATCGAGACCAAATATCTCGAAGGCGAAATCTGGTCGGAAATCTATTATGAAAAGGAACTGCGACAGTACAGCAAAGTCGCCAGATGCACGATTAAACATGAACCCTTTTGGTCTCCCGCGCGAACGCGCGCGACGCCAGCCGCAGATTTTTGATTAGCGCTTACGTCCGTCGCTCTCACTGCCTCTATCCGGCAGGTCGTGAGCCAGGAAATGCAAAATCGATACCCCTACCGCCCGCGGACGAGGTCCAACGTTCAGTAATCGTTTTGCGGCGGGTGTAAAAACGCACCCCGTCCGGACCATAGGCAGCAAGGTCACCAAATCTTGAATCTTTCCAGCCGCCAAAGCTGTGATTGGCGACTGGGACAGGCAAGGGCACGTTAATCCCAACCATGCCTGCCTCAACTTCATTCGCGTAGGTGCGCGCCGAATAGCCGTCACGAGTAAAAATACAGGTCCCGTTTCCGTACTGACTGTCATTAATTATCCGCATCGCATCACTAGCGGTCCTAACACGAACTAGGCAAAGAACGGGGCCGAATATCTCCTCATCATAAATCGACATGCCTGGTTGAACGTTGTCAAAAAGCGTGCCTCCAAGATAGAAGCCGGGTTGTTGGTAACTACCATGCCTTCGACCATCGATCAGGATAGTCGCCCCTTGATCCACGCCCTCTTGGATCAAATCAACGATTCGATCCCGCTGCGGGCCGCTGTTAAGCGGACCCATATCGAGATCATCCATGCCCGGCCCGATATTTAATCCCGCAACCTTCTTCGTCAGTACGTCAGCAACCGCGTCCGCAGTCTCGTCACCCACCGATACCACCACCGACAGGGCCATACAGCGCTGGCCACACGATCCGTAAGCCGCACCCATAATCGCATTCGTCGCGGATTCAATGTCCGCGTCGGGAAGCACGACAGCATGATTCTTCGCCCCGCCCAGGGCCTGAACGCGCTTTCCACTCTCACCTGAAGCTTTGTATATGGACTTTGCGACAGGCGTCGAACCAACAAAGCTGGCTGCTTGGATATCCGGGTGTTTCAACAACCACCCGGCGGTCTCATGATCACCTTGAAGAACGTTGAAAACGCCATCGGGGAGTCCCGCTTCCGAGAATAGTTCCGCCAGTCGGTATCCCGCAGTAGGAACCTTCTCCGAAGGTTTCAAAATAAACGCGTTTCCGCAGGCGACGGCTAGTGGGAACATCCAAAGAGGAACCATGACTGGAAAATTAAACGGCGTAATGCCCACGACAACACCCAAGGGAGACAATTCACTCCAACTGTCGATATCCGGTCCAACCGCCTTACTGTGTTCGCCCTTTAAGTGTTCCGCTATCCCAGTGGCATACTCGATATTCTCAATACCGCGCTGAAGCTCGCCTTTAGAATCCAACAGCGTTTTGCCATGTTCACTAGTAATAAGCCGACAAAGTTCGTCCGCCCGGGCACTCACCAAGTCGCAAAAACGTCTCAGAACGACTGCCCGTTTTGCCGGTTCGACCAATCGCCATTCCTGGAAGGCACTTATCGATGATTCAACAGCGGCATTGACTGTCGTTTCGTCTGCAAGCGTGACGTATCCAATTTTCTCGCCGGTCGCCGGATCAAATCGCTCAAGCTTTTTCGAGCCAGTAGCATCTGGTTTGCCGCTAACGAAATGTCCCGTGATCTCTGTCGCTTCCAAGTGTCTTTCCATTATCGTTCCTGAATCCAAAAACTAGTCGATGTCATCCAACACGTCACCGAGTATCCCCAGCATCTGACCAATCTCCGTTTCGGTTATCACCAACGGAGGTGCAAGAGCCACAATGTCTCCTGTGGTTCGAACGAGCAAACCTCGATCAAACGTCTCACGAAATACCGCCATCGCGCGTTCAGTCGGCGCGTCATTTTGCGGACGTAATTCCACGGCGCCGGCAAGGCCAAAATTACGCACGTCGATCACATGCGGCTTATCCGCCAACGCGTGCAACCCCTCCTCCCAAGCCGACTCGAGTCCAAGCACATGCTGAAACAAACCTTCGTTTTCATATACATCCAATGCCGCGTGCGCCGCGGCGGCGGCAAGAGGATGGCCTGAGTACGTATAACCATGAAAAAATTCGATCGCCGTCGGCGGCCCCTTCATAAAGGCTTCCCGTATTTTCTCTTGTACGACTACAGCCCCCATCGGCACCGTGCCACTCGTGAGCCCCTTGGCGGTACAGATGATGTCAGGTACAACGCCTAATCTCTCCGCTGCCGAACCCCAACCCAGTCGACCGAAGGCGGTGATCACTTCGTCAAAGATGAGCAAAACGCCGTGAGCTTCAGTGATTTCACGAAGTCGCTCCAGATAACCCACCGGCGGAACCAACACCCCACCCGAGCCGGCAAAAGGTTCCACAATGACCGCCGCAATGGTGCTCGCATGATTGCTCGCGATGATGCGTTCAAGATCATTCGCAAGATGTGCACCCCACGAAGGCTGGCCTTTGCTAAATGCCTGATGCTCGGCATTGTAGGTTTCCGGAAGATGAAGTACGCCGGGAAGTAGGGGCCCAGCAGCCGTGCGATTGTTACCGATACCTCCGACACTCGTCCCGCCAAATCCAGAACCGTGATACCCGCGTTGCCTCCCCACCAAGCGCGTCCGTTGTCCTTCTCCTCGTGCATGGTGATACCCCAATGCAATCTTGAGCGCTGTATCCACGGATTCCGATCCTGAATTAGTGAAGAAAACGGCCTCCATCCCCTTCGGCATCATGGCCGCCAAGCGTTCCGCTAGGCGAAAAATTCCGGGGTGCCCCATTTGGAAAGCGGGAGAATAATCAAGCTCGCCCGCTGCCTGACGAATGGCTTCAACGATGTGAGGATGGCAATGACCCGCATTGCAACACCAGAGCCCCGACATCCCATCCATAATTTGACGATCATCTATGGTGGTGTAGTAAAGACCTTGGGCGCTTTTCATGAGTCGGGGCTCGTTCTTAAATGCACGGTTGCCCGTGAAAGGCATCCAGTACGCGGAAAGATCTATCTCGTTATGTAGAGGGTTCTTCATTTCCATCCTGCTCGACCCGATAAAACGACCACGTTGGAATCTCGTTACCAAAGGTTTGGGCCATATCGTACTTTCGTTGGTAGGCCATATCGACTACATGGCGTTGGGTAGCGTCATCCAGCCCCGTTACCGTCACGTCGTAGATCTTTCCTCTGATACGTACCCTGGCACGATTATCTCGTAAAATATTGATTTCCCAGTATTTTTTTTCTTCTCCGTATGACCCAATGTAGAGTTCATTCGCGACGTGCACGCACCAAATAGTGGTGGAATGCGGAATGCCATACCAAGAGCGAGTTTCAATAAATATTTCGTCAATTTGATCGGTAAATTGCCAATCATCGACAGGTGAAGCTACGTCCTCACCAGCAAGCCAAAATCCCGGCCTAACATCCTTGGGTTCACAACCCGCGGCCAGCACACCAAGGGCGAACAAGACAAGCGACCGACGAATCTCTATCGGAATATGCACTTCGACAACCGGTGTTTTGATCTTCACAGCTAACCGTCGCAACAACAACTCTATCCAAGCTTTGGCGATTTGTACCGTTTCACGTCAATCAAATCTCCGCTACAGATATTTCCGGGCACATCCACCACCCCCACCACCCCGCGCTTCCGTTTTGCCTCAATCAGAACCTGTCGACGCGTAAGCGGCTTTCCTGAACATGTTTTATAAAGGCTGACAATCTTATCGGCCATATGCGCACAAGGCGGGTTGAAATCCTCGACAACCAAAACCGCTCCTGAAGGAAATCTTAGCTTGGTCCCTTTCGGGAGTTTAGAGAAATCTTTGATCCCTCCGACGAACACGTTGACGCCAAGATCCTCAGGCAATAATCGCTGATCGAGATTCAATGCTGCCTCGATCTCCCCTACTTCCTCTTGCGACATCCCAGACCATTGCCGGTTGTTTCTCCTCACGGTCCCTACCGGCTCCGTATCTCCTTCATAACAGACCCGGCTATAACCGCGATGCTTGTCGTCGACAAAGCCTTCAAGATCGGCCATGACGTGTTCTCGTTCTTGCTTTGCCACGTCGTCACCGATTCCAATCGATACCGAGATCAACGTCGCTTTCTCGTCCTTCATCTTGATCAACCGCCGTGTTGGTGACTCAGACTTCGATGATTGTATTGTTCCAACATCATTATTTGTTCACAGCCTAGAGGCATGGAAACTAACGCACGGCAGACGCTTGTTTCATTATCACCTTCACTACTCGCGACCCAGATCAAACCAGACATGCGCTTGTCCTGTGCCAGCTGCATTTTCGTAATTCGACATAAGCCGACCTTTAGCCGTGCAATCTCGACCACCTAGCGCGCCTATAGTCATCAGGTAGTGACCAAAAAATCCTTCCGGCTGAAAGCGAAGATACTCCGGATAACGATCGATTACCGTAGCGTGATCTCCCACCCGCCAAAGCTCCAAAATTCTTTCATCAAATTCCCTGGCGTCCTCCGAAATGACGTTATCCGGGTCTTTACCAAGATGACGAGAAAAATCGTCCAGTGGCCAAAAAGAATGGCTCATACCTCCGCTTGCGAGCAGCGCAAACCTTCCCGTTGTTTGCCCAATCGCTTCGGCGATCACCTGCCCGAAACCAAGATAGTTGTGGCACGCCGCGGTCTGGCAAACACTTACTGAGAGTATCTTCTCGTCGAGCCGCAGATAGTGAACCAAATTAATCGTCGGGTAGTGTCGCGATATATTTTCGTTGGTAACATTTCGAGCACGCTGTCGATTGGTCTTCGCCGCGCGCTCGATCGCCTCTGCCAGTTGCGGTGCGCCGGCATAATCGTATTCGTAATCTGAAATAATCGTCGGTAATTCATCGGAAGTATACGTCCCTCGATAGTGATCGCTTCCGGCAACGATATGTTCAGCCGTAGTGAACCAGTGGGTATCAAAAATGATCAGAGTGTCCGCGCCCAGCGCACTCAGTTCGTTCCGAATTTCGGCGAATCCGGCAACGAGCGAGGTGTCCTGACCGCCATTACCCGCACGACGCACTTCTTCATCCAACATGATCGTTGGATCGTGAGAAACCAACGCGGCTGCCACAATTTCACCCATAGGTTTTCCTTCCTTGAACTATCACCGATCTGCTTGGGACCAGAATGTGGGCACCGCTTCCCATTCACGATCACGTTGTGCCACCGCATGCGCGACGCCGTACATGCGGGCTGAGGAAGCAAGGTAAAAACGTTCATAGAGCTCGGTTCGACCGCCCAAGGCAGACCCAACAAAGTCCCATGCAGTTCTGAACAGCCGACTGCGGTCCTTGGCATTCATGCCGTCCGCAGCTTTGAGGTATTTATCCAAGATCGGTTTGAGTTCTTCATCATCGAAATCGGCCGCAGCCGGAGTCGCGAGCAAATTGTGCGATCCAATCAGTTTGAGAATCTCATTCGCACGGACCATCCAGCCTGGCATGGTCGGCCGCAATGCTACAAACGGTCGTTCATCGCAAAACCAAACCCCATCACCATAGTCGAATGCCTGACTTTCAGCGGTGTATACGGCTGATCGGGTAAGTTCCGCATAGCTCCATAACTCCCCCAACATTTGAGCAATATCAGGCCGTTCGTTTTGACCGGTAGCTACCGCCATCCTTGTGGCCAGTTCGTACGCGAATTCAAGTTTGACCTGAGCCCTGATGCTCGTTTGTTGCATGATGTTTCCGGTCCATCCGCGCCCCATAACCGAGTTGTAGACGCCAGGTAAGCCATCGCAGAAAACTCTGTGCTTCGGTATTTCGACGTCGTCAAAAACGATAAATGCATCCTGTTCGTCAAAACGGCTGGAAAACGGGAGGTCGAATTCGTCACGGTCGACTCCGTAATGGTCACGGCAGATTACCTTCAACCCGGGCGTGTTCATCGGCACGGAGAATGCCAGCGCTAACTCCGGTTGATCTTTAGGAATCGGATGTCCCGGATAAACGGTAAGCTCGTCCGCGAACGGACCCAACGTCGCAAGAATACGTGCACCGCTGACAACGATCGACTCAGCCGTCTCATCTACCTTATTGAGTGCGAGCGATCTGTTTTCACCCTCATAGTCGCGCGTGCGTTTGTCGACGATCGGATGGATGATGGTATGAGTTAACGCGAGGTCGCCTTCGGCCGCTTCTCGCTGGAAGGCTACGAGGTTCTCATAGCCTCCCTCATTGCCCTCCTGCTTCCATATACTCGGTTGTCCGGCAAATCCGGCAAAGGTGACGTTCACATAATCCGGCGTCCGTCCTAACATCCCGGCGCTATATCGGGCTAGCCGCTCCAATCCAACGTGTCGTCTTGACAGATCCTCCAAACAACGAGGAATTTGGTGACTGATATTTTCTCCGTCTGAGAGACATTCGATCGCGTGGGTGTGTTGCCAATCAAAATAGCCCGCGAGTCCTTGTAATGATCCGGCAAAACCGGGGTAGTCAGTAACGTCTGTTACGCGCGATCCATTCACCCAAATAGATCGATCGTCTCGCAGTCCAGCGATGTATTGCGCACCTGTACGTGCCGCCATATAGAAATTCCTCAACAAATACACAGCGTCCTTGCTCTTAAACGTACCCCTGTCGCCCTAATCTGTCACTGGCCTTCCACTATGTTTGCTCGACCCATTCGGTCGTTTACTCGAAACACTTCCAGGGGTTCATCATTTGTCGCATAAGAGAGGGAACATTAACTCCGATGAGGTGGTTAGTACGGAATTGGGATCGAGCCTTAAACTGGTCATTGACGCTCGAAGTCGGACCATGTATCACGAGCGAATGAAGATTCAATTGGTCGACGAAGTTCACGGCAATCTTCCACTTGACGATGACCATCCCTATCGGACCGGTCCGTGGAAGCCCAACACACGCGAGTTCGACGCCTTCGATTTAGATGTGATCGGCCAATTGCCCCTAGACCTCAACGGCGTGTATTTGAGGAACACCGAAAACCCATTGCATGGAGCAATAGGGCGTTACCACCCATTCGATGGCGATGGCATGTTGCATTCCGTCTCGTTCGACTCGGGAAACGTTGAATATCGCAATCGCTATATACGTACCGATGGATTTAACGCCGAGCTTGAATCTGGAACACCGCTTTGGGCCGGCTTGATGGAAAATCCTCAGAAGTCAAAGCGCCAAGGCTGGGGAGCCCGAACGGGCCTCAAAGACTCGTCAAGCACCGACGTGGTTGTCCACCGAGGTCGAGCAACGACCAGTTTTTACCAATGTGGCGACATCTACGAGCTTGATCCCAAGACGCTCCATCAATTGGGTAAGGCGAACTGGACAAAGGACGTTACGCCTGGGTGGGGAGTTTCAGCGCATACGAAAGTCGATCCATCATCGGGCGAGATGCTGTTTTTCAATTACTCAAAACAAAACCCATACATGCACTACGGCGTGGTCGATTCTGACGGAAAACTTGTGCATTACGTTCCCATCGAGTTGCCCGGACCCCGACTGCCACACGACATGGCGTTCACAGAAAACTATGCAATCCTCAACGACCTGCCACTTTTCTGGGACCCTGAAGCTCTCATTCACGGCGCACACGCTGTTCGTTTTTTCCGAGATATACCCAGTCGCTTCGCAGTCATTCCTCGACGAGGCCAGGTAAGTGATATCCGTTGGTTCGAAGCTGAACCAACGTACGTATTGCACTGGATCAACGCATACGAGGAAGGCGACGAAGTGATACTCGACGGATACGCCCAGGACCCGTCCAAAGCTGTCAGCGTCGACTTACCTGAAAACCTGATCCCATATCGAATGTTGGACATTCATTCCGTCGGGGCGCGTGCCTATCGGTGGCGGTTCAACATGCAAACCGGTTCCGTCTCCGAACAACCGCTCGACGATACGATTTCGGAATTTGGAATGATTAATCCGGATGTCGCGGGTAAGCCATACCAGTATGTTTGGGAGATGACGACGAAACCAGGATGGTTTCTGTTCAATGGGATCACTCGGCTCAACGTGAAAACGGGTGAACGGCAAGGCTACGAATTTCGACCAGGCGTCTACGCGAGCGAAAGCCCCGTTATACCAGCGCGTACAATAGATCGTGAGGACGGTGGATATGTCGTCACGCTCATTTCAGATATGAACGAAGATTCCTCGAGCTGCTTGGTATTTAAAGCCGACGACCTACCAAGCGGTCCTATTGCCTCAATTAAGTTGCCAGAACGCATATGCGTCGGCACCCACAGTTATTGGGAGAACGCCAGCCGCTAGCGCGTGCCTGCAAGGTTTCGCACAACGAGTAATCTTTCGCGGTTCGACGTCATCTGCCTAGCTAGGAAGATAGAACGAATCCAGCGTAGTTGCTCGATGCAATCTCGTCGCATTTTTTCCGATAGGCGCCGACGCCGCCGACGTAGGGCATGAATATTCTAGGCTTGCCTGGAATATTTGCGCCCAAGTACCACGAATTACAACTTGGAGCCGTAAACATCGTACCTTTGGCGACTTCATTGACGTGCTCTATCCAACTTTGCTCAGCTTCGGCCGTAGGTTCAATGGAACGAAGCTGGCGTCGATCCATATGCGCGATGCAATCGCTAATCCAATCGACATGCTGCTCGATAGAGACGAGCATATTGCTTAGTACCGACGGACTTCCAGGTCCCGTGATCGTGAACATATTCGGAAACCCATGGATCTGCAGTCCCAAAAAGCTTCGAGGGCCTGCTTCCCAAACGTCGGCAAGACGCGTTCCTTTTCGACCTTTGATTTCGACTTTCAACAATGCCCCGGTCATGGCATCGAATCCTGTCGCGTATACCAAGGCATCGAACTCGTAGGATCCCTGTTTAGTCTTCACCCCCGTTTCGGTAATGTTTTCGATACCACCTCGACGGAG
>PBAA01000047.1 GCA_002715785.1 Gammaproteobacteria bacterium | reverse complement strand
GCAATCGAGTAATCTAATTGCTCGCAGACGCTGGCAAACAATCTCCTTAAGTCGTGTGTCGAGTAATCAGTAATTTCGGCTTGGGCGCAGATGCGATGAATGGCTTTACGGCCATCCCTAATGCAGCCGTCGCTATTCGTGCTGTTGAACACGTAAACAGGATGTTTCCCATCGTCTTTCTGACGACTCTGCAACATGCTGTACGTAAGCGGAATCATCGGGATGACTAGCAAACGATTGGCTTTGTTAATCGGGATGGTTATGGACTTGTCCGAGAAATCTACTTGATCCCACTTGAGCGTCATCGATTCGACCTTTCGTAAACCAGTGGTTAGTACTAATACCAACCAATCGCGCATGACGGGACGTAGGGGTGTTGCAATGAACGCGTTCATGAATGGCTTGAGGTTCCTGAAGATCTCTCGCAGGTGGGTATCTTTTCTCGCGGTCTTGGGGCGTTGAATAACCTGACCTGCGATTCCCGCTGGATTTTGTTTTAGCAGTCCTAGGGTGTGCCCGAAGTGCATAACTGTCTTGAGCGTCACGAAGGTTCTATCAGTCGCCGTCGCATGTTGCTGACTGCCGTTTTGATACCAACTAACGATCTCATCCGGAGTGATTTCATCCGATGGCTTTGACCCTAAAGAACTTAGGTAAGTGGTAAACAGGTAGCGGTAATGAGCAACCGTAATAGGGGAGAGTTGATTAAGCGCAAGGTATTGTTCCAACAGATCAACTGGACTCGTTTTTTTCTCAGAGTGAATCTTTGGATCTTTGCCCTCCGATATTAAACGTAACCAATCTATTCCTTTCTCACGCGCTTCTTTCAAGCTGAATCGTTCAACGTCCCCGATGACTCTTTGGATGAACTTTCCATTGCCACCACTCCTCGCATTAACCCCGTAAGATCGATGTCCAGAGGCTTTGACCCGTACGTAGAATCCTCGGATTGTGCTGTCTCTGACGAAGTACTCTTTTGGCCTAGCTGGCAGCGATGCGATGAGTCTTTCAGTGAGTTGTTTGTTCTCGTTGCCTTGGGTCTGTGTGGCAGTCATGATCAGGTAAGCGCTAGGTAAGCATTGGAATGTATATTGTGTAAGGTAAGCGTAAAGTAAGCAATAGATATTAATCTATCGTATTGATTTAATTAGAAATATATAAAGAACATATAACTGGGGGTCAAGTGGTCGCAGGTTCAAATCCTGCCGTCCCGACCATTCCCATAATCGCTAGCCGTTGCGATGAGATATATTTGACTCGTGAAAAAGATCTTCCCTGTCGTCATTTCGATTTTCTTCCTGAGTTCTTGCGGTCTTACAAAAGCTATCGACTACTCTTTTTATGTTCCCGAGCATGGTGAATACGAAATTCAAGGGCATTGTTTTGGGATTGAAGACCAACCTGGAGTCCGATTATTGATTACGGATTGTGGTGGATACGTTAATGTTCTGACGTCGACGCTCACGATGGGTTTGTCGCATTCATCTGAACGAACTACAGCAACCTATAAGAGTGCAACCAACGAATATCTAGGCCTGTTCTACGAAGAGTGTGAAATTACGAGCTCCCGCGACCTAGGCGGACGGATGTTCGAGTTCTTCTACAGCTGTCCACGCCGAAAAGAGTCAGTTCAAACGCATGAAGCTCGGGCTGTTAGGTGATAGCAAGCGAAATCTCAAATGGCAGACGCTAAGCTAGCAAACTTCATTGAGGCCGCGATGCTTGCAGGCGCGAGCAGAGCTGAATTGGAGCAAGCTCTCGTCGAAGCTAAGTGGTCTAGGGAGCAGATCGCTGACGGACTAAGATCGATTGCTGACGTGGACTTCGTAATTCCCGTGCCGACGCCGAAACCACAATTGTTGGCGCGCGATGCATTTCTCTACCTGGTTATGTTCGGAGCGCTTTATGTGAGCGGATTCCACTTTGGAGCGCTACTGTTCCAGTTCATCAACTTGGCCTTTCCCGATCAGCTCGGTCAGTCAGAACTGATGACTCTGGATTTTATGCGCATCGCAACAGCCGCGCTTATCGTCGCTTACCCGTTGTTTATTTCGGTTAGCTACTACACTAATCGGAGTCTTGTCGTGAACCCTGCACAACGTACTTCGGCAGTGCGACGTTGGCTGACATACATCACGTTATTTGTCGCCGCCTGCGTGATTACGGGTGACGTGATTGTCCTGATATATACGCTGCTGTCCGGAGGTCTTTCGATTCGGTTCCTACTAAAAATAATGGTGGTAGGCCTTATTGCGGGCGCGATCTTTGGTTACTACGCTTGGGCCATCAGGGCGGATGGCAAGGCGCTTGCCCGATGAACGTGAACGGTTTTGCGTTTTGGACCTCGTCCTGTGCAGTAACCTTGGTCTTGATTGCTAGCTTCGTGATTTCGGGTTCACCCGGTGAACAGCGCTTGGTGCGTTTAGACGAGCTTCGGATCGCACATTTGGTTCAACTCACTGAGGCTGTCGATGATTATTGGGAAGCTCAAGACGAACTGCCCTTGAAGATGAGCGAGCTGCTGGATGGTCGACGACTTTCCCGTATGCCTTCCGATCCGGACACCGGGTTGGCCTATGAATACGAGCAATTGGATCCGACTAGCTATCAACTTTGCGCATCCTTTGACCGGCAATCGGCGTTGCAGTTAGCTGTTGATTTTTGGATTCATGATGTTGGGCGTGGCTGCTTTACCTTCACTCACTCGGACCTAGAAAATGACTGAACTCTCTCTTTTTCGCGAGATCGCTTGGACAGACTTTTACTTCAGACTCAATAACGCCTAATTACTTGTCCTAACCGAGTCACCCCATTTTGCCGTTGACTGATAAATCCAGTCTCTTAATCACTTTGGTGGGATTTGGCTTGGCGGTCTTTATCGCTCATCCGGCGTTCGCGCTATTACTTGCTGCGACCATCAACCTCGTTTTTGCTCCGAAGTTACCAAAGATGACCAAGCAGAGTGGTAGGTATCTCCTTCAAGGCGCCATTGTTTTCTTGGGGTTGACGATGAACGTGGAGGCTCTATGGAGCGTTAGTCAAGATTATTCCGTACTGATCGTTGGTTATATTCTCTCGACACTTTGTGTGGGATTGATACTCGGGCGATTTCTTCGTGTCGATACCGATCAAGCTCGGCTACTTGTTTCTGGAACTGCGATTTGTGGTGGTACGGCAATTGCTACGCTGGGACCAGTAATTCGTGCGCGATCAGAATCGGTAGCCGTGTGCCTCGCCATCGTGTTTCTACTTAATGCGATAGCGATCCTCGTGCTACCTAAAGTCGGTATTTACTTGGAAATCTCGCAAACACAGTTCGGTGTATGGGTCGCTTTGGCCATACACGACACGAGTTCAGTGGTTGGTGCGGCCGCGATATACGGCGACGAAGCGTTGCAAGTCGCAACGACCGTTAAATTGGTACGTACGCTCTGGTTGATCCCACTAGTACTGGCTGCGGGAATCTTAATGAATCGTCGCGAAACGAAGGCGCGGTTACCTGGATTTGTTGTTCTTTTTGTTTTGTTCTCCATCATTGGCAGCGTATCGAATATATCCGGGGAATGGATCGCTGGGATAAAGACGTTGAGTCAAACGATGTTGGTCGCAGCCCTATTTTTCATGGGTTTGGAGATCACACGGGATGCGCTTCGACGGCTAAACGGGCGAGCCGTTTCGCTGGGTGTTTGTCTTTGGTTGGTTGTACTACCCACTACATATTGGGCGGTTAGGCTTTGGTAGCACTATATATGGCGACTTATATAGTTAGATCGAATAAGTATTTCCCAGATCGAGCGCTCCGAAGTACGGTCTGTGACATGGTCGTTAGAGCTACGAAGGTCGATTGGATGAGCGTTGGAAGCACCCTCGTCGTGGGTGTTTTCTTTGTTGCGGCTATCTTTTTCTAACGACGTTTAGGGTCTCTCCTTGCTGCATGAGTTCATGAGATGAGGTAAATGCGAGGCCTAGCAAGGGTAAGTCCTGTGTGCCACGATGGGCCGTTTTAATCTGAGAGTGTACTTATGAGCGGGTTCAAGGTCGGTCCGGACTCCGTTACCGCGGGTATAGACACAATTTCGTCGGCGTATGTGCCCCCCTTCGAGCTTACGAAAGGGCAGCCGCCACCGTTCGCAGCAAACGGAGGACTGTCCTACATGTCGTTCGATTTGGAAGGGGATGCTGGAACTGCTGCCGCAACCGAAGCGGCGCTCACCCAGACCTCCGATGGGGAAGGGCAGATGGCGATCGATATGCTTGATAATGCGCCTCCCGGTCCCATCGAAACTAAATGGGGCGTGGGATTTCGCGATTACGCCGAATGCCTAGAGTATATTCGTGCGAACAACGTTGAAGTCCCGGAAGGTGGTCTCGCGCTTCCGTTACGGTACACCGTCCATGAGCAACCGTCCTACTCGATCGTTTCGTCCAACGCACTCTGGCGAGATCCAGAGCGTGAGACGGAAGCAAAAGCGTTGCGTAAGAACGAACGCGACCACGGACGGCGATGTCTCTATTTTCCGCAGGTATTACGTGACGCGCGGCGAATAGAGGAGTACCACGAGGGCCTTTCGCCCAACAGTCCTGAGTGTATGGATCGACTCGGTCTGTCTCTGGCGCATTGCGAGTCTAAGTGTAAGAACTTCTATGACGCGGCTGAGGTGGAAAGCGTGTTCTACCCAGAGATAGAGAAGCTTCTCCTAGAATTTTTCCCGAACGCGACCGATGCATTCGTGTACAACCACGATGTGTTTGACAAGGACTATCAAGGCGACCGTACGGAGGATCAGGACAAGAAGATTCCAGGCGTGAACGCTGGCTATGCGAACCTCGTACACAATGATCTCAACGACAACAGTGGTCGCGTGCGCTGCCGTGAACTGCTCACGAAAAACCTAAGGAATTTCGGACGCACGCAGCACTATACGGAACAAGAGGCTGACGCAAAGATGTCGCGAAGGTTTATGTCGATTAACCTTGCCAAGCCGATGGAGACAGTTCGACAGAACCCGTTCGTGCTGTGCGCATGGCCTTCCTTCGCCGATCAGCCTTACATCACGAATTATCGTGTTTACGATGATCGCGTTGGCGAGACCACACGATTTACCTATAGACCCGATCACGATTGGTACTGGTTGCCTGAGCAGAAATCGACCGAGGTTTCGATGCTCAAATGTTACGATTCTGTGACGGATGGCTCCGTTTCTCGCTGGTCTTTCCATACGGCGTGTGTAGATCCAACTGCACCTGAGGACGCGCCATGTCGCAGAAATCTCGTGGTCCGATCGTATGTCTTTTTCTAGGAAGACAAGTCGCCGTTAGTTCATCGTTTTAACGGCAGCATTACGTGGCAGGATTATTCTAGCGAATGGGTGCAATGTCGGGTGCGCTGCAAACCTCTCTTGGAACAAGAACAACCCCGCGCCGAGTTGGGTTTCGTGCCATAGTTTTTGGTAGATCTGGTTTTGGTCGTAGTCTCCTGGTTCCGCGGTCATCGCCTCCAGATAAAAGACCTTCGCATCTTCGATCGCTTGTTTGAACCACTGAAGTTCGTCGATTGGGAGATGGTTTAGGTCCAGATACTTGCCCAATTTACGTATGTTTTTGTCGATTGATAAGTTCGACAATCGGGCGAGCGAGCGACCTCCTCGGCGCTTCTTACCGATCTCATACCAGGGCTTTAATGATGAAAGTTCACTTGTGAGACGTGACTCCCAATCAGTATTGTCGTCTGATTTCGGAAATGACACGGGACAGACGGGGGTAGTCTTAACGCACACATCTGGAGCGTCCAGTGGATAGTCTTCTAAGACTGGCCCCCGACGATGCTCGAGTAACGCCAGCGATGCGGCAATCACTCCGTGTTGAAATGAGGCGTCGTTGGGTACGCCCAATGGCCGACCCAAAGGGAAACTCACCCAGAGTGAACGTGGGGGTTGCATACTTTCTGCATTCTCCCGAACCAGACTAATACCGGTCGTCATAACGCCTGCACGCTCGAGGTAGTAACTGATTGCGCACACGGCGCGGGTGCAGTTGGGTCAGACTGGCGTTAGGAAGACAGCATCGACCTTGTCACGCTTCAGCAGATGGGCCACCTCACGGGTACTTTGCTCATAGGCGTTGGGCATAAGTCCTGCTCCCATAAAACTATAGTGGACGCTCGCTAACGAGCCGATGGCGCCAGCAGATACCAGTTCTTTGAATCGATCGATCGGAAAAACCAAGTTGACATCTTCTGCAAATCCAACGCGATCGAAATTGGCGGAGCTATGGGACATGATCAGATTGCGAGAGTCCTCTTCACATGGAATAGGACGAAAGGTAGCGTCGGTAAAGTCGAAGGATTCGTCGTCACGGAAATGTAACCCAGCCGTGGTGATTAACGCGACGCGCATGTCGGTCAGAGGCTTGTCGTGTTTCGTCCAACTTTGCGGACCCAGGGGCGGGAGCTTTTTTCCGATGAGATGTTCGCGTTCATCCTCGGGCAGGTCGGTTATACGGACCACGGCGGTCTCGAACTAGGCTTTAGAGATTGTCGCGGTAGTCCGCTTCGATGTGCTGATCGATTGATTGGGCGACATCAGCCCCAGCACTTTTTCGAGCGGCAAAAATTTTACCGAATGAGATGCGATAGTCTGCTTCCCAGGTGGTGCTGTCCCACAACTTAGATCTCAACATGGCCTTACCGCAGTGGAAGAAGCACTCGTCAATATGGACGCGGATAACTAGCGTCGCCGGTTTGTCGCGCGCTGCTAATTGTTGCAGTAAGTCCGGTTCACACGAAAGTTCTGCGCGACCATTAATTCGTAGTGTCTCGCGAGTATTCGGGACAATAAATAAAATGCCGACGTTTGGATTTGACAGCATGTTCTGGTGACCGTACGCGAGCTTGTTACCGGGTCGATCGGGAATTAACAACGTGCGTTCGTCCAGCACCTCGACAAACCCTGGGGCGTCTCCTTTGGGCGAAGCATCCATACGTCCGGCTTCGTCCGCCGTCGATAAAACGATGAACGGGCTCTTCTCGATGAACTCGCGTGCGAATTGATCCAGGTGGTCGATGTTCTTCTCATGAAGCCCTGGAATTTCCTCCCCAATCACCTCTCGCAACTCTGCCATGTTTTGTATGGTGTTACTGGCCAAAACACTCTCCCTGTCGCGTCCGCGGATATCCAACGTGAGTATACGCGACCGTTGGTGTGAATCCTGGGATCTCGTTCGTCTGCAATGCAAGCCGGCCCTCGGATCGAAAACGGTCAAACATGGTAGAGTGGCACATCTCATTGGCTAATTAACGAAATGCGGCACACGTATGTAGCGGCTGGCGTCATCGCTGTCCTTGGGCTTATGTGGCTCGGGTCCGGATTTTTTCGGGACGATCGACAAAATAACGTTGCGTCGACTCTAAATGAAAAGAATCTTCGTTATGCCGAGACAAGCAAGGAGCGGGCTCGAACTCGTGTTAAAGCGCGCGTTATTGAATCCACATTGCGTACCCGAAACGTGCGCCTTAGGGGTCGAACGGAGCATAAGCGGGCGGTCCAGGTGCGAGCTGAAACCACGGGTAGTGTCGTAGAGCGAGCGGTCGAACGCGGCGTGTATGTAGAGGAAGGAAACCTTCTCTGCCTCCTATCAACGGATGATCGCCTGGCGCGGCTGGCCCATGCCGAGCAAGCCGTCGACGAGGCAAAAATCGAATACGAAGGAAGTAAACGTCTTGAGGTCGAGGGATTTCAATCGCGAACCATGATCGCTAAAGCGAAGGCCAAGCTGGCCGCGGCCGAAGCTGCGTTGACAACGAGTTCCCTGGACCTCAAGAAAATTTATATACGCGCCCCCTTTGACGGCATTGTCGAAGAGACGCACGCGGACGTAGGCGATTACCTTGTGCCGGGCGGAGGTTGCGCCACCGTGATAGATCTTGATCCGATGCTTGTTGCAGCGCGTGTGTCGGAACGCGACGTCCATCAACTCCATCCTGGCATCGTGGCGACCGGTGTCTTAAGCGACGGTAGCTTCGTGATGGGTCCGATTACGTTCGTTGGCCAACAAGCCGACCCGACGACGCGTACGTACCGTGTCGAAGTCCAGGTCGAAAATGGGGACCACACCGTGCGTTCGGGGATTACGACAGAAGTTGTAGTCCCAGTGGCCACGATTACTGCCCACAAGATCAATCCATCGTTGTTTGCGCTTGACCAAACAGGTGCGATAGGAGTGCGGACACTGGGTCACGACAATGTAGTCGAATTTCATCGGGTCGACGTGTTTGACGACGATGAAGACGGCGTATGGGTCACGGGCCTTCCGAGCACGACGCATCTCATTACCGTCGGGCAAGAGTTGGTTTCGTTGGGTGACTATGCCGATCCAGTTTTCGAAGAATACGTACCCACCCCGTTAGACATGGAAATTTCCCGTGAATTACGATCGGGTAGCAGGGCCTTCGATAGCGCGACGCCGGAACCCAAACCAATCGGTGTTGGCCGCCTCAACGTCCTAGACGACGTATGACCAGCAAGCTCATCCGGGCGGCGATTAATCGTTCTAGAACGACCCTGCTGGTGATGGTGGTCATCATTATTGCCGGGATATCGGCACGCTTGTCGATCCCTGTCGAATCGCAACCGCACGTCGAGGTGCCGATGTTCTTGGTCGACGTTTACCACGAAGGAATTTCGCCGGAGGACGCTGAACGTCTCTTAGTAATGCCTTTGGAGACCGAGCTGCGTGCAGTTGAAGGTATTGACGAGGTGACTGGATTCGCCTCCGAAGGAAGTGGCACGGTGTTGGTCGAATTTGTCGCTGATTATGACCTGGATGAGGCACTTCTCGATGTGCGGGAGGCCGTCGATCGGGCCAAGCCCGAATTCCCGACGACGGCAGAAGAGCCGTACGTTCGTGAAATTGTTGCTGATGATATGCCCATCATCCAGGTTAATTTGCTTGGCAGCGATGTGGCTGAGCGGACTATCTACAACTTGGTGCGCGAAATACGTGACGACATTGAGGCGATACCGGACGTACTTGAAGGACGTCTACAAGGTGATCGAGAAGAACTGCTGGAAATTGTGATCGATCCGACACGACTCGATGTATACCAAATCTCCAATGAAGAGTTGATCAGTACGATCGTGCGCAACAATCGTTTGGTGCCGGCGGGCTCACTGGATACGGGTGAAGGACGGATGTCGATCAAAGTGCCCAGCGTTATTGAGTCCGCGGGCGATATTTTCGACATACCCGTCCGATCGACTCGCGATTCTGTCATCACGTTAGCCGACGTCGCGTCGGTGCGTCGAACCTTTAAAGATCGCGTACGTTACGCGCACGTCGACGGGAATCCATCGATGACGATTGATGTATTGAAACGAACCAATGCGTCCATCATCGATACGGTCCAACAGGTTAAAGCCGTAACGGAGACCTATCGTTCCCGATTGCCGGCTAACGTCCGCATGCTTTATACCAACGACCAAGCTCCAAACGCGCAGACGCAAGTGACCGAGCTGCAGGGCAATATCGTCACGGCCCTGTTCCTTGTCATGATTGTGGTAGTCGCGGCGATGGGCTTTAGAAGCGGGATTATCGTGGGGGCTAGCATTCCGGTAGCGTTTCTATTTGCCCTCATCTTTATTCATCAGCTCGGCTATACGTTTAATTTCATGGTCATGTTCGGCATGTTGCTGGGGCTCGGCATGCTCATTGACGGGGCGATTGTTGTTACCGAATACGCTGATCGAAAACTTGTGGAAGGGTTCGATCGACGCGACGCGTACACGCTTGCCGTTGATCGCATGTTTTGGCCCGTGACAGCTTCCGTGGCCACCACCTTGGCTGCATTTTTGCCGTTGATATTCTGGCCCGGTGTTGCCGGAAAGTTCATGCGCTATCTACCCGTCACCGTGTTCGCGGTTTTGTCGGGGTCGCTACTTTACGCTTTGGTGTTTGGTCCGACGATTGGCTCGCTCGTTGGACGAGCAAGCCGGAGAAATCAACGGGCCGTTGCGGACTTAAAACAACTTGAATCAGGCGATCCAACACAGCTGGCTGGTGTTACGGGTGCGTACGCGCGGTTGCTTACA
This sequence comes from Gammaproteobacteria bacterium, assembly GCA_002715785.1. Taxonomy (GTDB): domain Bacteria; phylum Pseudomonadota; class Gammaproteobacteria; order Pseudomonadales; family Azotimanducaceae; genus UBA11889. Next base: position 15,146 of record PBAA01000047.1, on the reverse strand, counting down.
TTGGCCAGTCGATACGCTGTGGTCACGATGGCGATTACGATTCTCACATTGATCATTTCGTTCGGACTCTTTTATGTCCGGGGGACGGGCATGACGTTCTTTACCGAAAATGATCCGACGTTTGCCCACATTAACGTTCGTGCACGCGGCAATCTTGCGGCGGACGAGGTGTATCAAATCGTCCGCGAAGTTGAACAAACTATTTTAGATATTCCGGGCATATTGGAAGTCAACATGAACACTGGAACCGCCGGAGTAGGCAATGGCTGGACGGGTGGGGGTGGCGCCCAGGATAGCGTGGGTTCGTTGTACTTGCAGTTCCATGAGCAAAGAGATCGAGAGCTTAGGGGTGCTGAAATCATTGATCGTATCCGTCAACAGACCGCTCAAATTCCTGGGATCGTCGTCGAGGTGCAAGAATTAGAGATGGGTCCGCCCGTTGGTAAGGATGTTCAAATTCAATTTTCATCGAACCATCGCGGAATTCTTGAACCGGTGGTCGCCCAGGTGCGTGAATATCTTGATACGGAAGTAAGTGGCTTGCGCGATATTGCCGATACCCGGTCCCTCCCAGGTATCGAGTGGACTCTGATTGTGGATAAAGCTCAGGCAGCGCTGTATGGCGCTGATGTGACGCTCGTTGGTATCGCAGTCCAACTCGTCACGAATGGATTAAAAGTCGGCGAATACCGACCGGATGGCGCTGATGAAGCCGTAGATATTCGAGTCCGTTATCCAGACGGTGAACGGGGATTCAGGGCACTCGATGAGCTAACACTCGCCACGCCGAATGGACGAGTTCCAATTTCGAATTTCGTGACGCGAGCTGCTGTTCCGAATGTGGACACCGTTCAGCGGATCGACGGAAAAATCGTTGAATACATCCGAGCCAATGTGATGCCCGGAGTGTTAGCGGATAACAAAGTCGACGAAATCCAAGCATGGCTCGATGCTCAGGCGTTTGATTCCAGAGTGGGTATTGATTTTCGCGGAGCGAATGAAGAACAAAATCAATCCATGGATTTCATTATTAAAGCGATGATCATGTCGGTCTTACTGATGTTTGTGTTGCTGGTGACGCAGTTCAACAGTTTCTATCAGGCGTCGCTCATCTTGTTTGCTGTGGTGATGTCGACCGCCGGAGTCCTTCTGGGACTTGCGGTCACGGGAACACCGTTTAGTGCTATTTTGACTGGAATAGGCGTCATCGCGCTGGCCGGAATTGTCGTTAATAACAACATCGTTCTGATCGACACGTACAACCGTATGCGACGTGAAGAGCCGGATCTCGACTACATTTCGCTTATCGTACGAACGGGTGCACATCGTCTGCGTCCCGTGTCCTTAACGGCGGTGACTACGGTTCTTGGCTTGTTGCCGTTGGCAAGTAATTGGTCGATCGACTTCGTAAACCGCACGGCGTATTACGGAAGTTCGGTGTCCGGCTTTTGGGTTCCCTTGGCTCAGGCGATCGTGTTTGGACTCAGCTTTGCGACCCTGCTCACCTTGGTGGCGACGCCAGCGATGCTGGCGCTGCCCCATCAACTACGTACCCTGTCTACCAGTCTTCTGACAAAGACGCCGCCGAGAGGTATACGAGCCGGGTCGCAGTGATCTCTGGCCAACGGGGTTTTGGTTATTTCACGAAAATAAGGTGCGTGCTGTTGTGAAGCGTTTTCTGAGCAAGTTGATCGGATCGATGGGGCTATCCAACAGCTCCCGCGCCGATATGGCGACGGAGGAATTACGGGATGTTCTTGACCGATCGACCGAGAGTGGCCGTTTGAGAGGTGTTGTAGCACTCGTCGCCGATCACAGTGAAATTCGCTTCCAACACGCGTCAGGGGAGGCTCGCGCTGGCGTGCCGATGAAACCGGACATGCTTTTCAATATTGCGTCTATGACCAAACTGGTGACGACCATCGCAGTTCTGCAGCAGGTGGAAGCTGGAGATCTCGATTTGGATGTCCCCGTTGACCGTTATCTGCCCGAATTGCGATCTATTCAGGTTCTCGAAGGATTTGCGAACGATGGTTCGCCGCGCCTTCGTCCGGCACGGTCGGTTCCGACCGCGCGTGAGCTTCTGACCCACACGTCCGGCTACGTCTACGAGGTTTGGAATGCCAATGCGTTCGAAGCGTTACAGCGTGGTTTGGTCGAGTCGTTGTTTGCCGGTAGACCGGCGCTAAACGCTCCGCTTGCATTCGACCCCGGTGAACGCTGGGAATACGGTATAGGTATTGATTGGGCCGGTTTGCTCCTAGAAGCGGTTAGTGGAGAAAACCTGATGGGGTACTTCGGTTCGCACATCTTTGGACCGCTCGAGATGATCGAGACCGCGTTTGATATTCCGGAAGTCGCAATGGATCGTGTCATGACGCAATTCGGACGCGGCCCGACCGGCTTAGCGGAGCTACCTGAACAAGCGGCACCTGGCCATTATGAATCAACGCGTTTTTACAATGGCGGCGGCGGACTGAGCTCGACCGTTAAGGACTACAGTCGATTGCTCAGGGCACTATTGAATGGTGGAGAACTGGATGGTCATCGCGTCCTGAGTCGCTCGACGGTGAATCAAATGTTTACCAACCAGATTGGCGTACTTGATGCCGGTGTTGCTGATACGCAGATGCCCAATATGAGCAATCCGATCGACATGGCTTTCGGTGCGACAGGCCGCTGGGGGCTGGGCTTTTTACTTCATCCGGATGGAACGCCGAACGGCAGGGCGCCCGGCAGCGCTTCTTGGGGAGGGATTTTTAATTCGTACTTTTGGATTGATCGGACGAGCGATATTTGCGTCATTCTCGCAACTCAGATTCTTCCCTTCTACGATCATGAGACGATTTCGGTATTGCAAGAGTTTGAGCGCGTTCTATACGACGTCACCGAGGATCACTCGTAATAACTGGTTCCTGGGTGGCGATCGAGGGGCTCGAAAAAACGTATAGATACACCACGAATGTTTCGTCGTGGCTATCTACCTCGGGTCGGTTGAGTACCAACCGCCGAACCTAGAGCAGGGAGACTCGTTGCCGTACTCAGGCCACGGATTCCTTAAGGCCTTGTATCAAGCCATCGCAACGCTGGCGTTGGCAATTAAGACGATGGTTCCATCTTCCTTTTCGATCCAAGCAAAGACACCTTCGCGGGATGGATCGTCGTCGATGGGGCCCATCGCAATCCCTTGAACGGATATCACGTCATCTGGCCAACAAGGGTTAGTGAACTTGACGTCAAGTTTCCCCGTGCTGAACCAACGATCGCCATAGTTGGATTCCAGAAGATGGCCGATGTAGGCCATCGTCATTCGACCACCTATCACCACTTCCTGAAAACCTAACTCGAGCGATGCCTGCTTGTCGGTGTGGTAGCTCTTGCTCCCGTGAAAGTACTGTCCACACATTTCCAGCGTAATCGTCTTTTCAAGACCTTCAAGAGGCCTTCCCTCGGGCACGATAAATTTTCGAGCGCCTTGCTTCTCGCTGGGTTCGCGAAACTCTACTTGGTCAACGGGTTCGTCCAGAAGGAAGGATTGGTGGTGATTGGTCTTTAGTACATCATCTCCCGCGGCGTCTTTCATCGTGATCGCCGTATTGACCAGGGTACGATTTCGTTTTTTGTAGATGTCCTCAATATAGGCTTCCGTTTCGTAGTGCGCGCCCGCTTGCATCGGTTTGCAGAAGCTCCATTCCTGTCGCATCCATAGGTGGCCACGTAGTTGGCTGAATGCCGACTCGCCAAAGTAGTTGTCCGCATCCGTGGCGATCATGGTAGGTACAGGGGCGGCGCCGCTATCGAAACGAGATCGTTCTAAATCAAGACCTTCGAAGTAGTCGTTGAGTAACGCGTTGGTGACCGTGAATTGCTTTTTAGGCAGTTGTTTCCCTACGCTAGGCTCGGCTCGGGTTGCTTCGCTCATGCCATTCTCCTCTGTCGTCATAGTCGATACGGTACCACGCTGAATAACCCTTCCGGGGAGGTTTTAGTCGACCAGCCCGTCGAAGTATTGATTAGCGAGGTTGAAGGCGTCTTGGCCGATGGAGATACCGATGAGGCGACCTGGGATATCGTCGGCGGGGGGATGGATGCCGCCCCAGATGCGGGATAAAGAGCACTGATCCGAGGCGTCGCGGTAGGTGGCCCACTGCAAGGTCATGTCCACCGAAGGGCCTTCTTCAAACACCAAGAACTCGTTGGCTTTGACCTCGAAGCCACTCATGCCCCCGGGGAAGTAGGCGTCGCCCGTGAGGGCCGTCATGACCTCGGCGTCTGTCAGCATGGACAATAATAGGATGAGAAAGCGCGGGGCGTGCCGTCATCGACGGATGCTCGCACGTATTCATCGGACGGATGTTGGCGCCACGCGTACACAATCAACGCGGGTAGGGGAGCATGAATTAACGGCTCAGATGTATCGAACTGGTCTAACATGTTCATTTAGGTGAGAGCTCGATCACGATGTTAAAACGATTTTTGGTTCCCGAGGAGGACCGAGTATTCGTGCGCGAGGAGTCGGTTCGAAATGCTACCGAGACTATTTTTCTCGAAATGGGGCAGTCCGAGCGTGATGCCGAACAATCGACCGACGTATTGATTGAGAGTGATTTGCGTGGCTGCGAGAGCCACGGTGTATCGAACATGCTCCGTCTCTACATCGATCAATACGGACGTGGTGAACTCAATCCGACCCCGAACGTCACAACGCTACGCGAATCGGCCGTGAGTGCGACATGGAACGCGGATCAAGCGCTGGGGATTCAGGTGGGTCCTCGGGCGATGGAACTTGCCATCGAAAAAGCCAGTGAAACAGGTATTGGTGCCGTGGCCATCCAAAACTGTGGCCACGTGGGCATGCTTGCGTACTACCCGATGATGGCGATCGCCCACGACATGATCGGTTTTTGCATGGTATCGGCGGGCGGGGGACTGCAGGTTCCGGTCTTCGGTTCGGAGCCTGCATTTGGGACGAATCCCGTTGCTTGGGCAGCGCCAGCCGACAAGCATGCTCCGTTCGTTTTCGATGTCGCGACGACGCAGGTTGCTGCCAACAAGCTCATGCTAACCAGGCGTATTGGGTCGAAGCTTGAACCGGGCTGGATTACTAAGCTCGACGGCGAGCCGATTATGGAGTCGATTGAATCTCCGGATTACGGAGGTTTCCGTATGTTGCCGTTCGGCGGTACTCGAGAGAATGGCGGGCACAAGGGGTACGGTTTTGCGACCATTGTCGACATCATGGCCGGTATCCTTTCGGGTAATGGCCCAGGTTTTATTGCCGGAGGGTTGCACCACTCTCAATTCGTGATGGCGATTAAAATTGACGCGTTTGTCGACGTCGACGGGTTTAAAGCCGATTTAGATAAGCTGCTCGAGAAATTGTCGTCGATGACGCCTGTGAAAGGTCACGAGAGGGTCTATTACGCGGGCTTGATCGAAGCAGAAGAAACCGTCCTGCGAAAGAGAGAAGGAATTCCCTACCACCGCGAAGTCGTGGATTGGTTCAACGGTATCTCGGACGAGTTGAAACTGGGCTTTTCGTTGCCCTAAGAAAATCCATAGGGACGTTACGCGTCCAAGAAACGTCGGACGTGACGGCAGGCATGTTCAATCATTTCGGGGATGTATTTTTCCTGCCCGAGTTCGGGCCGTTGGTGAACCCAGCCTAATGCCATGACCGAGCGCACGAGCAAGAATAAAGGTATGAGCTTTGCCGCTTCGGAATCGAACGAACGATGAGCTCGGTATCCGTCCAGCAACGCCGCCAGGATCTCTGGGTACGCCTTGTGCTCCAAGTATTCGTGGAGAGCGACCGCCAGGTCGAATTGATGCCAGCCGAAGCCAGCGTCGTCAAAATCGATAATGTGCAGACCGTGTGAGCTCAGCACGAGATTGTGCATGTGGAGATCGGCGTGAATCATGCTGTAGGTTTCTCGTGGTTGACCGTACCGATCGAGAGTGTCTGCGATCACCTCACGTGCCTGCCGCAATAAGTCTGCTTGTTTGGAACGAAGTTGTGGTATTTCCCAAAAGCGTCCCCAAAATGGGTGCTCGCCGACGAGTCCGGCGGCATCGAATGCGTGTCGTTTGAAATTTGGAGGGGCATTCCAGTCGGTGGCTTGCGCGTGAATGGATGCCGCGATGGCACCCAATTGCCTAAAATAACGGCACAACGCGTCGGTGTCGTTGGCATCTCGACGAATGACTTCAGCCAAGACATCGCCCTCGACCCATTTGAGTGCCCCGATATTTCGGCTCTCGAGAGTCCCGGGCAATGTCCGCGTCACAAACCCCTTGCCAGCCGTCGTTAACAAAGGTTCGGGCACGTCGATGCCGGAAGCGCGCAACGCGTCTGTCCAGATCAACCCGGACTCAAGTTCTTCGAGGGTGTGATACCACGAACGGTGGATTCGAAGCACATAAGAAAGACCGTCTTTATCGACTCGGAACGTGACGTTTTCACTGACGGTAATGGGCTCGATTTGAGCGCCTTCCAACGACCATTCAGGCAGCGTTTGTCGCGCAAATTCGAGTAGGTCGTTGTCGATCTGCATGGGCGTTTTATAGCTCTCGAAGCGTTTCCTCAAATGCGTTGAGGAAAAGATCGGCGTGCTCTCGACCGAATACGAGCGGTGGTCGAATCTTTAGCAAGTTGCCGAGCGGGCCCATATTCGAGATCAAAAAGCCTTTGTCTTTTAAGCGGTTGGCAACCTCGGCGGCGCCTTCTCGGTCGGGTGTTTTACCTTCGCGCTCGAGGACCCAGTCGATTCCAATGGCTAAGCCGTGACCGCGTACATCCCCCATGGGCTCGTGATTTCGTTGTAATGCTCGTAAAGCGGTTCGCAGATAGTCGCCTACCTCTGCCACGTTGGCGCAGAGGTCCTCCTCTTCAATAACGTCGAGAACCGCGGAACCAACCGCGGCCTGGAGCGGACTTGATGCGAAGGTGTTGAAGTAACCGGTGTTTTTACGAAAGGTTTCGACGAGCTCGGTGGACGCAGCCACCCCTGCTAGCGGCATGCCATTACCCATCGGTTTTCCCATGGTCACTATGTCGGGTACAAAATCGGACGTTTCGTATCCCCACCAGCGACCGGTGCGACAGAATCCCGCCTGGACTTCGTCGGCGATAAAGAGACCGCCGGCATTTCGAACCAATGTGGCGGCACCTTTCATAAAGTCGGGGGGAATGTCTGGGAGTCCCTCATTGGCGAGTATGGAGCACACGAACATGCCTGCTAACGGGATGTCGTTGGCCGCAAACCCATCGATCGCCTTTTGGATCTCTGCTAGGTAGATGTTCGTCAGCTCGCTTCCATTCGATCCGTTCGTTAGCGGACGATAGGTTTGCGGATAGGGGATAGCCCGAAATTCAGGGGTAGTGTTGTCTCCCACTCGAGCTCGCGACAGTTTTCGCACTTCGGTGCTGTTGCCGTGATACCCGCTATCGGAGCATATGATGCCGCGTCCGCTGGTTGCGGCCCGCGCCATTAACAAAGCGACTTCGCTGGCCTCTGTGCCCGAGCAGGTAAAAACGACGCTAGAAAGCGAGGAATCGTGGTGTCCCGTTAGCCGTTCGGCGTAATCGAGAATACCTTCGTGTAGATATCGACTGTGTACGTTCAGTGTTGCCGTCTGTTTGGTGATCGCCTCAACAACCCGCGGGTTGGCATGCCCAACGCATGGAACGTTGTTGTACATGTCGACATAACGTTTGCCATCCGCGTCGTACAACCAGACTCCGTCGCCCCGCACGATGTGCACGGGATCCCGATAGAAGAGCGGGGCACCCTTGCCCAGGAGCCGTCCTCGCCGATCAATTAACGTTTCGTCACTCACAATGTCTCCCCTTTATGGTTTTGATCTCCGCGGGGCGTCCCCGACCCGCGCTCCAGAACGCGTTGACGAACCCAATCAACCACCAAGAGATCGCGTGCGGTTGCCATGGACCCATCGTTTGCCACAGATATCGAAAACACTAGTTGGCAATAGCGGCCAATTCTTGGCGCTGTCGTTCCAGCCGCTGTTCTCGTTCCTCGGCGAATTTCGTGATGGCAGCGGCGATGCATGCCTCATCCAAGTGTGCCTCGGCAATCACGTCTTCCTCGGTACCGCCGCTTAACCATTGGTTGTCCCAGTCCGAGAATAATGAGTATTCCTCCGTGAGATGGCCGAGTCCCGTAATCGGTAGGATGCGCTGCGTTCCGGTGCTGACAATCATCAAATCTTGTTTTGCTCCGGAAGGGAGGACGGCGTCACGATAGCTTTGCGGTTGTGTTTGGAAAAGTTCCTCGCTGATGCATGCAATGACTTTGACGTTGACGTTGGATGCTTTGAGACTCGGCAATACCTTGAGTAGATTATTGGTGGAACTGGCACCCTGGGTTAATACGTAGCCGTGTTTCGGCGTGTCGGGATCAAAATCTTTGATCACGTACAAACCCTTTGCAGCGGCAAGCGGGTCGCTGTCGGCGAAGGACGATCGATCGGCGACGGCAAAATCAGGCCTCGCGACTTCCAGAACGATGACACCGATTTCTGGTTGACTCACAGCTAAGTTCGCTGCCGCAAAGTATCCTGGTGCGACGTCGTTGTAGTCCCAGAAATTCAAGGTAACGACCTGGCCGCGAGGAAATAGTTTCCATACCTGGGGCGCGAAAATACCGAAATGCGTGCGGGCATCGGCCGCAGTTTCGGGCCCAGAGTGACCGGCTAAAATATGAAGGACGCCGACGCGAAATGGTGAATCTTGGTTTTGTTGACTCCACACCCGCGCAGGTAGGTACATAAGCGGTGTAAAAGCTCCGTAGGTTCCGCTTAACGCCCAAACGCCGTTATGTACGTTCGGATCCAACGATAACGTTTGGCCGACGAGTCCGATGGCAGTTGATGCGTTACCAGCCTCTTGAATGCCCGCCTTGAGGACGGTTCCCGAAGGATTGGTGACGGGATCGAAATAACCAAAAAGCGCACTTTTTTGAATGTTAATGGATTCGGCTAGATCCGCCGCAACGGCAACGAAGCGGTTGTTGGTGACGTAGTTTGACCACTTGAAGATTTCGGAAACTGCGCGGCGTGCCCCGCGAACGTTTCCCGCTTCCTCAAACAGTTTGATGTCCACGGTCGACGTTTTAGATCCGTTCATGTCCGTCACCGTCACGCTCTGCGGTGCGATCGGTAACTGGTCGACCTTTAGACGAGGGTCGTCGAAAGGGTCGACCGAACCGCTGTTATGTAACGAGAGGTCGTCTTGGACTTGGTCACCAATGACGACCAATCGATCGGCGAGCCAGGAGCCAAGATCGTTCTGGTCGAGGATGCTTAATGCGACATCGACGTTGTGCTTAAACTGCGTGAGTCGCGTACGTTCATCGTTGATAGCGCCTTTATCGATATCGAGGAATTTAACGCCGTAGCGCGATTCAAAGGTTCCCGCCAGCGCTTGGAAGTAATCGCCGTTTTGGGGGAACGCGTAGGGGTGGGAAGCATGGTCCACAATCTGTTTCCCATAGCCGGGAATCTCTCCGTCGACGGCTGCTGGCCACCAACCTTTGATCGTTCGACCAAGGAGGAGCATGGGCCGACGATCCGACTCATCCCAACCTTCCATTCGAGCCAACCCGTGAGCGACTTGTGCGTAGTCGTTGCCGTCGTCAACGCTGATGACGTTCCAACCGTAGGACGACCATTGAGCACCGATATCGTAATCAGTAAATTCTTCTTGGATGACGCTTCCGATCAATTCGTCGTCGATTCCGGCGTTGTTATAGGAAAGCAGGACGCGAAGACGCTTACCAACGCGTTGCGCGATCGCCTGCGTTTTTAACTCCTGTGCATGGCCGGCCGTCATTGCGAATTCCCCCTCGATCGCCATGATCTTAGGTGAAGCTAACGGAGCGCCCACGATGTCCCAAAAGGCAGCTTTTCCCGCGGCGGTTGCGACGCCGATGCCCGATGGGCCGCCATTGACATCGTTGGTAAGGTCCGTGGTCTCTGAATGCCCCGATAGGGCTTTAATCCCTCGTAGCTTGGCTTGCTGAAACAGGGGATCGTCCGCTAACCCGGCATCGGAGAGGAGCTTAGCCAAGGCTCCCTGACCACGCCGGAATCCGAGTGCGTCGATGGACAGGATCGAGGTCGTCGGATCGATGCGGTAGCACTCGTTCTTGGTGATTGCGTGTTGTCGTGTGAGAGCTTCGCCCATCACCATCCAAAGGGCATACGTCACCGGTGCGTTGTGTCCGCCGGCGAGCATGAATTTATCCGCGTACGGATGTTTGGGCCGACGATAGTCAAAGCGAAGTCCGCCTGCGGCCGGTCCCAATAAATGACTGGTAACGACGTACGGAACGTACGCGAGGGGTCCGCCAAAATGGCCCGTTTGGGCGTAATTTCCAAGTAGTGTAATGAGCATGGACGTTAGGAATCCGACGTCTTCTAGGCGCGCGATATCCTGTTCGATCGAGCTCAGTTGTTGAGTTGACGGCTCTGACATGCGACTACGTGTTTGATGAGATGGCACCGTTTCTTTTCTTCCTTGCCTAAATTACTTCAAGTTGGCCTTTTACCCAACGGCTTAACGCCCGCGGCGCAATATCATAACGCCCACGGTCCTCCAGCGTGTTTTCGTTTGTTGGGAATAACGGAAGAGTACATTCAAGACGAAGATGATTTCACGCCGGCTTATAGAACAGCGGAGACGGTGTTGTATTTGTTAGTCTTGAGCGGTTTTTGTCAAAGAACGAACGGTGGGAGACATGAAAAGACTAATGGCGGGCGTCAGCGCAATGGGTCTTCTGGGGGTCAGTGCGTTGGCCGTGGGCATACCCCCGACAATGGATCAAGAAGCGTTTAGTACCACGCTCCATGAGATATCAAACTGGGGCCGATGGGGCGACGACGATGAGCTGGGTACGTTAAACACGATCACGCCTAGCGTTCGTGCACAAGCCGCCTCGTTAGTGAAAGAAGGGACGACTATTTCGCTGGCGCTACCGCTCAACAAAATAGCGGACCCAATCAACCAAAAACCGTTTGAACACGAAGTTTTTATTTTTGGTGGGGACGAATCGTTCGACATGGATCCAGAAGAGATACCGCAAGCTGCTGGGGATGTATTCAAGATTGACTATCACGGGTTTGGTCATTCGCACATGGACGCGCTGCCTCACTTCGCGTACGGCGGCAAGATGTATAACGGCTTTCCCTTCGAGATGGATGCTGAGGATGGGTTTTCGAAACTAGGGGTTGAGAACATTGCCAAAGTTGGCGTGTTTACGCGCGGCGTGTTGGTGGACATGCCGCGGTTCTTGGGGATCGATTTTCTCGAGCCCGGAAGTGCGATTACGACGAGCGATCTTGAAGCCTGGGAGAAAGCCTCGGGCGTTCGGGTTAGGGCGGGTGATGCGTTGCTTGTTCGAACCGGCCGGTGGAGGAAGGTGGCCAAAGACGGACAGTGGAACTTCATTCAAGAAGCTGCAGGTATGCACGCTTCGGTTGCGCGTTGGCTAAAAGAACGAGACGTTGCGGTGATTGGCTGTGATGGCGTGTCGGATGTGATGCCCTCAGGCGTGACCGGTCGGTTTAACCCGTTGCATGAATTGGTATTAATCGGCTTGGGGATGCCAATCTTTGATAATCTGGATCTGGACCTTTTGGCTGAGAAAGCGTCGGCAACAGGGCGCGCCACGTTTCTTTTTGTCGCGGCGCCGTTGCGAGTTCGTGGTGCCACGGGGTCGCCGTTGAACCCACTGGCCGTTTTCTAACTGAGCGACCGGATGAAATTCCATGCCGACCGTGCAATCCGGAAAGGATGGACGCTTAGCTAGAACGTGGTGCTAACTCAAAGAGGAGCAGCGCGTCGGTATCGACAATGCTTGCTGGGGCGGATCCGGCGCCGCCCATGTATTTGCGTTGCAGCTCAGCCAGCAGCGCTTCGATGGATGGGTGCTTCGACGTCACAGGAACGAGGGTGCGTTCGTAGCGCTTGCCTTCGATTCGAACGATGGCTCGTGGATCTTTCTCGACCTCCAGTGGCCATTGTTTCCATAGGCGTCCGAGCCAGGTATTTCGATATCCACAGGGAACGTAGATTTTCCCCTCGTGCTCAATCATCCAAACTGTGCGCGATCGAGGGGGTGACAAGAGCTGTAACTCGATCGTCGGGACGTCATGGGCGAATACCCAGTCGGGTTCGCCCTGAATGAGCTCGCCGCTTTGGAGCGGGCCACCGGCGACAATGCCAAAGGGTCCATCGGAGAATCGGACAGCGACCGCGTAGAAGGCGCCAATGGCCAGCGCAATGCCAACGATGGCGATTAGAAATTTACGCATGAGTTCATCGCTTAATTCTTTGCATTTGGTTTCACGAGGGTACGCTTGCCGGGTCGCTATTTCAGCTTTGCGGTGACAAGGCCTAAATCCATCATGGTCTGACCGGTTTCACGCAACGTGTCTTCGATCGCATGCGTTTGCAGGCCGAGGTCGGCGCGGGCCTTGTCGCAGTGCGCGCGAGGGGCATCGTACACTTTCCCGTACTTCTCGAGCATTGGCGCGAGTTCGTCCGGAGCACCGCCAACATCGATATGTGGGAAGAGTTGGAGCAGATGAGCTTGCAGCTGCATGCAATCAATTTCGCCGGACTCATCGGTGGCACTAAGTTGATAGCGGTCACCGTTTTTGCAGACGTCACTTTCGATCATTAGGACCTGGGACTCAGCGACATCGCGAACGTCAACGATGTTCCAAAGCGCTTGCCAGCCGCGCTGGCATGGCTTTCCCGCAAGCATCCGGCCAAGGAACCATTGCCAGGAACCGACAAGCTCATGCACTTTGCTAAGTAGCGGTCCGAGGACAACGATTGGACAGACAGAAATCGACTCGAACCGGCCGTCCTCCTTCGCAACGCGATTCACCATGTGCTCGGTTTCCACTTTGGCCATGGCGTAGCCGGTCTCGCCCTTTTCTTCGAGGTTGTCTAAGTTCCAGTTGGGGTCGTTGTCTCGATTGTCTGACGCCCAGTCGTCTTCCGTATAAATGTAGCCGGGTGGTGCGGGGTGTCCGATAGCGGCGAACGAACTCGTATAGATGAATCGTTTAACGGTACCCGCATTTCTCACTGACGTGAGAACGTTGTCGGTACCGTTGACCGCACCGTCATATACCTGGCGGGGATTGTTAGCACCGCCATATCCCATCGCCGTACCCACATGGAGGATCGCGCTGCATTCGGAAAATGGACGGTCGTAGCTACCAATATCAAGTAGGTTGGCGGTGTGAAGCTCAACCGTGCCTGAATACCCGGCGCTGTTGAGTGCCAGTAGATGCTCGGTTTTATCCGGATCGTCGGGGTCGGTGATGCATGCGCGCACGTCGTAGCCGCGCTTCATGAGAGAGATGACTACGTGTGATCCGATGTAACCGGAGGCTCCGGTGACGGCGACGGGTCCTTCTGATGATGTGACTGCGGGCATAAGTTTCCTATTCGTATTTGCTTAATCGATTTCAACGTACAGCGTACCGCAATCGGCCACATCGACTCAATAAAAAAAGTAATAAAACTAAATAGATAATGCAACTATATAAAGTTAATTCGAGTTTTTTGGTGGTGGCATTTGAAACTCTGACAAGGGCCCCGCGTAAGGTTCCAATTCATATCGACAAGGTTGTTCCATCAGACGCGGGTCGTTCTGTTCGCGGAGAACTTTGAACAACCGCTCTTGCATGGTATTTCGAATATTTGCGTACGCGGGATCATCGGCGACGTTTAGCATGTAATGCGGGTCATTGTTGAGGTCGTAGAGTTCTTCGCGTGGGCGCTTGCCGAAAGCGAGTTGATACAGTGGCTCGACATCGTGTTCTTCGCGATGATGGATCATCCAGGCTTTGGTTGGACTTGCGTCCAGATCGGCGTACGCAACCATGGTGTTGTACGCGAGTTGGTCGTAGTCGGGGGGCGGTGTCGATAGATCGTCAAGGCCAGCTGGATCGCCCATGGGCCAGCGATCGGGCTCGAAGTTAACGATGTAAATAAAATCTGTCGTGCGCAGGGATCTTTGAGGATAGGGAAGGTAGCCGTCGCGGGCGACGTGAACATGACGCTCACGACCGGTAACCACGAAATCTCTAGACCGGTCGATCTGCCCGCTCTCGCTGCTTTCAAATAAGGGCAGCAGACTTTTAGCCGTCATGCTTTTGGGCGGATCGATGCCGCCAGCCTCACAGAACGTCGGAGCGAGATCCATGAGATTAACGAAGTCGTCAATAACCCTTCCGGGTTTGATGCGTCCTGGCCAGCGTGCCGCAAGTGCAACCTCGCAACCAATATCGTAGAGGTTACATTTGGCTCTCGGCATTCCTGGAATACCGTGATCGCCACTGACAACGAATAGGGTATTTTCTAACGCGTCGTCGTTTGTTAATTCTTCAAGAAGGATACCGATGCCGTGGTCGACGGCAAGACACTCGCCGAGATAATCGGCCGCGTCCTCTCGTATTTCGTGGACGTCTGGGAGGAAGGCGGGTAAGTGCCCCTGTAAGGCGTCGGGATCGATTCCCCAGAGGGCGTGACCGGAGCCACGTTCCCACGTTCGGTGAGTATTGGTTGGCCCCCACCAATAGCAGAAGGGTTTGTCGTCGGGGCGAGCATCGAGAAAGGCTCGAAAGTTTTGACGGGTCTCGTCGTATAACGCCTGCTTGGCGCCATCGATTCCTAAATCGGCCGCGTTTTCAGTTACCCAGTGCGAGAACTGATTGAATTGGTAACCGGCTGGTTGGTACTGGGTCCTTTTGGCTCCGATCGGTGCATTAACCGTACGTCCAGGACTCCACACCTTGTATTGATAGCCGATGAAATAGCCGCCCCTATTTTCCAATTCGATGGGGAAGGTGGGGATGGAATCGTCCCAGACGGCGCCAACAAGGATCGCGCCTAGGCCGGTTTGCCAGAAATATTGGCCCGATAAAATTGAGCTGCGACACGGTGTGCAGGAAGGTGCAGGAACTAATGCGTTCAAAAACAGCGCGCCTTCGCCAGCGACTCGATCGAAATGTGGCGTATCGATAAGTCCAGATAGAGACTGGGGTCCTTCGTGTTTTGCGTAAGCACTTGCGTAGCGACCCCAGTCGTCGGCGAAGGCGAAGACGAT
>PBAA01000045.1 GCA_002715785.1 Gammaproteobacteria bacterium | reverse complement strand
TGGAGATACATCCTAAGACCGCCTTCAACGTATTCCCCGGCCGGCTTTAGCTCGCGGAGGAATTCATATCCTGCAGGGTCGAAGTGGTCGAGGATCCAATGATTCAAAGCCAACCATTGCGGTGGCCAGTCGGCAAATCGTTCGGGCTCTAGCATTTCGATGTCGTGGTTCCCCATGATGCAGGTCCCGGTGATCTTCTTTAGAAGGGCCATTGTTTCGTTAGGCTGCGGCCCAGACAGGATTGCGTCGCCGAGAAATATCGTTGATTCCGCGTCGTGTTCTCTTCGTAAAACCTCGGCTAACGCTTCGGCGTTTCCGTGGATATCGGCGATGACCAGAATTTTCACTCGCCACGTCCCCAGTTAGCGTTTATTTCCTGGTTGGTCCGAACGTCGTTGCATGGGGCAGTTCTTTTGGAAACGCTCGTGATTTCGGTGTTGCCAAACGGCGAGCTTTGTTTCGTTCTGATCGCGCTCACGGCTCATTACTGCCAAAAGCGTTCGGTTTTAAGCCACGTACGAATGGGTATGAGTTCACCGGTAATACCGTCGGATTCTGCCGATGCTAGGAACAACACGAGATTTGCAACGTCTTCGGGATTGGGAGGTAATTCAAGTCGTGGCACCGCGACTCCGTCCTCATCGACGGACGGTGGGATAATGTTGTAACCCTTCAGCTCTTCGGTCGCGATCAGGCCGGGGAGAATGCAATTGACGTTGATGTTGTGTTTGGCCCACATGAAGGCAAGATTGTTGGTCAAGCTAAGTACCCCGGCCTTAGCTGCCGAATAGTGCAGTTGCCCCGGATTTCCTTTGCTACCCGCAGTTGACGAGATGTTTATGATTTTCCCGTGATTTTGTTTGATCATCTGCTTGCCGGCCGCGAGGCAAGACAGGAAACAGCCAGTCAGGTTTAGCTCAATGACCTGTTGCCATTCGTCGAGCGGGGTATCCTCAGCGAGGTGACTTTTCCCCCAACGTCCCGCGCTATTAACAATTACATCAACCGACCCGAACGCTTCGACGCTTTGAGCAATCATATCGTCGAGTTGACTCGCGTCGGTGATATCGACGGGTAACGCGATTGCGGTCTGACCATTCCTCGTGATTTCCTCGGCGACTCTGTCGATATTTTCTTTGTTCCTGCTTGCCACCACGACGTTGGCCCCTGCTTCCGCGCACGCCTTTGCCATGGCCGCGCCGAGACCGCCGGCACCCCCGGTGACGATCACGGTTCTTTCCTCAAGCCTGAACTTCGACATGGTTTCTCCTTGAATACCTAAAACGTATCGCGCCAGTCTTCTCCGTGGCGAAAAGCGAAAACGCTGAGAACTTGATTGTTCTTGTTTCGGAGGTATGGCCTTGGTTGTGGCGCTTTTCGCACTTCGTCGCTATCAGCCCCTCAAGCTGAACCAACATACATAGTGCCGTTAAGTGCGTCAAAACGGCGCTCGTCTATTTCACCCAAATTATAAAATGGGTGCATTCCCGCGCAAGTTAACTTGTATCGTGGGGAGCGCTTTGTAAGGATCGAATTCGCTTAAACAAATTCGGACTTAAACTTGAGTAGACGGCATTACGAAGAACTCAAAACGGAGTACGAACGTGACGGGTTCGTGGTCCTCAGAAATTATCTCCCTGAAGATGAACTCAGTCAGATGCGGGCCCAACTCGAATTCTTTCATAAAGAAGTTACTCAGCAACGGTTCCGGGCGGTGGGGACGATGAAGAGCATGGACAAGGAACACGCTTGGTTTCGTCATTACCTTGAAAAAGGTCCCCACATACCACTGATGAAATTCCTCTTGGAGGATAGTTTGAGTCCCGATAATGTGAGTTGGATTGCAAAACCCGAAGGCGTCACACGGACGCTGCCACATTTTGATGCGCTGGGTAGTTATCGCTCGTCTCCATCCGGGATCTCTCTTTGGATAGCGATGGATCGAATCGATAGATGCAATGGCTGTCTGCACTACGAAAAGGGTTCCCACAAGCGAGAATTTGAATATGTATACCCGCTTCGCGATTACGACGAGGACAATACGAACGCCTTCCAGTTCGAAGTAGATCCCGGTGATGCAGTAATGCACAGCACGAGGACGGTACATTGGAGTATCGATCCAGTCGACGATCGGGAAAGAAATGTGATGGTGTTCGCGTATTGGGCCGGATCGTCGGACATCGATCCTGTCCGCGCCGAAAGATCGAATTCGGCGTACAAAGACGGAAACACCGTTCTCTAGAGCACTCCAAAGGGAATTTGTGTGCATCTTGGGCGCTCGCAGTTGATATGAGGAAGTAGAGTCTTGTCAGTTCGGGACGATCAACGCGCTAATGCGATCTCTGTTTGGGGCCCGGCAAAGCTTCCCCCGGACACGGAGGTAGGGGATCCGGAGGACCGAGGCTTTACCGCCGTATTTCGCATTTTCTTGCGAACGTGGCCCTACTTACGCCCCATGTTGATCGGATACTGGCGTGACCGAACGGTCCTCTCTGCGTGGTTTGGGCAGTCTGATGGAAGCCCTGATTGGAGCTACCGTTATGTCCCATTTGTCGTAACGCTGCTCGCTTTGTTGGGTCCCTTCGCCGGTTGGCTACCTTTTGGTATTGATTGGCGATTCGATTTGCTGGCATACGGCACACTCGGCATGGCGCTGCTTGCGTGGTTGCTCAATTTCTCAAACGGTCGTTTGTTTGCCGGGGCTGCGGTCGCCGCCGTGTTGGTTGGAACGTCCGCGATGCTGTTTGCGATTTTTGTGGTCGACGGTTGGAAGGACGATATACAGGTCGGGGCGGTTTGTTTCGCGTGCCTCTCCATGTGGTTGTTTCAGTACCGTATCGAGGGCGGACGGCTCCGGATTCGACTGCGTCTAGGCTGCCATCTGGTCTACTACTATGTGTTGGTGTGGCTTTCTACCCTCGTCGGTATCGTGACCGGGTTATTCACGATTGATCTTCTGAATCAATCCATTCTGCAAGCGGAACCTTTGACTCCGTTTTTAGCGGAGTTCGTGAATCGACCGGAACTCGCTTCGGGAGCCGTTGAAACGTTGAGTAACGCTGAGCGGCAGGACCTCCAATGGATCTATATCGTGTTCCTGGTAGGTATCGGAGTCATTACGTTTCCATTCACGCTCGCCTTGCCCTATTACAACGTATGGATCATGCAACGGATCAACCAGGATCTTCGCCTCGCGCTGGTCGAGCGTTGGCATCAGTTATCGATTCGTTATCACGGCGATCATCGAGTCGGCGATTCGGTTTACCGCATTTATCAGGACTCGGCGCAAGTGACGGCAATTATAGGAATGGTTGTGTCAGTTGCGACCCAAGTCACCCAATATGCGATGACCATCTTTTTCGTCGCCGCACTGGACCCGATCCTTGGGCTCATGGGAGCCACCGTTGCTGTGATGGCCGTCGCTTGGGCGGCGTGGTTTTCGCCGCGAGTTCGAACGCGTTCGCTGCGTGCGCGGGAAACCAATTCTGATCTGACCTCGCGAGTTCAAGAAGTACTTGGCGCAATTAATGTGGTGAAAGCGTACGAGCGGGAGCACGCCGAGCAGGAACGGTTTGAAGCCGATAGCGTGAGAGCATTTAACGCGGCACATAGAGTGCGGTCGCTGGTCGCCGTTGTCGGCATCGTCATGTTTACGTTGGCGGCTTCGATCCTGTTGGGTGGTGAATTTCTGATGGCTCTTTGGGCGAGTGACAGCCGAGAAACGTTTGCCGCTGTGCTCATCGGCTTGGTGGGCTTGAGCTTTGTGCGTTGGAATCTGAGTGCCTTTCAGTGGGCACAAGGTGAGCTGTTCACCTCGAGTGGGCAGGTGCGTGGCCTAGTGCGCGATTGGACATCGGCCCAAGACATGGCAATGGGACTTGATCGAGTCTTTGAGATTCTGGATATGGAGCCCGATGTCAAGAACGCCCCCGATGCGATCCCCATGCCCCACTTCCAAAGAGAAATACGATTCGACAACGTTAGTTTTGGGTACGATCCCGACCGCCCGGTCCTGCGCGGAATAAATTTCAGTGCCTCGATTGGCACGATCACGGCCCTCGTTGGCCCTACGGGTTGTGGCAAAAGCACGTTAGTAAGCATGATCACCAGGTTGTTCGATCCCGATTCCGGCACGGTGATGATCGACGGCAACGATGTACGGCGTTTCGATATCGAGAGTTTGCGGTCTAGCGTATCGATAGCGCTTCAGGAGAACGTGCTATTTGGTATGAGCGTGCGAGACAACATTCGCTATGTTGTCCCCGACGCCAATGACGATGACGTGATGAAGGCGGCTCAAGTTGCCTGTGCGGAAGATTACATCGCGAGTTTGCCCGAAGGGCTCGACACGATGCTCGGCGACCGGGGCGGGCGGTTGTCCACGGGTCAGCGACAACGTTTGTCGATCGCCCGAGCGCTGGCGAAGAATGCCCCCGTCCTAATTTTGGATGAACCGACCGCTGCCCTTGATGCGGAGACCGAACATAAGGTGCTCGAACGGCTAGCTCGCTGGGGCGAAGACCGCGTGATCTTCTTGATCACCCATCGTATCTCCACCATCCAACAAGCAGACCAGATTCTCTACCTCGATCAAGGCCAGATAATGGAGGCGGGATATCACGAGGACCTCATGAATCTTGAAGCGGGTCGTTACCGTCGTTTTGTGGAAGCCGAGATGGAACTCTCGGGTGGTTCCTCCATGGGAGAAGTCCCGTGAGCGATCCCGCTTTTCCTCGACCAACGTCAAGTAAACAGCTCGAGGAAGCCCTGGATGCGGCGGCTAGCAACCTGGATTTAGGCACCGATCTTAGCTTTAGGGAGACGTGCCGGGTTATCGGTCGAGCTCTTACCTACATTCGATTCTTCCCATACCGGTTCGCGGCTAAGTTCTTGCTATTCGGGATTTCCCTCGCGACGCCACTCATCCTTCCGTGGCCCATCAAGATCGTGATCGATAACGTGATTCTCAATAACGCGGTGGATCCGAGTGCTTTCCCCAATTACTTCGCACCGTTCGTCAACTTGTTGGTGGGCAAGACGTCTTTCGAGATGATGTTATGGGTATTGCTTCTCGGGGTGGTCATGATGATCACCATTGGGGGATTTGGCTCCACGGGAGGAGCTAACGATCAGGTCGATGCCACCATGGCGCAAGGCCACGACAAGGCGACCCAAACCGAAAATGATGCGAACTTTGCCTTCTCGAAGTTCGCAGGTGTTTTGGGGTTTGTCGAATTTCGACTCCAACTCGGTCTAAGTCAGGCAGTGAACCACCTATTGAGGTCTCAACTTTTTGAGCGAATCCAATCGTTGCAGATGCCGTTGCTAAGCGATACGCGTATAGGGGATAGCTTGTATCGGGTGATGTACGACACGACCGCAGTCACAAACGTGTTCTTTCAGACCGTTCAATCACCTATCGGCGCAGTACTTACGGGAGGTCTGGTCCTCACTGTTATGGCCTTCAATTACGGCGAAGCCCCCGAAATTATTTGGTTAGGGGTCTGCATTTTGCCCATCCAGTTGATTGCCATGTTGCCGTTTCCTCGGTTGATGCGACGACGTAGTCAGGCGAGTCGAGCGGCAGGCAGCGTTACTACGGGAAACATAGAAGAAGGCATAAGCAATGTGCTCGCCGTTCAAAGCTTGGGTGGTAACAAACGCGAGCGCGAGCGGTTCAGCGTCCATTCGAACGAGTCTTTTAAGCGCTACCGGGCCGAATTGTTAGTACGGCTCTTATACGGCGTAGCTAACGGAGGTGCACGCGGGTTGATGGGCTTCATCGCGTTTTACTTCATCTCAAGCCGGGTGATTGAGGGTGTTTTGACACCGGGGGATTACGGCGTGCTTTTCTATTACTACTCGTGGTTGTCTGGGGCGGTCACCGCCTTACCTTATCTGTGGATTCGCATTCAAGCGGATGTCCCGGGCATACGGCGGGNGTTTTTTCTTATGGATTTACCGAGCGAAGCAGATCGNTCNGGCGAAGAACTCNAATCCATTAACAATGCCATTACGTTGCACCGAGTCAGCNTGACATTNNCGGANGGTCGNCANGCGCTNGACGACGTCTCTCTGGAATTTAAAAAGGGTGAAATCACGGCATTGGTGGGTCCGACGGGATCTGGAAAAACCAGTCTCGCGTACTTAATTCCTGAGTTCTATGCACCAACGCGGGGGTCTATCGAAGTCGATGGCGTTGACACGCAGAATATTGCGCTGAGTAGCATACGTAGTCACGTCTCGTACGTGTTTCAGGAAACGCAGTTGTTTTCAGATTCGATTCTCGACAACATCCGTTACGGTAACCCGACAGCGAGCCGGGAAGAGGTCGAGCGTGCCGCGCAGACAGCTGGAGCACACGGGTTCATTTCAGATCTACCCGACGGTTACGAAACGCTTCTAGGTACCGTGACCAGCAAAATATCTGTAGGCCAGAAACAACGCATCGCGATTGCCCGTGGCCTAGTTAAACCGGCAAGTGTTCTGATTCTGGATGAACCCACGTCGGCACTCGACCCTGAAACGGAGTCCTACCTTGTTCAGGCGCTACATGAGGCTGCCAAGGACAAGCTCGTGGTCATTATTGCCCATCGCCTGTCGACCATTGTGAATGCGGGAAAGATTGTGTTCCTCGAGGCGGGACGTGTGGTTGAGCAGGGGACGCACGAGCAGTTAATGACCGTGGAATCGGGTCACTACCGCGCGTTTGTTGAATTGCAGTCGTCTTCTAAGACGGGCTTGTCGTAGTTTTCTTTCTCGTACGCGGCGTAGCTTTCAGCAGATCCGATCGACGCCTATAGCGGTGAACGTTCAGTTCATGTCGTGTGGCGCGGGCGTGTACCAAATCGGTGATGTGTACGCACGGTCTTGCACGACCAAAGGTACATCCTCTGGAAGTTTGTCGAGTCCAAAAAAATCGACGTCATATGCGGTCCATCGTGGTGTCGGTATCTCGATGACTCGTAGGTAATAAAAGGAGGGGATTGATCGATCGAAATCCGGATCGCGCCAAACGGTCGTGAGGATCGCAGCACCAATGTCGTTCGTGTACGACGCGTTGTCGACGTTGACGGTACTCTCCACACCGTTAGGTCGGGGCGCGACGGCGACGTCGTAAACCTTCTCGGCGATGGTTCCGTCGGCTCCGAACCAACCTTTNACAATCTGCATTCGATCTAGATTTGCTCCATCGACATCCTTTGCTGCGCTGGCTAGAAATGTAGGAACAGTTGGCTCCGATGGCGTGCTCAGGTCACCTCCCATGGGTACACCCTTCCCATAGCCTAATGCCGCGATGTTGGGATGGTCGGCGTCAATTGATCGAAATTTCCAGCCGCCAAAAAATCGAACGTGCATACGCGGCCCCGTGGTCGCATACGTTTCCTTTCGCTTGAGGGCGCGAAATAGACTCTCGCGTGTGTTTTCTTCTGCCCACACTGCCGCGTATCCGGACGCGCTAAAAATCCACTGCGACTCAGCCCGATATCGACTAGGTTCGTTGAGCCCCATTTTGCCCCAGAACGCGTTCTCGTCTGCGGTCGCGAGCGCTGTGTGAGTATCCGTGCTCCCAATAACGCCAAACTTAAATGGATTCACGCCCATTTCGACGCCGTGTTTTAATCCGAGCTGAAGAGCGGATCGCGCGTACGATTGTCGAACCCAATCCAAAGCGTCTGCATCCTGTTTGCTAGATTTACCTTTGGCGGGTGCGCCACCCCATGTTTCGAAGTCGGCGAATCCATCGTTTGGGGAAATGGCAGGATGGGTTTCGCTGTCCCCTTTGATCTGGGTCACTTCCAGGATTGGTTCCCATTCGGATCGAATTTGCGCGTACTGACGCGAGAGAGGCAAGCCGTTTTGGTCGCTCGGGCTAAACATTAATCCGCCACTGAGGTTGGCGTTGTGAGGAATCGCGATAGCCTCACCACCGAGGTTATCCCGATAATTGGCGAGGTAGTTCCATAGATCTTCGACGTTATCGCTGTCGAAGCGAGAAAACGGAAGAACCTTACTCGTAATATCAGGACCGTCCGCGAACAGCACATTTCGGTGGATCATGTTGGGGGCACGGCCGGACCATTCAAATCCGACGAACGTCGTGAACACACCCGGCTCGTTGTGACGCTCTGCGGTTGCGATCACGTCATCCCAGATTAACTGATGGAAATTATCGTCAATCGCATAATCAGCTTGCCAGGCGCTTTTCGCTGTGCCCAGTGCGGCGTTTCCTTCGTTAAAGACTTCCACCGAAGGAGCATTTAGAACGTCCACTAAAGAGATCAGATCCGCGAAGTACGCCGACCATCGCTCTCGGGCTGGCGTGTCAGGTAACACTCTTGGGTCGTTTCCGAGATGACGAAGAACGCCGAGGTTTTCTGCGTGATCCGCAACCAATAGGAAGTCGAGAGGCCGGTGAAGGCGCACGGTCGAACCGCCCGTGGCGCGTATTTTCTTGCCTTTAGCGAATTGGTAAGCGTCTTCGGGTAGCAGCCGCGTTCCGAGTGCGAACGCGTCGCCTGAAAGCGAAGTATGAACGTGCGTATCGCCGAAAAAGACTTGAGCGGGGAACGCGAGGTCCGAATCGGCAACACCGTCGCCGGCCGGGCTGGCATGCACGTTCGTCGTGTTCGCGATTAGAAACCCACACAGGAACGAACGCGTGAGTACATGAAATACATCGAGCGGACACTTGCGAATGCCGGGTGCTGAATTACTCACAACCACCGAAAATAGAAATAATTCTCGGTGAATTTAACCACAATTGGTCTTATCGTTGCTCCAATCTACTGGACGGAGATTTCTTGAACGCGGCGGTTATGCGTACGCTTCGAGCCGGTAACAAAAAAGAAAGTGAAGATTTGGGGGAATTGCGTTCTACCGTATTTTTCCTGAGCTTCGAAAACGGTCAAAATGAACGATTAAATTGGATGGCCGCAAAGGGAGAAAACTAATGCCTATAATCGATATGGCGACGCTGGAACCGGTTGGGGAATTTGGATCAAGGGCTTGGGGTGATGCATGTTCAGAGGGTTCGATCAAGATCTTGGAAGCAGCTAATCTGCCGGACACGATTTCCTGGGCATTTACGGAAGATTACACTCACGCGCCGGCGCGCCTATTGCAAGACGGACGTACGCATGCGGGCTATTACATTATGGTCCGGGATGGTCGGGTGACCGCGGGCGATGGGGTTCCTGAAGAAGCGTTGAGCATACCCGGGTTTCACGTGCAGATTCCTTGGGCGTACTTATGCAATCAGTCCGGTGCTCTTTATGGTCGAGAAGGTCAACGTCAGCGGTCGGCGGACGAACAGGTCTTAATGGCGGCAATCGTCGACTACGTGGGTAACGACAATCCGTTCAACTATCCCGTCAACAGTAAGGGAACCCCGAGCGGTATGCTCGATCCAGTAGGCGCTTGGCCTGCGGAAGTGGGCGCAGCGTTGGGCGAAGGCGGGGAGGACGGGAACGGTCTGCACAATATTGCCGCGACGCTGCAAATGGATTCGCCGGAATTTGCCGAGCTGCCGGTGACCGAGATGCGCGTCCCCATCTTTGGCGACATGACCGAAGAGCAGAAGCAGACCTTCATCGAATTATGTGGGATTGGTCGGTAAGCCGGATCCCAGGTCGCCTAGATCATAGGTGGCGTCGATTTTGCCAAAACGCTCGGTTCTAGAGGCTCGTCGTATGTTGACCCGAGCGTAAGTCCTTGGAGAGACGCGTCGCGCTTTGGTCACTTCTGCTGCCCCTGGTGTCGCTGTTGTCCATTGCGAGCGACGCATGTTGTGAAGCCGAGATGCCGGTTCCCATCGAGCGCCCATTGGCAGTAGCCCTCGATCGGTTGAGCCCTGCCCAACGTGAATTGTTGGAAGATCTTCTGGACAAAGCCCGTCGAGAACCGATGAACGGACTTCGGCGGGGCCAGCTCGGAATGGCCTACGAAACGAATGGATACCCGCGAGCTGCGTTAATGAGCTATCGGCAAGCGGAAGAACTCGATGGTCAAGAACCCAAATGGCCGTATTACCAAGCATTCCTGTTAGCCGGCCGAGGTGAGTTGCAGAGGGCGTTAGATGCATTGGATCGTTCGATTCGTCTTGACGCAAAACACGTCTCGTCTTGGATGTGGAAGGGAACCTGGTTAATTGAATTGGGACTGGTTAGGCAAGCCGACGACGCATTTTCCGAGGCGAAAGGCCTTGGACTTGGATGGGCAGCGACGGCGGGTCAGGCAAGAGTGCTGTTGCATCAGGATCGGTCCGATGAGGCGATCGCGATACTCGAGCCGCTGTCTGAAGTGTCGCCATTTCCCAGTGTGTTTCAGTTGCTCGGTCGAGCGTATCGTGAAAGTGGTCGATTGGACGAGGCGCGTATCTCGTTGGCACGAGGGAAATCTGCCCAACGCATTGGGTGGCATGACGATCGGCAAGAGGCTAAACGCGCATACGAAGTGGGTGTGACACCGCGGTTACAACAAGCTCAAAGGCTGATTTTGCTGAGCAAAACGGAGCAAGCGCTTCCCATTCTCGAGGCGCTTGTTGAAGCGAAACCAAACGACGAACGCGTCATTAACACGCTCAGTAATGCGTACGTTTTGATGGGTCGTGAAGATGAAGCATTTGNCNTATTGCGCAACGCACTTGAGCAGTTCCCNGTCCACTACCGGACCCATCTTAACGTCGCTGGCGTCTATGAAAATCGTGGTGATTGGAAGTTGGCGCTGCAGCACATTGATGCAGCGATTCGGCTTAATCCGACGGTTTCATTACCTTACGAAAAAAAAGGATTACTGCTTCAGAGGCAGAGAAGATTGGTCGAGGCGCTTGATGCGTTTGAACTTGCTCTAAATAGGAACGCAAGCGACCCTCATTTATTCGCTCGTGCCGGAGATATTGAAGCAATACTNAGACGATGGCTTGATGCAATTGAACGCTACCGAGATTCGATCCGTGTCGATCCTTCTTACACGCTCGGGCACATAAAGTTGGGCTTAAGTCTTGCTCGCACCGGACAATTTGAAGCTGCTCGNNATGCACTGTCTGTCGCGGCAGCGTTGGATACGCACGAACGTGACGTTCAGGAAGCACTCGCTTTTGTATCTGGGCTTGAGCATAAACAAAATTCAAAGTGATGCCCGGCGCGGGCGTTCATCTCCGACGAATGGTCGAATCTGATATGGTTTCGACGATGCACGGATGTCGAATCGCGCAGATGAAGAATCCTCTCATCGCCCTCGTTTTGTTGGTGCATTTTATGGGGTCGATGTCTTGTTCAATTGGCCGCGAAGAAACATCGAACCTGACCGAGGCGCCCGTTGAAGTCGTTTTTACGGATGCGAAACCCGCCGTCGCGGCCCTTGTCGGACGGTTGCTTGATAATGCCCGTAATGACCCGAGATCGGGGTCGAGGCGTGGCGAACTTGGAATAGCGTATGAGATTCATGGGTTTCCGAACGCTGCGTATACGAGCTACGTTCAAGCCGAAAGTCGTGAGTCGACTGACGCCAGGTGGCCGTATTACCAGGCGTTAATGTTAGCTAAGCAGGGATCCCACGAGCAGGCTTTGACGGCGTTGGATCGCGCAATTGAGATTGATCCAGGGTACGGGGCGGCCTGGATGTGGCGCGCGACCTGGTCTCTCGACGTCGGATTGAATGGTCAAGCAGAGGAAGGTTTTGAACGAGCGAAATCGCTTGGCCTCGAGGCTGTGGCTGACGCCGGGATAGCGCGATTACGATTGCATCAGGACCGNCCAGAAGAGGCGGTCGCGATCCTCGAACCGCTGTCACAAAAGGCGCGTTACCCGAGCATCTATCAGTTACTGGGCAGGGCATATCGCGAGACGGGTCGAGTTGATGAAGCCCGAATCGCTTTGGCGCGAGGTAGGACCACGCAGCCGCTCAGCTGGAGCGACGAGTGGGAAGAAGAAAAAAGAGCGTACGAAGTAGGGTTTCAGGCACGCATTCTCCGCTCGCAGCGGGCGCTCAAACTCGACCGAATAGGCGAAGCGTTGACGATTCTTGAGGCGCTTATCGAGGAAGAACCTGGGAATCCCGTGGTGATTAGTACGCTTAGCAGCGCGTATGCAAAGTCCGGCGAAATAACGGAGGCCTTTTTGACGCTGCGTCGTGCGTTGAGAAGGGAATCGGTCGATTACACGGTGCATGCCAACATCGCTCCTTTCTATGAAAACCGGGGCGATCACGACATCGCCTTGCAGCATCTGGATCGTGCGATCGAACTGAATCCTTCGGTGGCGTTCCCGCACACTCGAAAAGGACTATTGCTTCAGAAACTAGGCAGATACGACGAAGCACTGTTGGCTTTTGAAAACGCGCTTGGTACAAGCGCTGACGATCCTCACACATTTTTTTACGCGGGCGATGTGGAGGCGTTATTGCGACGCTGGGACAGGGCGATCTATCGATTTAACCAATCCATTACCGTGGATCCGTCCTTTACCCTNGGGCACCTAAACCTTGGTCTTGCGCTTGCACGGGAAAATCGTTTCGTGGAAGCACGGGCGGCGCTTGAGAGGGCCAAGGCGCTGGGAACGCATGATGGCGATGTGGTTCGAGCACTGAGTTATCTTGCGCGACTTGAAAAAGGATCTAACTAATGCGATTCACGTACCGGACGACCGTGCTCACCACGCTTCTTTGTATTCTCGGATGTTCGGACGGTACGGGGCNGACGACGAAGATGTTGGATGGGGAATCAGCCCCATGGTTCGAAGACCAGAGTACGCAGCGTGGGATCAACTTCCAATACCAATCTGGGCACGAGCAACGCTACCTACTCCCTGAAATCATGGGCGGCGGTGTAGCCCTGGCCGATATAGATAACGACGGCGATCTCGATGCTTATCTCGTTCAGGGCGGAAAACTCGTCGCCGAGGGCGGGCACGGCAATAAACTTTTTATCAATCGTGGCGATGGGTATTTCGAGGAAAGCTCTGATTCTGGTGACGCCATGGANACGGGCTATGGGATGGGTGTTGCGGCAGGTGACTACGATAACGACGGAGATATCGATCTATACGTNACAAATTATGGACCGAACGTGCTACTCAAGAATAAGGGCAACGGTGAATTTGAAGACGTCTCGGATGTTGCCNGGGTTGCTGATGAAGGCTGGGGTACCGGGGCCGCGTTCCTCGATCTGGACAGTGACGGTGATCTCGATCTGTTCGTGGTCAACTACGTCAACTGGAGTGTAT
Organism: Gammaproteobacteria bacterium; assembly: GCA_002715785.1. Lineage (GTDB taxonomy): Bacteria > Pseudomonadota > Gammaproteobacteria > Pseudomonadales > Azotimanducaceae > UBA11889. The sequence goes on along the minus strand of PBAA01000045.1, from coordinate 21,312 downwards.
CAATTGAACAGGACTGTTTTAGTACCGCGACGGGATGGTCGCTCGCAGATTATTGTTGGCCAACTGCATACAACGCACCCGCACGCGATCGTCTGTATCGCAATAATGGCGACGGTACCTTCACGGATGTGTCTGACCAAGCGGGTCTCGATGTAGCCTTCGGTAACGGATTAGGTGTGGTCGGTCTTGATGCCGACAACGATGGGCGTACCGACGTTTTTGTGGCCAACGACATGGGCGAAAACCAGTTGTGGCTTAATCGCGGTGATCTACGATTCGACGACGAGGCCCTCCTACTTGGTTGTGCGGTCGACGAACACGGTGTCCCCAAATCGGGCATGGGCGTGGCTGCTGTTGATTACGACAACGATGGCGATACGGATTTGCTGGTGGTGAATCTGGCGACCCAAACCGATTCGTTTTTTCGCAACAACGGAACNTTTTTTGAGGACGCGACAGTGTCGGTTGGCCTCGCGGCGGCGACAAAACGATATACGCGATTCGGTGTCGCATTGGTTGATTTCAACAACGATACGCGACTCGATTTATATGAAGCGAATGGAGCTATTGGTTTTTCGAGAGAGACGTTAAACGATCGGCTATACGCGGAGCCCGACTTGCTGTTGCGTGGATTNCCTGATTCCCGGTTCAAAGAAGTTCAGTTGCAGGGAGGTACTCAAACGCCGCTTGTATATACGAGCAGGGGCATGGCAGTTGGTGACGTCGACAACGATGGTGGTCTGGATCTACTGATCGTGAATCGGGATGGGCCGGCTAATTTGTTGATGAACCAGGTGTCAAATCAGGGGAATTGGATTCGTTTTCGGGTCTTGGATCGTCACAATCGAGACGCGTATGCCGCCACCGTGTCAGCCGATATTGGGCCGATGCGTGTTAGTCGAGATGTTCAAGCGGCGGGCAGTTATCTTGCGTCCAACGATCCAAGGGTGCACATGGGGCTTGGCGAAGAAACCTCTGTTCGGAACGTTTCTGTTCGATGGACGGACGGTAGCCGTGAGCACTTTGGCGACATCGATGCCGGCACGACGGCAGTTTTAAGGTTGGGTGAGGGTCGGGCTCAGTAGAACTGGATCAGACGATTAAACAATCACTCGTCGCGATCTGCGGCCGGCAAGAATCCAACCAAATTTATCGAGCTTCCTATATCGTTGCAGATTGATAGTCGCAGCGAGTGGGTTCGCCAAGCGCGAAAGGCCGCACCGTTGGAGACCCATACGGTGCGGCTCTCTTAGGACCGAATTGTGAGCGCTATATCCGGCTCAGTTTTGCCAACTGAAGCTGAATCCCACTTGCCTGGGCTCCACGATCGTGCCCCAGGGTGAGCCAATACCCTCACGAGGCGACCACATTTGCAGAGCTGCTTCGTCTAGCAGGTTTTGTATGTAAGCCGTGACCGTCCATTTCGCGTCTTGCGATCGCCAGTTGGCACGCAGGTCCCATCGCGTGTACGAGTCAATGGCGTATGCGTCCAGGTTCAGCGGTTCGACGAATTTCTCGCTGCGGTAGTTGGCGACAGTCAAAACCTCCAAGTTACCCATTTCACCGGGTAGTTCAGTCTCGTACACCAGCGTCAGAGAGCCTTTATGTTGAGGCTGGTTTACCAGCTGATTACCCCCGTACTGGACCGGGTCAGCCGATCCAAATATCCATGAGTTTTGCGCATTGCCCTCGGAGTCGGTCCATGGAAGCGCGACCCAACCCCCCGCTTGACCAGGAATGGCGTACGGGTAGAGCGCATCGTAGTCTCCAATGTCCGAGTTGAGGTAGTTGTAAAAGCCGCGCAATGTGAATGAGTCGTTAATTCTCCACGCAGCGTCAAGCTCAATACCCCCGATCGTGGTTCCTCCGATCGGATTGACCTCACCCGTGAGCGGGCTGGCAAATGGTTCCATCTGCTTCTCCGCTTCCGTCTTCAGTCGGCTAGCAAAAACCCAATAACTGTCGAAATCTTGGAGGAAATAGGTCGCTTGTAACTGTAATGTGCGATCAAAATAGAGCCCTTTGACACCAACTTCGTAGTTGATCATTTCCTCGGAATCAAACTGCCAGGGCGCCTGAGAATTGCCGTAACCCAAGGATCCGCCAGCGCGATAGCCCGTGGAGATTCGTCCGTAGATCATCACCTCCTCGCTTGGCCGGAACTCGGTACCGACGTTCCAGGTGGTGGCGCTCCAGTTAAGATCTCCACGTCCTGCGTAGTTATCGACGCTTCCGTCGCGGACGCCAATGCCGACGATTGAGAAGCAGTTCTCCCAATTCGTATCGCCGCACGCCGTGCCATCAGCTTGGATACCGATTAGATCGGCGTACGATGACTCGGTCCGACCTTTGTCGTCGGAGTCGTGTCTGATCCCCCCGAACACGCTCCACTCGTCATTGACGACGTAGTCAGCGTTGAAGTAGATACCAGTCGATTCGTATTCCATGTTGCCGTAAAAGGCCCAGCTTTCGCCGTCTGGATTGGACAAAAATGTCGCTCTACCGGTATCGGAGAAGCCCACCAGTTCTGCGGAACCAGGACAAGCATATAAGTTCCCGCCGCTACCAGTTTGAGACATGGCGGCTGCGTCGGTGTAAAGATCTCTAAGCAGCCAACTGTCGCCGCCACTGAGACTACCGCCCGATCCATAAAGTCCTGCTAGGGCCGCGTTACACGCGGCAGAGGTATCCGTGTATAGCCAATCACCCTCGTAACTACTGTGATCTCGACCGGAGTACACATTAGGTTCGTCGCCGTCCATCGTTGTGAATCCAACGGAGAAGTTAAACGGTCCATCCAATGTCGAAATCAAGGTCACCTCGTGACTGGTCTGGTCCGAAGTGAAGATCGCATCGAGCGATGCATCGGTAAACGCGCCAACACCGCCGCCGTCCTGCGAGCAATAACGGCTCGACTGACCAGCTTGGAGTTGCGTCGGGACAGGGTTACCGTCCGCGTCCAACACCGGCGTAAGCGGTTGTGTCCAGCTGCCGTCCTCAAGTTGAACCCAGCCGCCAATGGCGACGATGGGTACCACTTTGGGATGTCCCGCAAGACAGACACCACCACCTTGTTGGTTTAACTGGTCGGAGTCGTTGATGGTACGAGTCGATACGTCGTGCGAACCAAACTTGTAGTTGACCTGGTAGTTATCGTTGATGATGTACGACACATCAACTGAAAAATTCTCGGCGCTGCTATCTTCCATCGACTGCGTATTACTTGAGATTTCCCAACGAAGTTCGTCGGGGTTGCAGATGATATCCATCTCGTCGCGGGATCCGTCGCTGTTGATGTTGGAACAACCAGCGACAGCGGGTGCTGCTGGGACCCCGTAAAACGGATTCCTCTGACAGATCTCTGCACCTGATACCGGGTCTGTATACGTTAAGCATTGCCCGGTTGCCGCGTTCATTACGAATTCGTCTTGAGTGTTTCGACCCCCAAGTGGTAAGGACGAGTGGGGGGTTCCAGTGTCCTTCTGCTTGGAGTACCGAGCGACGACGTCCCATCGATCGTTTTTCCACCGCAATGATGGTGCGAACCTGGTTCGGTCTGGTTCACCAGCGTCCGGTCCGGAGCCGAGATTCTCAATGTAACCGTCGCCAGAGAATCGCTGCGCAGCGAGTCGATAACTGAAACCGCTGTCGCTGATTGGGCCGCCGAATGCCAAGCTAGTACGGTTGGTGGAAACGTCGGTTAATTCCGCGTCAACTCGAATATCGAACTCGTCCGTGGGTTTCCGAGTGTGAAAGTTGATGGCCCCGGACATTGCAGCCCGACCTCCCGTGGTACCTTGTGGGCCTCGAGCGACTTCGACTCGCTCGACGTCGAAAAAGCCGTCAGTACCATAGGTCTGATCGGTCCAGACTCCGTCGATGTACACCGCGACTGAGGTGTCGCTGAAAAAGTTTACCGAACGTTCCGATCCGATCCCACGCATATAGAAGTGGTCATTTTCCATCTTACCGCCGCCCTGGCTGCGGTTGCCGACCTGGAGTCCAGGAACCAAGACTTCTAAATCGTTGATCGTCTGCATTCCCAGTTGTTCGATCATGGCTTGGTTAAAGCCAGTCACTGTCATGGGACGATCCATGACGTTGACCTCGCCACGTTCCCCCGTGACGATGACCTCCTCCATGTACCCCTCGTCTTCTTGCGTTGCTTCAGCAGCCCCTAATGGGAGCGCAATAAAAGCGACGAATGCGGGAATGAACGAACCAAAAAACGACTTAGAACCACTCATGGATTACCCCACTCTCTTCGTAAATACCTCAGCGCTACAGTAAACGGCCGGTGTTCGATTTGCCAATGCGGAGAATAGAAATCACCCATTTTTGATAGAAATCACCCATTTTTGATAGAAATCACCCATTTACTATCAACGTAGTGTCGGTCGTATTCGCAACATGCGGTTTGATGCGGTCGATATTGTCTCCCCAACCTGACTTATCGTGTCGGTAACGTGAGGTGAGCCAGACCGAATAGCCGCATGAGACGGAAGAAAAACTCCGAGGAGCTAGGGTTGTTGCAACTCGACGAATGTTCGATAGGGGCCGTCGGCTCGAGCCATCAAATCGGCTTCGGAACCACTATCGACGATTTGGCCGTCTTCAAGAAAGATGATGAGATCGGCGCGTCGAATGGTCGACAGGCGATGAGCGATGACGATGACGAGATGGTCTTTGGCCGCGTTTTCTAGAGCGTCGACGAGGCGCTGCTCGGTTTGCGGGTCGAGTGCCGCCGTGGGTTCGTCGAGAATCAAAATCTTGGCGTCGCGAACGAGACCGCGTGCAATAGACAGTCGTTGTTGCTGACCGACCGATAACGTATCGCCGGATCGCCCAAGAACTGTGTCGATGCCATCGGGTAGTTTATCGAGGAATTCGTTGCAACCTGCAGTCTCGAGGGCTTCATGCAACTTTGATTCTGTCGCATCCGGATTCGCAAGCAGGAGATTTTCACGGACCGTGTCGGAAAGGAGTANGTGTTCCTGGAATACGTAGGTGACGTGGCGCCTCAGGCTGTCCACGTTAAGTTCGCGGATGTCGATACCGTCGATCAAAATGCGACCAGCAGTTGGTGTGAGTAACGAGGGAATGAGGTAGGCGAAGGTGGTTTTACCTGCGCCAGTGGGGCCCACGATCGCGACGAGTTTGTTGATGGGAAGTTCAACGTTGATGTGTTCGAGAGCCCGTTTACCGTCGGGATACTCAAAGCCGACGTCTTCTAGCAAGACACTTTCTTGGATCTCGTCCAATTGCTTGCCCTCTGACCGGTTCTCCTCGGAGGGATAGTCAAGGAAAAAGAAAACACGGCGTACCGCGGCGAGCGTTTCTTGAAGTTTGATCCATATGGCACCGTAATAGCCTGCGGCGGCGGAAATTTGGTAATAGATGCCTAACAACACGGCGAAATCGCCAGGGGTCATCGTGTTTTCAATGATCTGGTCGGACACCAATATGGTGACGTAGATGGCTGCGGCAGCGAAAACGCCGCCCGCGATTGATGCCACAAAAATAATCACCGCGATCGCATAGCGTTCGCGNAGGAACGTCTGATCGCTGAAGGACGCGAAACGGTTAGACACTTGCGTTGAAGCTCCGAGACTCTGTACTGCACCGACCTGCGTGATGGATTCTTCCATGGCGTTGGTGGCGGCTGAACCAGCGGCGCGTTTATTTTGATTGGTACGTCTGAGTGCGCCAGAAAAGGGAAACGTGGTCACGAACGCTGCAGGGACGGCGAACCAAGCAATCCAAATGAGTTCTGGCGCAACCGCGCCGTAGGAATATTGAAGAATGTAGAGGCTGATCAACGCTCCGAGGCCCATGAAAAAAGGAGTCAAGGTGACCCGGTACGCGAGGTCGGGGACTTCGGGTACGTCATAGAGCACTCGAAAGACGCTATCGCCGATACGCTGGTCGTCGAGTACGGTCATTGGTAGGTGGGTAAGTTGATGAAATAGACGTGTACGCACGCGATTGGCGATGGACTGAGTCAGGCGGACGTGCACCATGAATTCGGCAATGCCCCAGATGCCGCCGCCCGCACTATAGCCCGCACTAACGGTGTTTTCGGCTTGCGTCGCCGCGTCCTGGCCTTGCAGAAGCCCTGCGCCCGTCCCACCCATCCGACTACCGATGGTGAAGAGCATGATGAAGTAGATGGCGGTAAGGACGAGCATGATTCCCATTGGATCCAGTCCGTCAATCAGGTTGAGTATCGGATTCATGAACGGCGGATACGCGACGCTGGTTTCACCGAACGGTCGTTGCAAGATGACGTTGTCGATCAGGATCTTGGCCATCCAAGGCAAGAGAAGCGCGGGAAATACCAATCCGAGCTGTAGTAGGAACTTCAGACTGAATAACCACTTAGCTTCGGCGAGCAGCTTGGTGCAACGTCCAATGAGCCCCAGCGCTTCGGTTGTTCTAATATCGGGTTGGGTGTCGACACGGTCATCGAATTGGTTCTTGCCTAGGACCTCCTGTACTACGGAAGTTGGTTCATTTGCTCCTGTTGTCACGTCGATGTCTCGATCGTTTCAGCTTCGACGAACGCGCGGTACCGGCCATTTTCCAATCTCGTCAGCTCGTCGTGACTACCTATCTCGACGATGCGCCCATCTTCAAGAAACGCGATCTGACCTGCATTACGGATGGTCGACAGTCGGTGGGTAATGAGGAAAATGACTTTGTCGTTGCCCCAGGTTGTTAGGTTGGTAAGTACGCGCTGTTCGGTTTGGGCATCCAGTGACGCTGTAGGCTCGTCCAGGATGAGGATTGGCGCATCGCGTAAAACGGCCCTGGCAATAGACAATCGTTGGCGTTGACCGGCCGAAAGTTTAGCGCCGCGTTCGCCAAGTTCGGTGTTGTAACCTTTTGATTGTGCTTCGATAAAGTCGTGCGCGCAGGCAATTGTTGCTGCGGNCTCGATGGCGGCTGGTTCCGCCGTTGGGTTGCCGAAGCCGATGTTGTTCGCGATGGTATTAGCGAACAGCACGTTTTTTTGTAAGGCAATGGCGGCATGTCGGCGAACGTCGTCGACGGCCATGTCCTTAAGGTCAACGTCGTTGACTTCAATCCGACCGGAATCGGGATCATAAAGACGTAGCAGAAGCGACATCAGCGTTGATTTGCCTGAACCGGTGGCACCGACAATGGCCGTGATACTACCGGCGCCGGCTTCAAGATCGATTCCGCGCAAAATAGGTTGATCCGGGTTGTAACCGAATACAACGTTGCGCCAACGCACACGCGCGACCCGAATTGGAAAGGGTAGTGGATTCTCGGGATCGTCCACCTCGGGCTCGATGTCTAGAAGGAAGAATGCGCGCTCCAATGCCAGAAATAAATCTTGCATGCGCATCCAGATGCCGAGCAGTCCACGCATGCCGAATGCGAAGCCTCCTACTTGTCCCATCGCGATCCGATAGGCCCCGTAGTTCCAAACTGCAAAGCCGATGAGCGAGGCGACCAGCGCTCCCAGAAAGGTGTCCCGTTGGTCGATGATCCACGAAACCATGATGTATTCCGAAAGGATCAATGTACTGCCAGCCAATAGCCCGACGAACAAGGTAATCAGCGCCATATCGAGGCGGAGGAAATATGCGGCATCGAGTGCGCGTACCGAATCAGCAGAAAACCGATCGAATACACGCGACTCCGCCCGGTTCGCCTTGACGACCTTGACCGCCGCGAAGACCTCCTGGGCACGGGAGGTCAGGTCACTGTTAGCTATTCGGTTAGCGAGGACTCGACGCCGTATCCTTGGCGTGGAGACGATGCTCAGCCAGGCCACGGGAAATACGACCACGACGACCATGAGCGTAAACCATGGATCGAACATGGCGACCACGAAAAGCCCCAAAAGTAGGCTCAATGCGGCACTGATGGGGGTGTAGATGCCGCTTTGAATCAAATTCACGATCATGGCGCTGTCTTGATAAACACGAAAAATGGCATCCCCGACGCGAGCGTTGTCGTGATAACTCAACGATAACGACTCGGCGCGTTCAACCATCGCTACCCGTAGATTTTGATTAACGCTTTGCCAGATCCATACGTTGTAATACCAGAACCCGGCCCCGAACAATGCACCGAACAAACTGCCGACGATGCCCCAAATAATCAGGCGGTTACGGACCGTTTTACGTTGTTCCTGGGTTAATACCGAGACGGTGTCCGGTTGAGCGGTCTCGTCGACGTCAGACGGAACATTCAGGTGGGTATCGGCGGTTATGTTTGAGGGGGTGCTTATCCCTTGCCTGCCTAGTTGTCTTGCCTCGTTGGTGACATATTCATCGCCAACGAACAACACCGTCGCCTGAAGGGGTTGCAGTTTTTGGCCGAGTAACACTTTGTTGTAGAAGAGGTCAGTGCCAACGAATGCAGCGGGTATGCCCGCGACGATGCCCGATAACATCAACCCACCGAGAACTATCAGGTGTTTGAGCATGGGTTGGAAGTAAGGCCAGGTACGAAACGCAAGTTGAAGCATCGCGCGGAAACTCATGCTAGGTGGATCGTTTCCGGTTGACCGATCCACGTAACCCTCAAGTAGGCTGAGATCGCTCACTGGAATTCGGGACTACGCAACCAGGACGCAGGAAACCGCTCGGTAATTTCCGTCCATGCTGCTTCGGAGCGTGGGTACTGACCCTTATCGTCTGTGTCCACAATCCATGCTTCGAGTTGGGATCGCATTTCGTCGAGTTGTCCCGCGTGGGCTGGATCGTTGGCGAGGTTCACCACCTCGTCGGGGTCGTTTTGCAGATCGTATAGTTCTTCGGGAACACGCGGGCCGTAGGGTGCAGCCTGGGCATAGGTCAGTTTGCCTTGGGTGGCAAGCCGACGAATTATGAGAAAGCTGCTTTTCTCGGGATCGGCTAATGAGATCATTTCACGGTGTCCCCAATTCATCAGTGGCCGGTCGATCATGAAGTTGCGAATATAGTGGTAGCGCTCACCCATGACTGAACGAACGCGATCTATGACATTCGACATACGGTCGGCGGACGAGAAAACGTAGTCGCGGGAATAATCTTTCGCGAACAGGTTTCTTGAATCCATGTAGTTTGGAACGTCGAGGTTAGCCAAAGCGAGGGAGGTCGCGGAGATATCCATGAGGTTGACGAGGTCACTTCGTCTCGAACCGGGTTTCACCACGTCCGACATGCTCGGAGCGACGACGATCAAAGGAACGTGCAAACCTTCTGCATAAGTGAACTCCTTGCTTCGGGGTAGGTCTGAACCATGATCGGAGTAGAGGAAAATAACCGTGTTTTTCCACAGACCGTCCGCTTTCAGACGCGAGACGGTTTGTCCCACTTGATAGTCAGTACGCAACACACTGTTGTAGTGATCAGCGAGATGCTGGCGCACCTGGGGTATGTCTGGGTACTGGTCAGGCACGCGCACGTCGGCAGGTTTAATGGGCGTGTAACCGAGGGAGGGTAATTGTGACTCGAAGTTCTTGATACCTTTGCCTCCGGCCACCGACATCTGGCCGAAAAATACGGAACCGCTCGTTACATCGCGCCAATCGCCGGCGCCGGCTGATCCTTTCCAGCTTTGGTCGCCTCTTTCCAATGCGGTTGTACCCTTGGCGCGTTGGCGCTTCGTTACGGCTGCTTTGTCGTTGTCGTTGGTGATCGATTCCGCTGGAAGCGAGCCGAGCGCCCGGTTGTACTGATTCCGTTCGAAACTGAAACCTTCCACGATTGAATAGAGATCGGAACGATCGTAAGCGAAGTTGAAGTCGTCTTTGCTGCCGTTATATGTGGTGTACCCGGCCTTGCGGAATAACTCTGGAACTGTCGTTACGCCCTCCGGTAAGCGAATCTGGTAGTTCGATACGCGGCCGGAGCGGTGATCGTGTGTACCTGTTCGAATACTGTACGTGCCGGTAATGATCGCTGAGCGGGTTGGGCTACATACGGGCGATGGAGCGTAGGCGCGCTCGAACACCACGCCTTGCGACGCCAATGCGTCGATGTTGGGCGTTTGGATGCGCGTGTCCCCATAGGTGCCGTACCAGGGCGACTGATCGTCGATGGAGATCCACAGGATATTGGTCCGCGCAGCGGGATTTTTTTCAGCGAAAGATGACTGGCTGAAAAGTGTCGGCGCCAGCACAAAAATACACAACCCGAGTACGACTTTAAAACCGGACATCGCCTGTTGTTCCTCCATTCATCGTGTGCGTTTCTCTTGCAGCTTTTGTTGGAACTGACGTATCGCTTCGTCCTTCTGGGCGTAATCGGCAGGGGTCAATCTTCTGTCGACCGACGCATTTCATATCACTCACTCGCCGAGGCGGCGCGTACTTCCTCAGTCCATTCCTTTGTCCGCGTGGCTCTGCGCTCGTCGATAACGCGATCAGGTCCGCGTCCCGAAGGAAGAACCCTACCTTCCGGATAATCAGCGCCTAATGCGCTACGACTGACCGAAAGGCTCCATTGTCTAAATTGCTCATACAGTCGAGTGGCGATATCCGGATACAAGTCGATCAGGTTCTGCTGCTCACTCGGATCACCAATCACATTGTATAGCTCGTACGGGTTCTTATTAGCCCCACCAAAGTAGTCTGAATTCTTGACGATTTTCCAATCGTTATCCAGCCACATCCAGCCTCCACTTGCCCTGAATCCTAGCGGCTCTTCTCGTCGCGCAGGTTCTTTCTTGAATACTTGGGCGAGAGAGACGCCATCGTGCACCCTGTTAATGGAATCTGGATTGAGACCCGCAACGTCGATCAGCGTTGGGAACATATCAACGGTACCGGACGGGAAGTTGGATACCCGCGGTTTTATACCTGCGGGCCACTCCACAATTGTCGGTTCGCGAAGTCCTCCCTCGTAAAAATCTTTTTTGAATCCTCGCAAATGTCCTGTGCTATCCGGATCCACTCCCCTATAGCAGCCGTGCAATGTTCTGGCCTCCAGGCTTGTGAGGTTCGGATCAATTTCATCGCTACAGTTGGATGGATAGATTATTTCTCTGTCCTCACCTTCGCCATGGGCGAGAGCATCGACATTGGGTGTACCGCCATTATCACTGGTAAACCAGATGAGCGTATTGTCTGCTACGCCCAAATCCTTAAGGCTTTTTCTTAGGTGACCGATGGACCGATCGATTGCCACAATTTCACCCATCATATTTGCCGAGGTTCGGTCCACCTTGCCCAAAAACGGCTTGATATCCTCCTCAGAGGCCGTCCAGGGTCCATGAGGCGCTGAGTACCAGATGACGACGAATACCGGCTTATTCTGCGCCACCTGCTTGCCGATGTACTTCACAGCCTCGGCAACGATGACTTCCGAGCCATCACCTTGAAACTGCTCGCGAGTACCGTTGCGACTCAGTTCGAATTCACCTAGATCGAACCCGCCGGTCGCGCTCAGCCAATAGTCAAACCCCAGTTCGCCAGGATTGTGGGGGTCATCGGCAGAAAGCGGATGTCCAATTGGTCGAGTCTGATTCAGGTGCCACTTTCCAAAGTGGGCGGTTGCATAGCCAGCCTCACGAAAGGCAGTGGAGAGCATCTTTTCCTGTTTGTTGATCGAGTGGCCAACGCGAAATGCTCCGGTACGGTCGTTGGTCCGACCCGTGAGCACTGATGCCCTGGTCGGCGTGCAACTGGGAGCGCCGGCATAGAATCGGTCCATCCGCAGTCCATTACGAGCCATGTCGTCGAGATTCGGCGTTTTCATGAGGGGATAACCGTAGTAACCGGTTTGCGCCCAACCCATGTCGTCTGCCATCACAAGTACCACGTTCGGTCGATTGACCTGGGCGTTGCTCACCATCGCTAGAAGGACAGGGACAAGAATAGGAACCTTGTTCATCTTTGGTCGAAATCTGCTCTCGGAAGGTGTAACCATGCCATGACGCGAACCTGTTGCTCGGAATTTGGTTGAATCATCGATTGTCGTTAGACGGCTTGGAACAATCTAACTGGCCGCCCAGTGCATTCAAATGATATGGCTTTGGATACGGCAAGATCATTCGATCGTCACCACACCCTTGTCGCCGTTAACGGTGATGCGCTGTCCATGGGCAAGTCGTTGGGTCGCGTCGCCAACGCCCAGGACAGCGGGTATGCCATATTCGCGTGCCACGATTGATCCGTGCGCGAGAATGCTACCGATGTCAGTTACCAAGCCTGTCGCATGGGGAAAGAGCTGCGTCCAGGCGGGTGTCGTGAGTGGGCATACCAGTATCGATCCCGGTTGCATCTGGTCGAAGTCGTCGGGCGACATGATCACACTCGCGATTCCAGTCACCCTACCGGGTGACACGGCGAAGCCTCGCAGACCGTCTTTTTCGTCCTCGTTTTGCCTGATCGTTGCGTACGCGCTCTTGTCGTTCTTTAACGGGGGGATCGCACTTGGTTGATTCATTCGAAAACGTTGGCGGCGAAGTTTGCGGCGTTTGTTCGAGAGGTCTTTGAGTTCGGGCGATGTCGAGGAATCGGCCTCGGCCTTTATTGCTGCGGATAACTCGCCGCTCGTAAGGTAGAAGACGTCGTCGGGTTGATTTAGATCGCCAATGTCACAGAGGCGGCTACCGAGTTCCAATGCCAACGGTCTCAACGTGGACCAGGCGAGCCCCATGTAAAAGAGTGCTTCTTCCCTTGCGGGATAGTTAACGCGTGCAGTCCAGTAATGACGCAGAAATTCAATACGGTGAGTACCCCTAAAGAACTTCATGGCGTGACGCCATTTGGATCTTCGATCCCGTGCCACGTCTTTTTGACGGGTTGCGAGATTGAAACCAGGATCGACGACCAGTGCTTTCAATCGTTCAACGAACGGCGAAGGTGCTTCGGCCAGGGTCGGTTCGACGAAGTCGAGATTGAACACCTGCCGCCCATACCGATCGAGATACTTGTCGACTGCGTCGCGAACCCGCCTTCCCTCGGGGTGATGTTTAAGGGTTTTCAATAGCCGAGCCGTGGGTGTGATGATGGTGAGTTCGTATAAGGCTTCGTTGGTTCTTATTCTCTCTACGATGTGCCGTAGTTCTTTTTCGGCTTCCAACGTCTTCGAGGCGAAACCAGAAAGGAACGAACCGCTAATGAGACCTTCGTTCGGTGCGTTTTTTTCCAGGAAGGCGTGGAATCCACCGTCCGTTTGCTTGGCTGTACCAATGACGCTTCTGAGTGCGTGCCAATAGTTAGCTTCCGTGCGCGTTAAGGACTTCATGCCCACGAGTAATTCCTGGCTAGTTATGGTCGCGTGATCGCGTTCGCGCCAATGCTTGATGCGTGCAAGATAGTCGGGAAGCTGTTGTTTTTCCCAAGTAACTAATGCCGGATACTTTCTGAACACACGGAACGTTCGAGCTACGAGATAGAGTCGATGCAGCGGGCCACCCTTCATATCGTCGATAAAGAAACTTTGCAGGGAGAACGCGCGCTTTAGGTTCTTGTGCCACGGTAACGCAGCTTGTTTCTTACGGTGTTCAACCATGAAACGTTCCCAGTCTTTGCCACTGTCGTGGTAGATGGGCTGATAGGCGTATCCGTTGACGGTAGTGACGACAAAATTCTTCATCCAGTTCTTGGTCAGTCGGCCATTCCATTCCCAGCCATCGGGCCAGGTTTGCGTATCGAAGATCGCTCTCAAATACAGATCTTCAAAGAGCGGCGATAAAGGATCGGGCATATTTTCCGCGACTTGGCGTTTCAATAGTTGTGCGCCCGGAATCATCGGCCAAGTCACTTCCTTGGGTGGTGGCTCCGGTAAATGCGTGATGGGTCGGGACTGAAGTAGCCATATTTCCCCCTCGTAAATCGCCCACTCGATATCCTGGGGCTGGCCCACGAAGCACTGTTCAACTTCCTTCGCAAGCGAGACGAGATCCTTGAGGGAGTTTTCGGACAAAGACGAGGTATCTCTTTGTTCCCTGGGTACTTGCTGCACGTGCGTACCTTGGGTGCTCCGCGAGACGATCATTTGCTCTTTGCTTCCAAGAACGGTTTCTTTTAGCTCGAGACTTGCCTTGTCGAGTACGAACGTATCGGGTGTCACCTGCCCCCCGACGACCGCTTCGCCTAGACCATAACTACAATTGACGATTGCTTGGTCTCGTTGGCCAGTGGCTGGGTTTGCAGTAAACAGGATGCCGGACACGTCCGCCGGCACCATTGCTTGGATGATGACGGCCATTGCCACGGCGCTTTGGTCGACGTCCATTTCGTGGCGGTAGCTAAGAGCCTGAGTTGTCCACAAGGATGCCCAGCAATTTTTCACCGCGATCAGCAAGTCGTCGTGACCGTATACGTTTAGGTACGTTTCTTGCTGGCCTGCAAACGACAAGTTAGGGAGATCTTCTGCGTTTGCCGAGGACCGTACAGCAACTTTGTCTCGGTCGAGCGCTGCGTACGCGTTAGCAACTTCGTCCGCGATATCGGATGGTATCTCCCCTCGTTCGAACAGTTTCATCACTCGAGTCGATGGTGTCTCAAACGAGGCTCTCGCCCCAACGACGACGGGCGTTGCTAGTTCGAGAATCGCACGAGCAATGTCGTTGTGTTCTACGAATCGCTGATACGCCGATATGGTCACGTGGAAGCCGGCGGGAATCGGCAGTCCGGCGCGAAGCATTGCTGCGAGAGATCTTCCCTTGCCACCGACCACTTCAAAATCGGTGCTCGAATCGAGTGGCTTTATGTAACGAGGGAACCTATCCATTGGCCTAGTATAAAGATGCGGCGGGGTGCGTCGTATGCGATGTAAAGGTGCGCTACGATATGTCGAGGAAAATCACCCATATATACGTAATGCATAGTTTATATAATTCAATTAAGTCATTAATATATAATAAGTTATCTAATGAATTATTCTCGAAAAAAGTCTCCGCATTGATGGTCGATAACCTGCGTTTGACGGCATGTTTATCTGGCGGGGTACAGGCAGCACATTCGTTTGTCTAAATCTAAGGCTGTCAAGTTTTATGAGTTTACCGATCAACTGGCTGCGGGGCTCGGTAGAGTTTCCAAGCGGTTTGTCGGGGATGTTTTGGTCGGCATGCTCCGGTCACGATCCGTAAGAATATGGGACATCGCGGCAGCATTAGACAAACCTGTTCGAATACACGCGACGCATAAACGATTGAGTCGCAATCTGGCTCGCCAAGGATTGGCTGACACGATCTCTCGTAATCTGCTGAGTATGACCGCGCGTCGAGTCAAGCAAGAAACGCCGCTTGTGACGCACGTATACCCGTTGCAGAAGAAGTACGCGAGAAAGATGGAGTTCCTGGTCGACGCGGAGGCGTTGCCAGAAACGGGATACCCGGCTTATCAGGTTTGCGAGGTGGTCGCGTACGATCCGATCAGCGGTGTTTTGATGCCGATAGCGGCGCATATTTGGTCACGTAACGCGCCCGATTACGTCGACGATAGTGACGAGATCCTGAGTGTCCTTAAACGTGTCCAAGAAGCAACGGCTGGGCGAGGTGTGTTCTTTCTCGATGCGGATGTTGGTGCGTTGATGTTGCGAGCAGAGCCATTCGCGAATTCGGTATCGCGCGATGCCTTCAGATATGTAACGGCGGTGTCGGGCCGCGTTGAGTTGTTACATGAAGGACACCTAAAGTTTATTAATGAAATTCCGCATCTGGTCGAGAGGCCATTCGGTGTGACGACGTACAAATGGATACGAGGCGCACAGAACGTGGAGGTCGAGACGGCCGTGGTTTGTTCGTTTGGATCAAACGAGGTCAGCCTCCCGGAGACACCAGAGAAGCCGCTGTCGCTTATAGTCGTCGATTGGGACATACCTAGCGCTCGCCGAGCCGAGGGGGAGCAGGGGGAACCGTTGATCTATTTGAGTTCAGAACCAGCGGTAAAGGAACGCGAACAGCTCGCCAGGATCGTCGAGACGACGTTTCAGTTGCCAGACGTTGTGCGCGCCATCGCTTCCCAGAAAGAGGCATTTAACTTCTCGCAGGTACGCGTCCTCACGTACGATCGGTTACGAGTACTACTTGGCTTGCTACACGCGACGATCTATTTTGAGGTGGCGATACTTAAACGGCGCCCAACGGTGAGAGAGTGGACTCGGTCTTTCAACGAACCTTCACCTAGAATTGGCGACCATCCGCGATCGTTCATGGTGCCTGATGAAATGCGTAAGGTTGATGCCGGTAGTTTGGCTCAGGCTTCGTGATCGCCAGTTGTTGATGCAATCCGTATTTCGTTAGCAGAACCACTAACGTTATTCCGCCAAAATGTTGCCTACGTCAAAGAAAGCGTTATCCGAAATTCGAGAGTTCTTTGGCAGGCGTATCGGTGAACTACGCGTTCAACAACCCGAGATTCGGTGATTCCTCGTTGCTTCTAATTACGACGATTGTGTATCCGCGTCGTCGTGTATCACAACGGTTCCGGCATCGCCGTCGATGCTAATCGTTTGTCCGTGTTGAATTCTTTTAGTGCCATTGCCAACTCCCAGCACAGCAGGAATGCCGTACTCGCGGGCAACGATGGATCCGTGGGCGAGGATACTTCCCATGTCGGTGACAAGACCCACTGCGTGTGCAAAGAGTTGTGTCCACGCGGGCGTCGTCAAAGGGCTAACCAATATAGATCCCGGCACCATCTTGTCGAACTCGTCTGCGCCGATGACGACGCTCGCTTTTGCGGTGACCTGCCCAGAACTCACTGGAAATCCGCGCATCGTATCGCTCGAATCGTCGTTTTTGATTTGTGTTTCTTTGAAAGCGATGCCTTTGATCTGGCTCGCTTCGGCCGGGAGGGTGCCCGGTGGATGATGTTGTTTTCGGGCTTCTCGAAGTTGCCTACGTTCTGCAGCAAGGCTTGCTAGTTGCGGCAATCCTTCATTGCTACGTCGTGCCTCGATTCCGCGATTCAGCTCTTCGGTGACGAGAAAATAGACGTCGTCGAATCGATCTAAAGACCCCACGTCTGCCAAACGACGCCCGAGTTCGTGTGCCATGGGCCGCAACACCGACCAGGTGTATCCAAACATGAATGCAACTTCTTCCCGGATGTAGTTGTACTTGCGGGCGAGCCACAGCCGGTAACGAAATTGCCAATATTCAAGCCCTTCCAGTATCGACGAGATTTCGTCGTACTTGTTTGTGCGGACTGCCGATGCGCGCAAGTCCTGGTTTTTGGGGTCGTAATCCTTGTCCTGGACCATCGCCTTCAAGCTCGCAAAAAGCGCGGATGGATCTTCCACTTGTGTGGGCTCGATGAAATCCATGCTATAGCCTTGGTGGCCGTAGGTGCCTAGATAGTTTTCAATCGCATCCAACATCTCGCGGCTGTCGTTGCGCTGATGAAGGGCATCCATGAGGAATCTAGATGGGGTGACGATGACGAGCTTGGCAAGCTCGTCGTTGCTGCGCACCGACTTCGCTATTTCGAAGAGATCCGCGTTTGCTTGCATGGATTTCGATTCGATTCCCGAAAGAAATTGGCCGCTAATAAAGCGGTGATCGGGGAGTGTCTCGCGGAGGAAGCACTGCAGATGGTCGTCGGTCGATTTAGCGACGCCAAAGGTATGACTTGAATTACTCGACCAGTAGTATCCCTCTTCGATTCCCATCTCGCGGATGCCCTCTAAGAGCTTCTCATCGGTCGCGGTTGCCGGATCCAGTTTGCTCCATTTTTCGCCGATACCGACCAATCGGGGCCGGGTAACTTCGTGCCATTCGCCCAGTTGCCGGTCGTTAACGGCCGTTTTGTGGAACGCCACGTAGGTTGGATTGTCGCTCTCAGGCATGGTCACACGATGGGCGAGATCTTCCGCTGGCTGATCTGCCGCCCACCTCTCGAACGCGGTCCGATCTGCGTCGGACAATTCGGAGACGAACAAGGCCAGATCGTTTTTTTCCAACTTCGCGACGTTTTCTTCTTGCTCCAGGCGTTTTCGGATCGCTTCCATCGCTTTTTGTTCCGCTGCCTCGATTTCTTCTTCGCTAGGGGGCTTGGCTTGTTTCAGGGCTGTGCCCGACTCGTGGAGTTGGGGGAAGTCGAATCGCATGTACGCGTAGCCATTGACCGTCACAAACATTGGACCGCCACCGACCATGAGACTTTTTCCTTTACGCGATGATTCAAGCCCCTCCGTGAGGTAAAGCTCTTCAAACAGCGGACAAATGGGACCCGGCATGTTTTCCACAATTTGGCGCCGACTGACGTATTTGGCAGGTGGTGTGGGGGACCAATCTACCTCGATGGGTTGGACTGGAAGATTCGTGATGGGACGAGACTGCAATAGCTTGAGGTTGCCGTTTGCAAACGCCCATTCGATGTCTTGAGGCAAGCCGTCGTAGAGGGATTCGATATTGACGGCGGCTGCGGCGAGTTCCTGAATCATGGTCTCGGATAACGAGGACTGAGTCCGCTCATCGTCTTCAACATCTTCGAAGCGGGTGCCTTGATCAGCGTCGGAAACGATTTTCTGGGCCTTTGGACCGATCACCGTTTCTTTAACGGAATGCGTTTCGCGATCGACGATGTACGTGTCTGGAGTGACTTGACCGCTGACAACGGCCTCGCCAAGACCGAAGCTGGCATTAATGATCATCTCAGATCGCTCGCCCGTCGCCGGATTGGCGGTGAACAAAATGCCGGATACATCCGACGGCACCATCACTTGGACGACGACGGCCATCGCGACCGAGTCCTGTTCAATACCGTTTTGGTGTCGATAACTGATGGCCTGGGCTGTCCACAAGGACGCCCAGCAATCGCGAATGGCTAATACTAACGCGTCGCCGCCGCGTACGTTCAGGTACGTCTCTTGTTGACCGGCGAACGACAACTCCGGTAAGTCTTCGGCATTCGCCGACGATCGGACGGCAACAGCCGTGCTTTCGCTCTCGAACATGGTGTACGCGCTCGCGACTTCGGCGACGATGTCATCCGAGATGCGCGCTTGATCGAATAAGGCGCGAATATTCTTGGAGGCTTGTTCGAAGGAGAGCGCGATGCCGTTAATTTCAGGCTTTGCTAGCTCAAGAATCTTCGATTGAAGTTCGTTCGTGTCGACGAAGTTCTTGTACGCTGCCGTCGTCACGTGAAACCCGGTTGGGACGGTAAAACCAGCACTCGCCATGCGCGCG
The DNA here is from genome assembly GCA_002715785.1 of Gammaproteobacteria bacterium. Classification (GTDB taxonomy): domain Bacteria; phylum Pseudomonadota; class Gammaproteobacteria; order Pseudomonadales; family Azotimanducaceae; genus UBA11889. The sequence continues at coordinate 2,205 of PBAA01000045.1, read as the reverse complement.
AGTGACTTTCCCTTACCACCGATTAGTTCGAGCGAATCGTTGTCGGTGTTTAAAGGCAACACATAGGAATCGGTACTGTTCACTAATTAACCTTGATTGTCTTCGGTGTAAATATGCCGCTAGCTTTCTTGTGGAACTAGCGCGGCGATAACGTATCAGAGCATGTCAGGTGGGTCATCCAATTCACATGTTGTACGTTTACTGGGGGATCGGAAATCCCCCATTTTAATGGTTAACCCTCTTGTAACGGGCTTGGTCGAGTGGATGATTTCCAGTTATTTCGGGATGCTAATCGGGATGGCGCGGTGTTTAACGAATGAAGTAACCCGCCACGCGCCAGATACCATCTGCATCCTTTTTCGCCGTGACCGTTTCGATGATGTTGTCTTGGTTTTCAAACACAGAAGCAAAACCGAAAATCACGTAATCACCTTGCGGCACGCCTGGAAGGTCTTCGGAAAATTTCGCTCCCAGTAATTTGCGCGATTGGACCGCCCCAAGCGGTGATCGGGACCCGCGCAGAGACCGATTCCAGCTTTTATCCGTAATCGCATTTTGCAACACCGGCGAGGCTCTACCTAAACTTTCACTAAATTGGCTGGTGTCAATCAACTCAAGCCATGCGTTGACACTATCCCGCGCGGCGACGACCGCCTCACTGTCGTCAGCACACGCAGCGCTGGATATTAAAAGGACGAGCCAGACAGCACGCCTGTTGGCTCGTCGGGACACTAGCTTGCGCCGTTGTCGTATTCCGCTTGACGCAACGCGGTATCACCAATCCGTTCGGGGACTTGCCACTCATCAACGTGTTTGTTGGCCCCGTCAATGATGTTCTGAATCGAATCCAGTGAATGCTCGTCAAGCTTCATACCGGGCGCACTCGGTTCGCCGCCTCCTGCCCGAAACTCTAGGACTTCGACCCCCGCGGGGCCAGCCGTGTACTTGTACGGCATTCCATTGGGTACAAAGAAACCTGAACCGGGTCCCAAACGTCGTCTACCAAGGATTACCTCGCCGGCGACGACGTAGTAGAGGCAGTCCCCGTACTTTGGGTGGCTGTGACGAAACAAAGGGAAGTTCGGGCCAAACCAGACGTGGACCAAACTCATGCCCCCCTCGGTTTGTTGGCCGAAAAGGGGTGTCGTACTCACGCCTGCCGAAAAGGCCTTAACCATCTCGCCGATTTTTTGTCGGACCGGCTCCTCGCCATATTCTTCGGCGAGACCGCTATATTCAAAGCCATCGGCGGCCCGGTCCACCTTGACCGCTTCTGAAGGGAAGGGTGCGTTCATGGGTGGATTCTCGAAAATCTCGAAGGGGCCGCGTGCCGAGACGAAACCTTTGGAATCGTCGTTCATCTCTCCGTTCTCTGCCATGTTCTTCTCCAATGATCAGTCCCGTTGAGAATACGTTAGCTGCCCGGAAATAACATTGCAGACACCGCGCTGCGGGATCTCGACCGTTCGACCTAGATCAAGGACCTATTTCGAGGGGTAAAGACACATCTTTTACCCACTCGGACATCGATCCGTCATAAACAGCAACCTGTTCCTGCCCCACGAGCAGGCAAGCGAAGGCATCGATGGTCGCTGCGATTCCGCCGCCACAATAGGCGATGACTTTGGCTGATTGCAGGAGACCTTTGTGGCTTAGAACTTCTACGAGTTCTTCACTTCGTCGAAAGTGCCCGTCGAGAAGCAGATCGTCGTAAAAGACATTAATACTGCCCGCAATATGTCCGGGCCGACCGTATGAGATGGGCGATTCTCCAGAATGCATGGCGGGGGCCAGAGCGTTAACCGTGCAAACGGCCTGATCACTGACGGCTTTAAGGACGGTAGATTTATCGGCAAACCGATCGGGATCAACGTTGACGGCGAATGATCCTATGGGGTAGCTCGTCGCCTGGTCCGATGTGTCGAGATCATTGGCGACCCAGGCGTCGAAACCTCCGTTGAGAACACGAACATTGGGATGTCCGCAGTAGTGCAATAGCCACCATGCCCTGGTGGCCCACATCATGTTGTCGGTGCTGTACACCACGACTTGGGTTTCGTCGTTGACACCGAGGCTGCGAAATAGCGATTCCAATTGCGCGGGTTTAGGTAAGCTAAATCCGAGGTTTGTGGTTGTGTCGGACGCTGCTTCAATGAGGTCTAGAAACATCGCACCTGGCACGTGGCCTTCCCGAAAATTCTGCTC
>PBAA01000044.1 GCA_002715785.1 Gammaproteobacteria bacterium | reverse complement strand
TTAAATGATGAGCTTAAAAGAAACATAAGAAGCTTTTTTAGTAATGTTTATGAAGATAAAATTAGCGAACTAGAGGCTCTTTACAATTCATACCAACACGAAATAAATAATCTAAAAAAAGAGTTGAGTGAACCTATTTTCTCTATGCCTCATATTGCAAAGCACGACAGTTTATTTGATAAAATAGCTAGCTATACAGCAATCCTTGAAACTAACCTTAATTTAATCAAGAAGAAACTAGCAAACCCAAGCGAAGTAGTTTGTCTTATTGATTCTAAAGGGCAGCTTGAGTCTGTAAATGATCAAATTGAGCTTATCCAGAATGAAGTTTCTGATTTTAATAAAAAGTTACAGAAGAGAGACGAATTACTCTCCAATATCCGAGTTAGATTCTGGCAAATATTAAAAAATGAATTTCAGTCTGCTATAGAATTAAATAACTCATCTAAAGCAGCTATAAATACTAGTTTAGATAATTTAAGAACCGAATTGACAAATAAAAGAGCTGAAAAAAAGTCGAAAGAAGTTAAACTATCTGAATTAAGAAGCAGAACTACAGATATTACAACTTCTGTAATCAATATTAATCGCAGGTTACAATCTCTTGGAGTTACAGGCTTCTCACTAAAGGCCTCTAAGGAAAGTTCAGCTCTATATTATATTGCTCGTTCAGATAATGATTGTTCAAATATATTCAGATCTCTGAGTGAGGGTGAAAAAACTCTAATAACATTTTTATACTTTTTAGAAAAATGCAGTGGAGCCTCTTCAAAAGAAGAGAATGCAATTAGCTCTATCAGGACAATAGTAATTGATGACCCCATATCAAGTTTGTCACAAAACTATGTTTTTGATATTGCGTCAATAATTCACAATGAAATTATAGAGAAAGATTTTAAACAAATATTTATCCTTACTCATAACCTGTACTTCTTTCACGAACTGCTAATGCTTAAAAACCCGAACAAAGCACATAACCCAAAAGATTATAATTTATACAGAATAATAAAATCGGAAAATACAAATATAATTCCGATGGATAGACATACATTATTAAATGATTACCAAAATTATTGGCAAATGATCAAAGATTGTTCTGAAGGTAATTTACACGTATCAATGTTACCTAACGCTATGAGAAATATTTTAGAAAGATATTTCGGTTTTATTCATCAAAAAGATAATTTAAACAAAGCACTAAACAAAGTAGGTTCACTAGACAAAGAATTTCAGCCATTGTTGAGATACTTCAACCGTGGTTCTCATTCTGATTCAATAAACTTGGACTTAGGGACTATTGATACCGAACGCTACATCAATAAATTTAAAGAAATATTCCACGAAACAGGATTCATTGAGCATTTTAATACAATGATGGCACCTAACAATGCTAATTAATCTATAAGGTTGAGTTGTCGCTCGTTACTATTCATTATCTGTTAGGTAATGAGCGTAGATGTTGACAAACATCTTCCCACTGACCATTTCGATAACGACGATATTTGCTAACTAAAACAGTTTTCTGCTTCATGCTAGTTACCTCGCATATCTGCAACAGTGGTAGTCACTGACACCTCTTGCAAAGAAATATTACAAGCTGTAATTTTTGCATTAGTGTTGTAATAGTTAGAGCGACAACCCATGGAATATTCTACGCCATTTCAAAATAAAACAATACATATTTCTCCTCAATCTTACAATTGAACTTAGAGTGAGCTTTATTTTTAACATATACTCTTCGAATTTATTAATTAAAATAAATCTAGATATTGAAACTATAAACGTCAATTTAGGCCCCTAGAACTTACGTCCAAAAGATAACCTTTCCATAAATTGAAACAAGAAACTTTTAAAATCTAATTTTATTAGAATATATTTTTAATAGCTTGAGTAGGAATGGCGGTGACGGAGAGATTCGAACTCTCGATACGTTGCCGTATACACACTTTCCAGGCGTGCTCTTTCGACCGCTCAGACACCTCTCCCGATGGGAACACAGTATATGGGTGGCGACCCAACCAGCCACACCCCGGCACCCGAATCCGCTGTTGCCGCTGCTCCCTTCCAGGCCTGACGGGGTTCACAACATCTCGTCGCGAGGGGACCGGCGTGGGTCACCATAGATTCGGCAATCCTCGGACACCGAATGGCCAGTTATCGTAGCCGTTTTACTGAACCGATAGTAGGACGCGACCGTGATACATTTTCCCCGAGTCATTAAGCAGGTAACACGCCATGTCATTTCACCATCTAGCGATTACCACGAGGGATATGCAGGCAACGCATGCCTTCTACACTGAAGCCATGGGCTTTCGTCTGGCGAAGGTCATTAAGCAATCGATGCCACGCAGTTGGGCTAAGCACTTCTTTTACGACACTGGAAACGGCGAGTTAATGGCTTTTTGGGAACTTCACGACGAGCGCCTTGACGACGAACGGTCGATCTCGATTTCAAGGGGCTTAGGGTTGCCATCCTGGTCGAACCACATTGCCTTTGGCGCTGAAAGTGTCGACGACCTGCATGCGAAACGGGATCGGTTACTAGAATACGGTCACGAAGTGACGGAGATCGATCATGGTTGGTGTCATTCCATTTATGTGACCGATCCCAACGATATTTTGGTCGAGTTCTGTGTTACCACGCATGAGTTTGCAGACGGTGATGATCGCGTTGCTCTTCGTGCGGTCACGGAGGACGACATACCAGAGGGTTCGCCTCCGGAGGTGATTCAACACGCGCCGGCAGGCTGATCTCTACGGAAGCTCAATAAGGCAAGCCGATAGCGGTGAGCAATGGTTTTGCCCGCACTGGGACGGTCAGTCGGTCCGAGAAAACTCAATGAATAGGTCGGGTCGGTCCGTAAAAACGCCCGACACGCCCATGTCTTTAAGATCGCTGGCCCGTTGGACATCGTTGACGGTGAACACGTAACACGCGAACCCCTCATCGACGATATCGTTGACGCGTTCCAGATTCGCGATACGGTCGGAGACATTAATGGCATGAGCGCCTAATGCGCGGGCTATCTCGAGTCCATTTTCTCGCCAACGTCCGAATAAGGGTGCGACCGGGATACCAGAACCAATCGCCACGAAGTTCTGCAATTCCTTGTGGTCGAACGACGATACTAATTGTCGATGGCTGTAGTGACGTAGCACTTCTGCCGTGGCGGTTGCCGTTCCGACGCCCTTTAGTTCGACGTTAACCCCAACCGTGGGTGGAATCAGATCCAAAACCTCTTTGAGGGTGGGTATGCGTTCCCCATCGCCAGCGTCCAGCTGACGTAGTTGTTCGAACGAAAAATCCGATAGCGTCCCTATACCGTTGGTGGTTCGATCGACGGTGTCATCGTGGATGACAACGAGCTCACCGTCGACCCGATGGACGTCGAATTCGACGGCATGCACCTCCATATCCAGTGCCCGCTTGAACCCCCGCAAAGTGTTTTCGGATTCGATACCGGCTGCACCCCGATGGCCGATAATTGAGAAATCAGCAGACAAACTCATTCGTTCCGTGTTGACTCGTGATGATCTGACTTAGAATGGATGATCATGAGCTATCAGGTCCTTGCTCGAAAGTACCGGCCACGTTCGTTCGATGACGTTGTTGGTCAGGAACACGCGGTTCGCGCGTTGGTCAATGCGCTCGACAAAGACCGCCTACACCATGCGTACTTGTTTACTGGCACGCGGGGTACGGGCAAAACGACCATTGCGCGGATTCTGGCTAATTGTCTGAATTGCGAGCAAGGGGTTTCATCTTCTCCGTGTGGTGCATGTGAACCGTGTACAGAGATTATCGAAGGGCGGTTTATCGATCTGATCGAGGTCGACGCAGCGTCGCGTACGGGTGTCGATGATACGCGGGACTTGCTCAATAACGTGCAGTATTTACCAACTCGCGGGCGCTTCAAGGTCTATCTCATCGATGAGGTGCACATGCTCTCGACCTCGAGTTTTAACGCGTTATTAAAGACACTTGAAGAGCCACCACCCCACGTAAAGTTCTTGTTAGCAACAACCGACCCCGGAAAAGTTCCGATGACGGTTCTTTCGAGGTGCCTACAATTTAACTTGAAGAACATTCTCCCGGATGTGATTGCCGAACACCTTGGGAGCGTACTCACTCGCGAGTCGTTCGATTCCGACGACGTATCCCTTAATGTGATTGCTCGAGCAGCGGATGGCAGTCTTCGCGACGCGTTGTCCATCGCTGACCAAGCCGTGTCTTATTGCGGTGGATCGTTGGAAGGGGACCGAGTCGCCGAAATGTTGGGTACCGTGCGTTCAGATGAGGTGGCCCGTTTGCTCGACGCGTTTGCGGATGGAGATCGCGTGGCGTTGTTCAAATGTTCGAATGAACTCGCTGCGCGTTCGGCGGATTTGGCCGACGTGCTCGCTAACCTCCAACGGGCTTTTCACGAGCTTGCGATGGCACACGCGACGGAGACGAAGCCGGAAGGCGATCTCGACAAATACACGGATCGATTTTCGGCACAGTGGATCCAATTGGCATATCAGACGTGTCTGATGGGTGGGCGAGATATGCAGTACGCGCCGGACCCCAAAGTTGGGTTTGAAATGACTATGATTCGACTGCTCGACTTCGAGCCTGCCTATGACAGTGTCGATATGACGCCATCTGGGACTGCTGGGAATGGCTCGGCAGGCAGGAAAGAAGACGCGCCGGTCGAGCAGAAGCCATCGAAAAAGCGACGGAAAACGAAAGCCACCGATCCCAACGAGAAGGGGTCAGCGGCAAAAGTGGGCGGCGAAGCATTGCTGAACGGTACGCCATGGCACGAGAGGATCGAGGACATCCCTGCGTCGGGTGTGACCGCCATGATTCTAGAACACAGTAATCTCGTTACTCTGACCGAGGAACGGGTTGAGCTCCTGTTGGATGAGAGCCACGACACGCTCTACAACGATACTCAGCAAGGTCATTTAGAAGAAATTTTCTCGGAACACGTCGGCAAATCCGTCGAAGTTGTTGTTACCGCTGGTACGGTCATTGAGGAAACGCCCGCGGTGCGGAAACAGCGTTTAGCGCAAGAACGACTCGACCTGGCGGAATCCGCGTTGCGCAAAGATGAAAACGTACAATCCTTGATGAGCGAATTTGATGGTCGATTGGATGCGGTACAGCCGCGGTCTGACTGAGGTTCTATGAAAGACATGAACGATTTAATGAAGCAGGCGCAAGAAATGCAGTCGCGGATGCAAGAAGCCCAAGACAAGATGGGAGCAATGGAGGTCACGGGTGAGAGCGGTGGCGGTATGGTGAAGGTAGTTCTATCTGGACGCTACCAAGCGCACGCTGTAGAAATCGATCCGAGTCTTCTACGTGAAGACCGCGATATGTTAGAAGATTTGATCGCTGCAGCGATTAACGATGCGGTTCGGCGCGTTGAGGCGACCCAAAAACAGAAGATGTCGGAAATGGCACAGGGTCTTGGGCTTCCACCAGGTGTCAAGCTACCGTTTTGAGTCGAATAAGCCCCCTGATCGATCGACTGATTGAAGCCTTGCAGGTGCTCCCTGGAATTGGCATTAAGACGGCGACACGCATGGCCTTTCATCTATTACAACGAAATCGCGAGGGCGCTGGTGCCCTAGCCGGTGCGATCGTCGATGCGGTCCGAAATGTCGGTCAGTGTCGGGTATGTCGAAACTTGTCGGAAACAGAGTCCTGCGGCATATGCAGCAACGCGAAACGTGATGGCGCGGTGCTGTGCGTCGTCGAATCACCGTCCGATGTGGTCGCGATTGAGTCGGCTGCGGGTTACGACGGTAAGTACTTCGTCTTGCATGGTCGTTTGTCGCCGATCGATGGTGTGGGTCCAGTTGAACTCGGGCTCGACAGGCTCCGGGAGCACGTGCTGGAAACCGACATAAGGGAAGTGATCCTTGCGACGAATCCTACCGTCGAGGGGGAAGCCACTGCGCATTACATTAGCGAGGCGCTCACTGGCTCGGGTGCGTCTGTTACCCGCATCGCGCACGGTGTGCCGGTGGGAGGCGAACTCGAGTACGTCGACGGCGGAACGATCACACATGCGTTACGTGGGCGTACCAGCATTGACTGAACAACTGGTCGACACCCAAAAGGCGCTCGATGCAGTACTGGGGGTCAATTGCGATGTGCTCGGGATCGATACTGAATTCATACGCGTCAACACGTTCTACCCAATACCCGCGCTGTATCAGCTGGCCCAAGGAGCCGAAGTAGCGCTCATCGATGCGCAGGCTTTGCTCGACTATTCGAGCCTACAAACCACGTTGCTTGATCCGATGGTCACCAAGATTATGCACGCCTGTTCCGAAGACCTTGAAGTCCTTCAACACCATCTCGAAGTCCGTCCCCGTGGCCTCGTGGATACGCAACTCGCGCACGCATTTCTTGAGCCGGAATTCAGCTTGAGTTATGCCGGTTTAGTGGAACGCTACTTGGGCGTTGAGTTGGCCAAGCAATCAACCCGGTCGAATTGGCTAAAGCGACCATTGAGTGCCGCGCAACTTGAATACGCGGTCGACGACGTTTTATACCTGCCGGAACTATGGAGCATGATCCGCTCGCGTCTTGACGAACAGGATCGTTACCCTTGGTTTACCCAGGAAATGTCGCGGATGTTGGATCAACCGATCATTTCCCCGGACGAGTATTACCGTACGTTAAAAGGTGCTTGGCGCCTTCACCCGAAGCAACTCAGTGTCTTGCGGAGCCTCGTAACATGGCGAGAGCATGAAGCGCGCGACCGAGACGTACCCCGTTCAAAAACGGTTTGGGACGCGCATTTGATGAAGCTTGCCCAGAGCGAACGTGTCAGTGGGCGGATTCTTGAAGGAATCCTGCCGCCTGGAGTCCTGCGAGAACATGGCGACGCGGTCCTCACGGCATTCGACGAAGGAAAATCGGCAACCCAATTACCCGAACCGGTGGTCCGACCGTTTTCCTCCCACCATGGAAAAATCGTCAAGACATTGCGGGAAATTGCCTCAGAAACTGCGAATCGATTGGGGATGGCCGTTGAGCTGCTCGCACGCAAGCGCGACGTGGAAGCATGCGTTCGTCATTATGAGGCTTTGCAAGATTTGCCCGATTGGTTTGCTGGATGGCGGGATGAACTGGTTGGTGATGCTTTTCTTGACGTGCTTTCAGGACATCTTGGTTGATGATGGCTCGTGACGTTGCGGTATACCGCAGCAAGCGCGTCGCCGATATGTACTTATATGTTGACGGCTCGTCCGATCCGATGTCGTTACCGGCGGACCTTTTGAAACGATTCGGGAGGCCGGTTGAGACGTTGCGCTTTAAACTAACGGAAGATCGATCGTTGGCGCGCGTGGAGACTAAACAAGTACTCGAGGCGATCGCGAACCAAGGCTACTACTTACAGCTACCGCCGGTGCTGGGGGAGCGCTCACGTGGAGAATCGTAAGCCATTCTGGGAAACCAAAAAACTTCGTGAGCTAAACCAGGCGGAATGGGAATCGTTGTGTGACGGATGCGGCCAATGTTGTTTGATTCGTTTCGAAGATACAAAGACCGGCTCCGTTGGTGCGACGTCCGTCGTTTGCCGCCTATTTGAAATAGAGAGTTGCCGTTGTAGCCATTATCCAGAGCGGCATCAACTCGTTCAGGATTGCGTGCGCCTCGATGCGGATTCGGTTAGTGATCTTTCCTGGTTGCCCAATACTTGTGCATACCGGTTGTTGGATGAGGGTCGTCCACTGTACGAGTGGCATCCTCTCATTGCTGGGAATGGAGACGAAATTCGACGTGCAGGGGTCAGTGTGTATGGCAACGTCATCTCCGAGAAAAATGTCCACCCGGATGATCTTGCATGGCAAATAGTGAGATGGGTATAAATCGATGTCGTACGTGATCGCGTGGTTAGTGTTGGCGTTGGCGGGGGTTGGTTTCGCGTGGCTAATGTGGCGCTCGTTACGTCGATTTGGATTGTTCGCGGGTCTAGCAGCCAGTCTGATCGTCGTCTGGGCGCTGATGCCTATTGAGTTGAGTGGAGGTGAATATGCCCCAGCGCTCATTGCTCTCCTGTTCCGCTTATTCTTGGAACGAGGAGCAGACGCATCAACGCCAGCGACCGTTCTATTCTTTCCCACGCTGATCGTCCTCGTTGTTTTTGTCGGTCTCTTTATACGACGCCAAGTCGGCAGATTTTCGGGTCATACAGGGCGACCAAAATCGATCAAGGGGAAAGGGTGAGACGCGGTCTTCGGTTGCGTCGCCGTAGGTGCGTGGCTAAAGTACGCGCTGCCTCAGCATTCAATCACCAACGTTAAGTTTCAGGACGCTGCATGATCTTTGATAGTACAGACAGTTATATCTCAACCGATGAACTTTCCATGGCGGTCGACGCTGCCGTGAAACTGGAACGGCCGTTACTTGTGAAGGGAGAACCGGGAACAGGCAAGACCTTGCTCGCCGAGGAGATTGCCAGCACCCTGGGCGTACCGCTAATTCAGTGGCATATCAAATCGCAAACTAAAGCCAGTCAGGGTCTCTACGAGTACGACGCCGTGAGCCGGCTGCGCGATTCCCAGCTCGGCGACGACCGGGTGCAGGACATCCGTAACTACATCAAGCGCGGAAAATTGTGGGAAGCATTTAGCTCGGAGGAAAAGGTGGTGTTGTTGATCGATGAGATCGATAAAGCAGACATCGAATTCCCCAACGATTTGTTGCAGGAACTCGATCGTATGGAGTTCTACGTATACGAAACTCAAGAAACCATTTCCGCAATCACTCGTCCTGTTGTCGTTATCACGTCAAACAATGAGAAAGAACTCCCGGACGCCTTTCTTAGGCGGTGTTTCTTCCACTACATTAATTTTCCAGATCGAGAAACGATGCAACAGATCGTTGAGGTGCATTTTCCAGAGATCAAGCATGATCTGGTGAAGGAGGCGATGGATATCTTTTTCGACGTTCGGAAGGTGCCGGGTCTCAAGAAAAAACCATCGACGTCTGAACTGATCGATTGGCTGAAACTGCTGATGGCTGACGATATCCCGGACGAGATTCTCACCGACAGAGATCCGAGCAAAGCCATTCCGCCGCTATATGGAGCGTTGGTAAAGAATGAGCAGGATGTGCACTTGTTGGAACGATTGGCGTTTATGAATCGACGTGATAGTCGCGGATAACGTAGGGCTCAAGGTGAAAGGGGGTTGATGAAACAATGCTGATCAATTTCTTCCTGACGCTTCGAAAATACAAACTTCCGGTTACGATTCGGGAACTCATGGATCTACTGCGGGCCATGGAATATCGCGTCGTTTACGCGAGTATCGATGACTTTTATCTTCTATCGCGGACATGTCTCGTCAAAGACGAAAAGAACTATGACAAGTTCGATCGAGCATTTAGCGCGTATTTCAAAGGTCTTGACGACCTACATGGCATGCTCGAGTCCCTCATTCCCGACGAGTGGCTCCGTCGTGAATTTGAAAAATCTCTCACGCCCGAAGAGCTGGAACAACTCGAATCGCTGGGCGGCCTCGAAAAGCTGATTGAGGCGTTTCAGAAGGCGAAGGAAGAAGAAGCTAAGAAAGCGGAAGAAGAAGCCCAAGAAGGAAAAGAAGGCGAAGAGGGAGACGCGGAACGTGATGGACGGAAGGGTCCTGGAGGTCTTGGTAAAGGCAAAAAGAAGAAAGCGAAGAAGGTTTGGGACGAACGACAGTACAAGAACCTGGACGATTCCGTGGAATTGGGTACACGCAACATCAAAATGGCATTGCGTCGATTGCGAAAGTTCGCTCGCACCGGCCGCGAGGATGAACTCGATATCGATACGACGATTCGTAAGACTGCCCACAATGGCGGGATGTTGGATATTCGATTACGTCCGGAACGGCGCAATACCATCAAGGTACTGACATTTTTTGATATCGGCGGATCGATGGATGCCCATGTCAAAGTCTGTGAGGAGCTTTTTTCTGCGACACGAACGGAGTTTAAGCACCTCGAAAGTTATTACTTCCACAACTTTATTTACGAGTCTATGTGGAAGGACAACCGCCGGCGGATGAGTGAACGAATTCCCACCTGGGAAATTCTCAATAAATATGCCGGTGACTACAAAATCGTATTTGTTGGGGATGCAACGATGGCGCCCTACGAAATTACCCATTCAGGTGGGAGCGTCGAACACTGGAACGAGGAAGCCGGGGCCATTTGGATGTCGCGTTTTATGGGCTCGTACGACAACATCGTATGGATTAACCCAACACCCCAGGAGACTTGGGAGTATTCGACCTCCGTTGCAATGACTCAGGAATTAGTTGACGGGCGTATGTTCCCGCTGACCATTCGGGGCCTTGAAGAAGGCATGAATCTTCTGTCCAAATAACCGAGCGGTATCGATCTTCTAACGAGAGGACTACTCGTGCGCCATGGTCAAAGCCCGCGCATTCGACCCGAATTCCGTGATGGCCCGAGATGCTCAGGTTATTGCACGAGCCATCAACAACGGAAAAGTTAGTGGTCAAATAAAAACTCGGTGGGCCGGGTCTGTTGAGCAACTGGCCCGTCGCGAATCTTCGGTTCCGTTGGTTTCGTACCCTACTGAATTGCCGATCAGCGCGCATTGCGAGGCGATTACTGAGCTGATACGCGCCCACCAGGTGGTGATCGTTGCTGGCGAGACGGGCTCGGGTAAAACCACACAGCTCCCCAAAGCATGCCTAGCGGCGGGTTTAGGAAGACGCGGCATGATTGGTCATACCCAGCCGAGACGTCTCGCCGCGAGGACAGTGGCGCAACGCGTTGCGTCCGAACTTTCTACTTCCTTAGGCGATGAAGTTGGTTATGCGGTTCGCTTCGATGATCAGTGGAACGAAAACACCTTAATTAAAGTCATGACGGACGGATTGCTGTTGAACGAAATTCGATCCGATCGTCGCATGAACGCCTATGACGCGATCATTGTTGATGAGGCTCACGAGCGCAGCTTGAATGTCGATTTCTTACTGGGGTACCTCAAGCGATTACTTGAGCGTCGCGACGACCTAAAAGTGGTAATAACGAGTGCGACCATCGATGTTGACACGTTCTCCCAGCATTTCTCCGACGCGCCTATCGTGAGCGTGAGTGGCAGGGGATACCCAGTGGAGACTAGATACCGGCCAGTGAGCGATCGTCTTGAAGAGACATTGCGAACCTGCCTGTCAGACATTTGGAACGAAAAAACTAAGGGGCCGCGTGACGTCTTGATGTTCCTTCCGGGTGAACGAGACATTCTCGATTGGTCGAGATGGATAAACCGGCATTTTCGTGACCAATATGAAGTATTGCCGCTATACGCTCGGTTGCCGCCACGCGAACAGAAACGAATTTTTGAGCCCGGAAGACAACATCGAATCGTTTTAGCAACGAATATCGCAGAAACCAGCCTTACTGTTCCCAACATCGGCTACGTGGTCGATTTGGGTGAAGCCAGGATGAGTCGTTATAGCTTCCGTTCTAAACTTCAACGATTACCGATCGAGCCGATTTCCCGAGCGAGTGCGGACCAACGACAGGGTCGTTGCGGTCGGATTGCGCCCGGTGTCTGTTATCGACTGTATGACGAAGTCGATTATGAGAGTCGTCCGCCTTATACGGACCCAGAAATCAGGCGGACAAATCTCGCGGCCGTGGTTCTGCAGATGCGCGCATTTCGCTTGGGCGATGTCGCGACGTTCCCGTTCATGGATCCGCCCGATCCCCGAGCGGTCAATGATGCGGTGCGCTTGTTGCATGAATTGCAAGCGCTCGACGACGATAAGTTGACCGAGAAAGGGAACATGATGGCGCGGTTACCCGTTGACCCTCGATTGGCACGGATGGTGATAGAGGCACATCGATTCGGGAGTTTGACGGAAGTGTTGATTATCGTCGCGGCGCTTGCCGTCCAAGATCCACGTCTTCGGCCCCTTGATAAACAAGCAGCGGCTGATAAAGCGCACGAGCGGTTTGCCGATGAAGCATCAGATTTTCTCGGTTTTGTGAATCTATGGACGTGGGCCAGCGGGGTGCGTGAAGACTCGACCCGCAGCGGATACCGTCGGGCGTTAGAACAAAATTTCTTATCGCCTAATCGGATGGGGGAATGGCGAGCCGTCCATCGTCAGTTGCTGCTAGCGTGTCGAGATCTGGGGTTGCGCATAAACAGAACCGCGGCCGACTACGCGAGTCTGCACAGAGCCCTGCTGGCCGGTTCGCTAAGTTTTATCGGTTTGAAGACTGAAAAGGGAAACTATGCCGGTCCGCGTAACCTGATGTTTCGTGTGTTTCCAGGTTCGGTGTTAGCTTCGAAACGCCCGAAGTGGTTGGTGGCGGCGGAAATATCGGAGACGCAGCAAACGTATGCGCGGTGTAACGCCCAGGTAGAAGCCAGATGGATCGAGCACGCGGCTGAGCACCTGATCCGACGAACGCATAGAGAGCCGGAATGGGATGAAAAACGCGGCGAGGTGATGGCCCGCGAACGTGCTGTCGTCTACGGCGTACCAGTGGTCGAAAATCGCCGGATTCCATACGGCCGTATCGATCCTGCCGTCTGTCGACAACTATTTATCCGTCACGCCCTGGTCGCGCCTAGCGCACACGTTGAAGCACCATTTCTTGATCACAATCGGGAGCTGGTGAGCGAAATTGTGGAGTTGCAGGCAAAGGGCCGGCGCACCGACCTGCTCGCGAGTGATGACGCGCAGTGTTCGTTTTACGAGGAGCGGTTGCCGTTGGAAGCTATCAGTATTCGATCTTTCGAAGGGTGGTATCGGAATATCGATTCGAACCAGCGTGATCGTTTAATGATGACGCGAGACGATTTGTTGAAGAGGGTCGACTTTTCCCCGAAAGATGATGAGTTTCCTGGGGAAATCGAGGTTGATGGCGTTGAGGTCAGCGTCCGATATCGTTTTGCGCCGGGCACCGATGATGACGGGGTTTCGATCGAAGTGCCGCTGGGATTACTCGCCAAAATACAACAAGACACCTTGGACTGGCTGGTACCCGGTTTTTTCGAAGAAAAATGCGTCGAACTGATCAAGGCCTTACCCAAACAAACGCGGAAGCAACTTGCACCGGTTCCGGATCGTGTCGCGACCATTTTTCCTTCCTTGATAAGTGAGGATCAGTACCGACGCGGACGCATGCTCTTGGCTCTCGCGAAAATAATGCGAGAACGTTTCGACGTAAATATACCTGTGTCCGAATGGAATGTTGATCGGCTCGCACCGTTTCTGCGGATGAACATTCAAGTGCTGGATAACAAACGCCGACTGATCGACCAAGACAGAGATGTGGAAGCTTTAAAGTCTCGGCTCCTCGCGAGTCTAGAGGAACGTATGGACGGTGGTTTGCGGGCCAAACTTGAGATGACGGGGCTTACGGTATTTCCAGATACCGGACTTCCCGAGTCAATGGTTTTAGACGAATCTGGGGAGCAGATGTTGGTATATCCGTTACTAGTTGACGATAAGCACAGCGTGGATTTTCGTCTTGATTCGGATCAGAAGCGGCAGCAGAGTTGTAATCGTCAGGGTCTATCGCGACTGGCGTTGCTTGCCGAGCGACAGTCCGTTCGTTATATCCGCAAGGAGATCGATAAAGAAAGCGTCTTGCTACTCCACTACGCGACCCTGGGCACGAGAGATCAACTCGTTGATGAGGTTCTCCGAAACACCGCCTGGATCGCCTACTTCCAAGGCTGCGAGATCCCTCGATCGCGGGAGACGTTTGAAGAACGTCTTAGCGAACGGAGAGGGCAACTGGTCGAAACTTATTTCGAATTAGTCGAACGGGTTCGGGCCATTTTGGACCGGCGTTTTGATACAGCACGAGAAGTCGATGCCCTGTCAGCTAAGCCCTTTGCCCGCGCGCGCATTGATATGGAAGAACAGTTGGCACGGTTGGTCCCCCACAACTTTCTCTCGACTACGCCCTACGACAGGCTCGCCGATCTAGTCCGGTATCTCGATGGCATGCGTTACCGTATCGACCATCTGCAAGGAAGAGTTGGGAGGGACGAAACCAACATCGAAATTATAGAGAGGTGGCGCGAGCGATACGTGCGTTTAGAGGAAGTGGGCGGGAATGAAGATACGCTTGTCCGACTCCGATTTCTGTTGGAGGAATATGGGATCACGTTATTTAGTCAGGCCGTCGGCGCGCGGGAAAAAGTTTCGGAGAAACGGCTCGAACGAGAATTTGTGTTGTTGGAGATGGAGGTTGGATTGGCATAGTGCATCCATCCCAAAGGGAGGTGGATATATCTCCAATCTCAGTTGTTGCTTTGAACTTCTCGCTTGGCGGCAATAAAGTCAGAGTGGTTTAGATAGAGCAAGTCGGTGATTTTACGTATGACGTGTTCTTCGTAATGCTCTTTGTCACCTTCGAAATTGGCGACCCTCCATAGATGTACCAACAGTGCTTTACGTTCAGATCGATCCAACCGCTCATTGAGTAATCGAGTGAAAGGGAAAACGCCGGTGCTTTTTTCGTGATCGGCTCGGGCACGGTCGACGATCTCCGAACCCTGGTCTTGATCAATTTCGTACATTGACTCGAGCGCGACTTTAACCTGTTCCAGTTCCCGGTCTTCGAGTTCGTGATCAGCCCAGGCGACTTCAAGCAGCAACATCGCCGCGGCGAGCGGCACGGTGGTGCTTTCCGTTTCAACGTCGGAATTCTGTTCCCGTGCGAACACGCCTTTTAGGCGTTCGAACATCAGGCTGCCCTTCGATCGACTTTGGCGCAAGCACGGATGAAAGTATCTATGCCTGCGCCCTTGAGTAGAGCGTACTCCGACAAATAACGTCGGTATTGGCGTGCACCCGGCAATCCATGGAAGAGACCGAATAGATGTCGGGTCATCTCATGGAGCCGGACACCTTGATCCAGTTCGCTTTCCATGTAAGCCATGTATTGGTTGAGAAGGGATTGGAAATTGTCGAGCTGTTTTTCCGGATAAAGGGTGAGGTCAAGTTCACGAAGAAAACCCGGGTTCTGATAGGCAGCGCGCCCGATCATCACACCGTCCGCCCATTCAAGCACCTGCTTGACCTTTTGCGTGTCGTTTAGGCCCCCATTCAGAATAATCGCAAGCGACGGGAAGTCGGCCTTGAGTTGTTCGACCTGATCGTAGTCCAGCGGGGGGATCGCTCGGTTTTGTGCCGGACTTAAACCCGTCAAAATCGCTTTTCGGGCGTGCACGACAAATAGTCGAGCACCGGCCTCGCTGACGTATCCAACGAATTCAGCCAATTTTCCGTAACTCGCGTGATCGTCGACGCCGAGACGGCATTTGACGGTGACCGGAATAGAGACTGTGTCGCACATGCGCTTGATGCACTCGGCGACCAACTTGGGTTGCAGCATTAAGCAGGCGCCAAAAGCGCCTTGGTGGACGCGGTCGGATGGGCAACCAACGTTCAAATTGATTGCATCAAAGCCATTTTTTTCAGCTACAAGGCTTGCTTGGGACAATAAATAAGGATCGTTCCCGCCGAGTTGCTGTACCACCGGGCGCTCATGCTCGCCGTGTTCAAGTAATCGATGTGCTCGACCAAAACATATCGCGTCGGCAACGACCATCTCAGTATAAAGCCACGCGTGCGGTGCGATGAGCCGATGAAATGTCCGACAGTGCCGATCAGTCCACGCCATCATAGGGGCGACACACAGAATTTTGTCGGTGAATTCTTGTGGAGTTCCGATGACCTGCACTCGTCCAATCCGTTGGTCTGAAGATCTCTAGACGCGGTATTTTGATCGAAATATCGGTCTGTTACATCTGAATTTCGTGCGATGAAGGGACGCTGGGCGCAGTTGGATGGCGAAGTAAGTCCACTAAAAGCTTTCATCGTTTCTCCACTTTTCTTCCATTTTCTATGATTTTCGTTGTATATTGGGTTGCGACTCGTTGATTGGGTGACTCTATGTTGCGTCAGAGAACGCTCAGGAAGCCGGCGCACGCCATCGGAATCGGCGTGCACTCTGGCAAAAAAGTGCGTATGACGCTGCGTCCTGCCGAGGCGAACACGGGCATTCGGTTCGTTCGAGCCGATTGCCCCGACGTCGCGGTTGCCGCCTTGGCTCAGAATGTCTCTAGCACTCTGCTATCGACCAGTATCAGTGAGGAAGGGAGTAACGTCTCGACCGTAGAACACTTGATGTCTGCGCTCTGGGGCCTTGCGATTGATAACGCGGTGATTGAGTTGTCGGGAGATGAAGTTCCGATCATGGACGGTAGCGCCGGTCCGTTTGTCAAACTGATCGAGAGTGTTGGTTCGCGTGCGCAATCGGCACCACGAAAGTTTATCCGCATCACCCGAGAACTTACGGTCTCTCAAGATGATGCTGTGGCAACCCTCTCTCCGTACAACGGATTTAAGGGTGCGTACACGTTCGTTGCGGATCATCCGGTGTACAACCGCTACCCGAAACGGGTCGAACTCGATTTTACGCGTGACTCATTCGGTGATGATTTGAGCCAAGCACGGTCGTTTGGTCTCATTGATGACTTGCCTCGAGCCCAGGCAATCGATCGTTGTTTGGGATCAAGTCTAGAGAACGCGGTGGGCATCGCGGATGATTGCGTCCTGAACAAAGAAGGTCTGCGTTATGTTGATGAGTTTGCCAAGCACAAATTGCTGGATGCGATTGGCGACTTGTATCTTTTGGGATTGCCTATGTTTGCGGCATTTGACGGGTATATGTCGGGTCACTCGCTAAACAATGAACTTGCACGCGCGGTGTTACTGCAACCTGATTCGTGGGAATTGGTGAGCGCAGATAACCTTCGTGTTTCTGATGATCACGGTCTTCCGAGCCTCCGCAAGGTAGGCGTGTCGTAAGGGCGATTTGTCGAGCTCCACTTCGATTTCGTAAGTCTCAATCACTTTCTATAGCGGCTGTATAATGCCTCTAAGCTGAGTGAGTGCTCCATGACTGTTCGTACGCGCGTTGCTCCATCTCCAACGGGTGATCCCCACCTTGGTACGGCCTATATGGCGCTGTTCAATTGTGCCTTTGCGAAAAAGCATGGGGGGCAGTTTGTTTTACGCATCGAAGACACGGATCAGACAAGAAGTACACCTGAATCGGAACAGGTGATTCTCGACGCGCTCCATTGGATGGGGCTCAAGTGGGACGAAGGTCCAGATATTGGTGGAACGTGTGGGCCGTATCGTCAAAGCGAACGGTTGGATCACTACGCTGCTCGCGCTGCTGAGTTAGTGGAGCATGGACACGCGTTTCACTGTTTTTGCAGTACTGACCGCTTAGCTGATCTTCGCCGTACGCAGCAATCGGCAGGTGAGACCCCTCGTTACGACGGCCACTGCATAGGTATGGATGAGGGGGACAAGACTCGTCGCATCGCAAGTGGTGAAGCGCACGTCATTCGATTACGGGTTCCGGATGACGGTGAGTGTACATTCGAAGATGGGCTGCGAGGCGCTATTACGATCCCGTGGCAACAAGTAGACATGCAAGTGCTCGTCAAATCGGATGGCTTTCCGACCTACCACCTGGCCGTCGTTGTGGATGACCATATGATGGATATCACACACGTGTTACGCGGTGAAGAGTGGATCAGCTCTGTGCCTAAACACGTTCTTCTTTATCAATATTTTGGCTGGGACATGCCGAGTCATTACCACCTGCCGCTGTTACGGAATACGGATCAGACAAAGATGTCCAAACGTCGTAATCCGACGAGTATTAATTACTATCGGCACTGTGGTTACCTTCCCGAGGTTTTAGTGAACTACCTCGCGCTGATGGGCTGGTCGATGCCTGACGAAAGAGAGATTTTTAGGTTTGATGAAATGGTCGAAGCGTTTGACGTCGATCGAATGTCTACGAGTGCACCAGTATTTGATACGGAGAAACTGAACTGGTTAAACGGACAATACATACGGGACATGTCGTCGTCGGCATTCATGGATCGTATTGCCGAGTGGGCGGTGAATCGCGAGCGGCTCGCCGAACTTGTACCGCTGATTCAAGAACGTACGGAAAGGTTCATCGATCTACTGCCACAGGTGGACTATCTTCTGGGAGAGCGAGCCGAGGTTAGTCAAGCGAGTTTTGTGCACAAATCTTTGGATGAGGCGGACTGCCTGCGGATTCTTGATCACTCCTTACGAACGCTGGACCGGGTGCGTGTTTGGCAACACGACGACATCTTTGCCGAGTTAAAGTCTTTAGCAGAAGCCATGGACGTTAAATTCCGTGATTTCTTGTTTCCGCTATTTGTCGCCGTTTCGGGGCGTGAAGTATCGCTGCCTTTGTTTGATTCCATAGGGTTTCTTGGATCGGATCTCACGCGTACGCGTATTCGAACAGCGATAGATGCATTGGGCGGTTTGTCAAAGAAAGAAAGCCGACGATTGGAACTCGCGTTTCAAGAACTGGATCGATGAGCGCGAACCGTCATTACCGTTGGACATCGTGGGGGTTGATTACTGCGTGCCTAGCATTCGCTGTTGCGGCAGAAGACGAGTCGAAACCCACAGCCATAATCTCAGCGCAGGAAACGGTGTCTGAACGACGAGAACGCGTTGACATTGAAGTTCAGGAAATCCTCAACACAACGTTGGACGATGAAGACTATGGCGAAACGAAGCGTTGTATTTGGTCAAATCGTTACGACAAGATCGAGATGATCGATGATCGTCGGGTCATTTTTTATGGCGGTCGAAAGCGCGCGTGGCTAAACCACTGGAAACACGGAGATCACTGCGCCGGGAAGCTATACAGTCACTATCGCATCGGTGTCGAACAGCGTTCGAGGCAAGTATGCGAACACGACCGTATTTTCTTTATTGATATGAACATGGGTATGCGTCGTGTAGGACCCAAGTGCGTTCTTGGGAAGTTCGAACCCATCACCCGAGAACAAGCCGATTACATCAAGGATATTGCGGGCGTGAAATAAGGGTCGAGGATCGCGTTGACACGTTATTCAGCGCGCACGTAAGATCCGCGGTCCTTCTCTGGGGCCATAGCTCAGCTGGGAGAGCGCTACAATGGCATTGTAGAGGTCGGCGGTTCGATCCCGCCTGGCTCCACCAAATTAGAGTAGGGTTACGTCCCAGGAAACACGAAGAAGTACTGCTTTGCCTTATAAAACAATCGTTTAAAGTACTTCTTCAGTCGATCAAGTCCGTTACGTTCCGGACCCCTCTTGGGGTATATCTGGGAGTAACATAATATGAGCGGGGGTAACCGTGCCCCTTACGGAAGTCGTCATCCGAACAGCCAAATCGCTTTTAGGCGGATCGATGCGTGAGCGTTTCGACGACAGCCGTCATGTCGTCTGGTAACGCATTACCGCGCCAGCAAATATGTTGATCTGCGCGTACCAGCAGAAAATCGTGACGGAAGTATGAGGCTTCCACTTCCGCATCAATAACGGTAAGAGGCATCCGGCCAACGTCGAAAGCGTATTTGAACAGACTGTCCATCTTGCGACCGTTAAGTTGGAGTAGGGAATAGTACGGTCCCAGCAAGTCGTAGATAGAGTCCTTTGCGCTAAGCCAGAAATGCGGTAATCGACAACCGGGGGCAGTACTCGGCGTGGCGCTGCCCATGTCATAGCTCGGGGGTATTTCGGTGTCGTATAGGATGAGTGGAGAGTCGTCGTAGAAATAGCCAAAGTTGAGACCTTCGCAAACGAATTGTGGCGCGTTGATCTCATACACGATCTTCGCGACTTCTTCCCGGGGAACATCTTTTTCCGTATTTCGACTAGCGTATTCCAGGGCTTTAGCCATCGCCAAGCGCGATACCTGTTCGGTAATTGGATGTCGCTCTTTTTCATGGGCGTCTAAGATGGAAGGAGAAGCGTGGCCCAACAGCACTGCCGCTATCATCCACGACAGATTCATCGCATCGGCGATACCCGCATTCATTCCGTAACCAGCCATCGGGATCCAGATGTGCGCCGCATCACCCTCGATGAATACGTTGCCTACTCGAAATCGTTCGGCAACCAGTCGTCGGGCGGTCCAGTCCACGTGTTGTATGACCTCCCATTGCAAGTCGGCAACACCGACTAAATCGCGGATAGATTGATCTGCGTCGAGGGCGTCGAAATCGGGTGCTTGGGCCGGTACGTTCCGGTGCAAGAGCCATAGCTCTTTGCCGTCTATGGCAATACATACGCCGCTAACTTTCGAATTGGAGATCCAGTTCATCCAAGCCGGCCGGCCTTCGTAGAGATCCCGGATTTGTGGACACCGGATTAGCGTTGAGCGAGTTCTGCCAAGTTGATCATCGCCGATGAGATTCACTCCCATTTGCTTGCGGACCGCACTGTGGGCTCCGTCGCAGCCTACTAAATAGGACGCCTCAAGCTCGATGGATTTGCCATCAGCGATTGAATCTCCAGTCACGTGAACACCGCACTCGGTCGTCTCATATTTTCGAAAAATGACTTGAGGCATCAGCGATATGTTGGGGAATGTCTTGGCATACTGATAAAGAATGGGGTTGAGGAAGTACTGGCTTAGTCTGACAACGGGCTCCGGCGTCAACCAATTGCTATCTAAGAACCCGGGAGCAGAGCGACTGTTAGACTGCATTCGCTCATTACGGCTGGGGAGTTTGATCCTAGTAATCTCGGTCCCGCCAAAACCGTCAGTGAAAATGGCATCTGTAGGGTAGTCGTCCGGTAATCCCGCGGCGCGTACTTTGTCGGCTACACCCAGATGCCTGAACGTTTCCATGGTTCTTGCACTCACGGTATTACATTTTGCGTCGCCGGCTTGCGCCTCAGATCCTTGCTCAAGCACGCAGACTTTGATTCCGCGCTGAGCCAGGTCCAAAGCGAGTGTCAATCCAACTGGACCCGCTCCAACAATGACGACCTGAGTGCTAATGGCGCCGATAGTAAATCACCTTATTCGGCATGAACCGCAATGCTCATCGACATGAGTACTAGGGCTAGTAATAGCCGGCGCATGTCCAGAGCATACTGCAAAAGATGAGAACGTCCGAACCGATAGCGCATAGCAGCCGCGCTGCACGTACCGGCCCAGACGAACCGCCAACATACACCTAATACCCAAGCCCGTCCGGGCTGCCCCGGTTTAAACAGGGGACTAAGCTGGAAAGGTCCTACCGTTCCGTTAGGAAACAGCGATGGCTAAAAAGTGCGCCGAATGCGGCGCGATTGTTCCGACGGTCCGGGTGGATCGAACTCCGGCTATAATATTTCAAAAGATCAAATTGAAATTTACACCATAATTCGTTCCTGGCAATGGAACGTCATCTTTTACAAAAGATGTGTGGTTTCTAGCGATCTCATCAAGAAGATTAGTCGCAAAGAATGAAATATTTAGCTCAGTCGTTACGTTGAAATTAATTGTTTTTCTGAGTCTAAGGTCCAGCATTTTGTAGCCGCCCGTTGACGTTTCATTTACTCCAACGTCCTCTTGTTTCTCAACATCCTTTAAATCTAGTTCGATTTCAATATCGCTTTCAAAATACGATATCGAATAGATATTCCTCGAGGGCACCATTCGCGGGATCTTATTTCCTGTTTTGAACTCACCCGTAACGGAATCCCGTCCAAAAGAAAAAGATATGCTACCCCTAGCTAACTCGATGACCTTACCCAATTCAAGCTCATAACCATCAAGTTGAGCATCTTGCTGCAAGTAATTTGCCAGAGCTAGGCCCACATAATGTTCATCGTAATTCTCTTCAGTTTGATCCTGAAGATAAATATAACGACCCACATCATATTTGAAGAAAGTTATCGCGCCGAAAAGCCCACTCTTCTCATACGCAAACGTTAAATCAATATTATTAGATCGTTCAGACCCCAAATTGACATTACCGACTTCAAACCTGCGCGTCGCGAGATGGGGGCCATTCATATATAGAGCTACGGACGATGGTGATCTTTCTAAACTTGAAATGCCTAAATTCATCTTTAAAGAATCATTGATATCGCTGGTGAAACTCATAGCAAAACTTGTGTTATTAAGGTCCCTATCCGAATACTCAACCTCCTCGTGGTCGTCCTCGTGATGATTCACGGACCCCTTTCGGCGCAATCGATCGTGTCTTAAACCAAGATCGAAATGAAATATTCCCACGTCGTTACTCAAGTAATAGCCAAGGGTAAACTCTTCGTTTTTGGCAGGGTTCATATATGCTTCCGCACCCATTACGAATATATTTTCTTCAGCAAAATTTAACGCAACCTTTTGCTCGATAACATCGTTGGTTAAATCGATGATCGCTCCATATTCTTTTGCGTCATTCTTAAAAAGGGTTGGACCTGCTTCGTGATCTTCATCTTCGAGAAATTCACCTTCATGCGCTTCTTCGCTGTCGACATGTTGCTCAGTCAACGAATAGTCACTAGACCTAAGGCGATAGTTAATTTTTTGTATCCAACGGTTTTTTAATACATACGTTCCTTCCAGATTAAATACATCCGAATCAGTGGTAGAAAATATTCTTTCTCCCCCATGTTCCTCCTCGTGTTCCTCACCATGAAAAGGAATCCCATAAAGACTCTCGATATAGTTAATCGAGAGCCCAAAATATCCCCAGTCTCCAGCTCTGGAAACGCCCAGCCTTCTAGAGCTAGTCTCGTAATCTGAATTGGCTAGATAATCAACGTCTTCTTCTTGAGCCTCCTCGGCTTCACCAAGTCCACCTTCATGGATTTCTTCGTCATGGAGAATTGCTCCGATGGGCACATCAAAATTATCAAATTGTGAATCTTTGTATGCGAAACTAAGATTCAATCCGCCTATATTATTTTGAAGAGAAATATCGTGGGCGTTGCCATTATTTACCGACTGACCCTCTAGACCCAATCTTAGCTCTGACTCCGAAAAGTCATTTCTTGCAATCGTGTTATCAACGATATTAATTATTCCACCAATACTTCCGTTGGAATAAAGCAAAGAAGATGGTCCTATAACGACTTCAACTTGTTGGATGTTATTCATATCAATGTCATTGATATGGTCTGAACCAAGACCCGAGACGTCCCTAACAACCATGCCATTGCTAAGAATTCTTACGCGACTTCCTGACATCCCTCTAATGATCGGCTGTCCCACCCCCGATCCATAATCTGTGGAAGAAACACCCAAGAGATTGTCCAGAGATTCTCCTAGACTTTGAGTTGCTCCATTTGAAATATCATCACCACTGATGACGTGTAGTGGGTTTTCTAGTTCACTCAATGTTTGATCAATCAGAGAAGACGTTACGATGACTTCTTCTATTTCATCGGCGCGCAAACCGTTTACCGCCAATACACTCATCACTACGAGTGCGTGTATACAATTTTTCACAAAACCTCGTACCAAGAGAAAAATTCAATACGTCAAAAGAAGTGGGCTTTTAAGAGGAAGGACGCTCACGATTGAAAGTTTTCACGGTTCAATGAGCCAAAAGTTCCTTTGATTCCAATCGCAGCGGGATCATTGACGATTACCATAATTATCACGCGGAAAGCGCCATCGGTTCCAGCGCCAATCGCAAGCCAAGCGCCAATAGACGTTGCTCCGCCCCGTCAGCTGTCGCCATGATTGAATCATACTGGAACAAAGCAAATCCCTAATAGCGTGAGCTATGACAGGTCTCGGCGAGGGTCTAATGGGCAGCGGTCTGGGGCTCAATTCTCACTTAAACCTTAGAAGAGATCGGGTTGCCC
>PBAA01000043.1 GCA_002715785.1 Gammaproteobacteria bacterium | reverse complement strand
AGGAGCAGCACACGACGATTCAAACGGCCGATGGCGCGATGAATACATTCGTCACCTGCCCCGAAGAAGGTGGTCCGCATCCGGTCGTCATTTTTTATATGGATGCGCCCGGCAAGCGGGAAGAATTGCATGATATGGCGCGTCGGATCGCGTCGGTTGGCTACTATGTGGTCCTACCGAACCTTTATTATCGAGACGTCTCCGAATTTCATTTGGGCTTGCCGAACGCCACGCGTGAAAGAATGTTCGAACTCATGAGCAATCTCTCCAATGCCCTTGTATGCGAGGACACGCGAGCCATTTTAGGGTTCCTCAAGGGGGAGGAATCGGCTTCGGACGGTCCCGTTGGCGCGGTGGGTTACTGCATGAGCGGTCCGTTCGTTTTTGCGGTAGCAGCGGAGTTCCCCGATAGGATTAAAGCGAGCGCTTCCTTGCACGGCGTACGTCTATTTATTGACGAGGACACCTCGCCTCACTTAACCGCAGACAAGATTCAAGGTGAGATATATTTTGGNTGTGCCGAAACGGACGATTGGGCTCCGCCAGAAATGGTCGAAAAACTGGACGCTCATCTTGCGTCAACGGGNATCGATTACCGGATCGAATGGTACCCGGGGACTGCCCATGGGTTCGTGTTCCCTCAGCGAGAAGGCATTTATGACAANNAATCAGCCGAGCGGCACTGGGAACGCCTCTTTGCGCTATTCAGTCGAAATCTTTAGCTCGGTTGCCGATGTGCTGCTCGAGCGTTACCTCACAANAGAATTTGGTTNTNGGACGNTGCGCCAACGCAACGGTTCGGGCGTCGCGGGNCCTAAGCGTTCGCTGANGTGCCGGTAGAGNGTCCGATCGGCACCGCGCCAGCGTAAATCGTCCAGGTTTTCTGNGAGNGGCACGTTCGTCACCAGGGTGGCAAGGGTTCGATATAACCTGGCCTCGTCAAGGCAGTCGTTGAGCGTTGCCGCGAGCCGAGGGCCGCCCCGAATGGGTACCGCCCAATCATCACAATTTGGTGGGATCGCCTCGATCGAACCATAGATCGAGAGCAGTTTTGCAGCGGTTTTTGCGCCGAACCCNGGAANTCCTGGGATACCGTCGGCCGAATCGCCGACCAGTGCGAGCCAATCGGGGATACTCGTCGGGTNGCACCCGTTCCGNGCACGNACGCCGTCTTCGTCGATGACTCGGTTCCGAATTCGGTCGACCTGAACGATCTTGGACCCGGTAACGCACTGACCGAGATCTTTGTCCGGTGTCATAATCCTGACCTGAGTCACTGATTCTCGCCAGCGGTTGGCTGCCGTAGCAAGTGCGTCGTCGGCTTCAAACCGATCCATCGACCAGACGACGATGCCAAGCGCTTTGACCGCTTCCTCGACTAAATCCATTTGTGCACCTAAGNCAGGCTCCATCCCTTCACCCGTCTTGTAGCCGGAAAATATGTCGTTGCGAAATGATTCAATCGGATTGTCGAATGCGACGGCCATATGGGTGGCTTGCTCCNTCGGATCGTTGAAAAGCGATAGCAGCGAATCCATAACGCCTAGTGTCGCCTTGATGTTGGTTCCGTCCGCGGCCGCGCGTTCGGGCCGNCGNGAAAAGTGAGCTCGATAGAGCTCGAACGTGCCATCGACGACGTGTAGACGCATCAGTGTTCTCTACTAATTAGGGCTTTCTGAGGCACTAGAGCGACCGGATGTCAGTANCTCGAAACGATGTCTCAAGTGCTAACCCCTAGCGTACAAACAAACGCACGCTAATACGTTAGCATGACNTCGCTTCGGGNGATNCGGCGTTTGCGCGCGTTCGCNATTGGCATCGCGCGATTCGGGAAACGGATGGTGGCATTTCGGTATGGGCGCTGATCGAGCTCTATGACGATTGGCGCCGAAGGGAGTGGAGATTTGTCGAACTTATTAGAGGTAAATGACCTCCACGTGAGTTTCGGTAGTGATCCCGCAGTTCGCGGTGTTTCATTTACGATCGATGCTGGTGAAACACTTGCGTTGGTGGGAGAAAGTGGCTCGGGCAAATCCGTGACTGCACTCTCTATTCTGCAGTTGTTGCCCTATCCAATGGCCAATCATCCGGCGGGTAGTATCACCGTCAATGGTACCGAGGTGATTGGTGCTGGTGATCGGGAACTCCTCAAGATTCGGGGGGGCGTGATCAGCATGATTTTTCAAGAACCGATGACCTCGTTGAACCCTCTCCATACGATAGCTAAACAAGTCGGTGAGGCTCTTGTCGTCCATAAACGCTTGTCCAAAAAGGACGCNGCTACGAGGACGCTTGAGTTGTTGCATCTAGTGGGATTGCAGGATGCGGCGACTAGGTTAGGCGACTATCCCCATCAGCTTTCTGGAGGCCAAAGGCAACGGGTGATGATTGCGATGGCTTTAGCCAACGAGCCCAAACTCCTTATCGCCGATGAGCCGACAACNGCTCTCGANGTGACCATTCAAGCTCAAATTCTGAAGCTACTNAAGGANCTTCAAAAAGAGATGGGCATGGCGCTGATGCTCATCACGCACGACCTCGGCATCGTGCGTACGATGGCAGATCGCATTTGTGTGATGACCGAGGGTGAGATNGTCGAACGCGGNTCACGNGAAGCCATTTTCAACCGGCCGACCCACGAATACACGCGTCATTTGCTTGCCGCGGAACCCAAAGGGGAGCCTGCCCCTGCGGAGGGGTCTCCGCCAGTGGTGGCGGAAGCTCGCGACTTAACTGTCAATTACCAGGTCAATAANGGATGGTTTGGTCAAAAGTTTTTCAAGGCNGTTGATAACGTCGATGTTGTTGTCCGCGCGGGACAGACCGTGGGAGTGGTTGGCGAATCGGGGTCGGGGAAGACAACGTTAGGTCTCGCGATGTTGCGTTTGCTGCACAGTGAAGGACAAGTTCGTTTTAACGGCAACGACATTCAAGACGCCAAGAGGAAGTCGTTAATCTCCTTGCGACGAGACATGCAGATTGTGTTTCAGGATCCGTACGGCAGTCTTTCTCCACGCATGACGGTACAAAATATCGTTGAAGAAGGCCTACGTGTGCATGAGCCCGACGTCGGGAGCGATCAGCGTCGTGAGAGAGTCGCTGAGGTGTTATCCGAGGTGGGTCTTGAAGCCGCGATGATGGATAGATATCCCCACGAATTTTCTGGCGGTCAACGTCAACGAATCTCGATTGCACGGGCGATGGTGCTGCGACCCAAGTTTGTGGTTTTAGATGAACCTACGTCGGCTCTCGATATGTCGGTTCAAGCACAGATCGTTGATTTNTTGAGGGACCTACAAGAAAAACACGCACTCGGATATTTATTCGTTAGCCATGACCTAAAAGTTGTGCGNGCCCTTGCTAACTGGTTGATCGTCATGCGCGAGGGCAAGATTGTGGAGCAGGGACCAGCGCGCCAGGTCTTCGAGACTCCAACCACAGATTATGCCCGTGCGCTTTTCGATGCTGCCCTCGATATGCGCGTCGATGAGGAATTTGTCCGGCAATAATCAGAAGTCGTCGGGCATCGTAATTTGAAACTCTAGTTGATGTTCGTCGGCCTATTTCCCGGTTGCTGGCAGAACAAGGCTATGCCAGTGTCACGACCCAGGAGGGCGTCATGGAAGAGCTAGTTCGCGGCTTCGGCTTGGTTGAAGGACCTGTGTGGGATCCTGAACGCGGCCTTTTTTTCAGTGATGTGCATGGAGGTGGTGTCTACCGTTTAAAAGCAGATGAGAGCGCGGAAATCGTGTTTCCGCATCGCAAGGGAATTGGTGGCATGTGTTTACACAAGGAGGGTGGTCTTGTGGTGGGTGGNCGCAACATCGCATTTAAGGGATTTGATGACCTGGATGAGACTCACATTCTCCTCGATCGCGATCCAGAAAATGACAATGTTGGNTACAACGATCTAACGGCTGATGCGTCNGGGCGAATCTACGCAGGTTCGCTCGGAAGCGCCGTATTTGACGAGGGTAATGTACCGAAGTCAGGCGATCTCTATCTCATCGACTTGGACGGNTCGGCGCAGGTGGTGGCGACTGACGTACGTTTAACGAATGGACTGGGGTTCTCCCCCGATGCCTCGACGCTGTATCACGCGGATTCGCGACGCCAGTGCGTTTTTCGTTATTCGGTTCGTCGTGANGGAACGTTGGGTGACCGAGACGTCTTTATCACCACCGAAATGGGGGCTCCGGATGGCATGGCGGTNTCTGAAGACGGGGCCGTTTGGGTNGCTCTTGCGGGTGGGTCAGGCGTTGGCGTATACGAGTCCAATGGCTCGCATCGAGAGACGATAATGATCCCGGTGCCCATGTGTACCAGTGTTTGTTTCGGTGGCGATGACCTCAGGGATCTCTATATTGTTTCGGGATCCGACGGGAGTTCTGGGGAACGCGAAGGGGGTATTTATCGATATCGTAGCGATGTGGCGGGGTTGCCAGTTCATGTGGCTCGCGTAACCATTCACTGAAGGAGATCAACATGTCTCGAACGGATATTGATACAGGCACCGATGATTGTTTGGCTTATGAAGCCGACGGTATTGAAGTGATCACTCTCAATCGCCCACAGGCGCGCAATGCCCTCTCCGATGCGATGAAAGATGGTCTGGGTATCGCCCTGGATTATGCGGCTCGAAGTCGCAGCGTCCGTTCGGTGGTGGTAACAGGGGCGGGTGGTGCGTTTTGTGCAGGCGGAGACGTAAAACAAATGGCCGCCGGCCGCGACGACGACGGTACTGTGGACGAACGAATCTATGAACAACGACTCGATCATCGAAACACAGCGGGCCGGATCTATTCGATGCCGAAACCTGTGATTGCCATGATCTCTGGACCAGCTGCCGGTGCGGGACTTTCAATCGCGTTGGCCGCCGATATGCGGACGATGGCAGCGAGTTCGTTTATTACTACGGCGTTCGCCCGAGTTGGATTTAGCGGAGATTACGGCGGAACCTGGTTTCTTCATCACNTAGTCGGCCCTGGAAAAGCTCGTGAACTCTATTACCTGTCGGATCGCGTTAGTGCAGAGGAGTGCCTCTCCTTGGGTATCGCTAACCGCGTGTTTGCCGACGAAGAACTTGANGATGCAACCATGGCCATCGCCCGTCGACTTGCCGATGGACCTCCGGTCGCGTATCGATACATGAAGGAGAACTTTAATCGGGCAGCCATGGGGGCGGAATTAGGAGAATGCATGGATATCGAAGCGACCCACCATATCCACACGGGTCTCACCGAAGATCATAAGGAAGCTGCGAAAGCGTTCGTTGAAAAGCGTGAGGTAGCGTTTAAAGGTATTTGACGAAACGTTAACTGCGGGCCGCCCATTAACGTTAGTCAGCTCGTAGGCCTTGCTTCTTTAAAAAGACCTTATTAAAGAGTCGTGACTGATACTTGCTGCCGCCGTCACATAGCACCGTCACAACGGTATGCCCAGGTCCGAGGTTGCGCGCCACCGCCGCAGCACCGCAGACGTTAATACCCGTACTTGAACCAAGAAACCAGCCTTCCTTATGCAGTAAACGATAGACCATATCGACCATGTCTTGGTCGGTGACCTGGAGTGCCCAGTCGATCTGCGCGCCACTCAGATTGTCAGTCACCCTGCTGTTGCCGATGCCCTCGGTGATCGACGGTCCTGGACTCATAACGGCTTCACCGTTGGTAACAAAATTGTAGAGCGCACTGCCCATACAATCAGCGAGAACCAGCTGTACGGAAGTGTTTTGTTCCTTAAGGTACTGCGAGACACCGGCGAGAGTACCGCCTGTTCCAACCGAGCAGACAAAGGCGTCGACTCGTCCTTCCGTTTGCTGCCAGATTTCGGGCCCCGTTGACTCGTAATGTGCCAGTCGGTTTGCTGTGTTGTCGAACTGATTGGCCCATATGGCACCGTCGAGGGACTCCGCGAATCGTCCCGCTTGCTTTTGGTAATTCATCTCATCCTTGTACGGTACCGTGGGTACGACGCGTACCTCAGCCCCAAGAGTTTCTAGAATTTCAATTTTCTCAGGAGACTGGTTGTCGGGCATGTAAATAACGCACGGATAACCNCTGGCGTTGCATATATGGGCAATNCCAATTCCCGTATTACCAGCGGTCCCTTCAACNACNGTACCGCCGGGTAATAATNTGCCGCTTTTTTCTGCGTCCGCGATCATCCATAACGCCGCGCGGTCCTTTACCGAACCGCCTGGATTCATGAATTCGGCCTTGCCGAGAATTTCGCAGCCCGTCTCTTCAGAGAGCGTATTTAGACGGATAAGTGGCGTATTACCGACCGCTTCGGCAAAACCATTACGGGTATCCATGGATGTCCTTCGTACGAACCCGAACGGCCGATTCTATCACTGGTAACGGGCTATACTGATCCGTCAGCGAGAACGATCGTAGGGGTGATAACACCAGATGACATCGATTGACGAAAAGATAGCGGAACCCAGCGAGTTGGGGATAGATCCTGAGAAACTAGAACTTTTACGGGAGCGTGCCGCGCGTGAAGTAGCAGAAGGTGTTCTACCATCGGCCCAGATCGCGATTGCTCGTCACGGTAGGCTCGCGTATTTTGAAACGTTCGGTAATGCTACCGACGAAACCCTGTACTGCGTGTTTTCGTCAACCAAGGCATTTACCTCAGCAGCAGCATGGTTGCTCATGGAGTCGGGAGATCTTGATGTTGATGAGATCGTAGCCGACATCGTTCCTGAATTCGGTACGAACGGTAAAGAAACCATTACCGTAGAACAACTTTTTTTGCATACGGCGGGGTTTCCTCACGCGCCGTTTCGACCAACGGATTGGAATGACCGAGACGTTCGACTTTCTCGCTTTTCTTCGTGGCGACTCAATTCGGCCCCAGGGGAACGGTTTGAATACCATCCGACTTCGTCGATGTGGGTAATAGCAGAGATCATTGAACGAAAAACTGGGATCGATTTCGCTACCTTCGTGCGTCAGAAAGTTATTGAGCCCTTAAATCTTCGGGATTGTTTTGTCGGGCTACCCGATGCCGAAAATCATCGGGTGTCGCCCCAGATGCATGTTGGGGATGTCATGACGAGTGAGGACTACGCGAAATTGGGTATTCCTGAACCACCCGTCACGGAAGTCACTGAGGATGCCATCCTAAGCTTCGATCGTCCGGATATCCGGGCGGTCGGAATTCCTGGAGGAGGTGGCATCATGACAGCGGCCGCTCTGGCGTTGTTCTATCAAGGTTTGTTGCATGGAGGCCGGCCGGCCGGACCGGTAGTGTGGCAAGACGAAACGCTTTCGATGGCTCGAACGGTGATTAGTGGCGACTATCGTGACATGTTGTTCGACCGGCCCGTGAACCGAGCGATGGGAATTGTGGTAGCTGGGGACGACGAACGAAATTTTCGCGGATTCGGACATTTGAATTCGGAGCTCGCTTTTGGTCACGGCGGGGCCGGTGGCCAAATTGCGTGGGCGGATCCCGCCACGGGTATTTCGCTTGGCTACTGTACGAACGGACACGACCGGAATCCGATACGGCTTGGTCGTCGCGGCGTCAGTATTTCCAATAAAGCCGCGGATCTATGCCTTTAGTCCAGGGATGCGTTGCTAGCTGTTGCAAATGACCTCGGTCTGATCGAGGGGGACGTAAAAATAAGAACCCGGACGAAAGTCGTAGCCAAGATCCCCCATCAACCGGAGTTGCCTCGGGGTGCATTGGCTTTTGATTTGGGGCGTTACCTCAAAATCGTATTGGCGAAGGAACAGCTGAC
Source organism: Gammaproteobacteria bacterium (assembly GCA_002715785.1). Taxonomy (GTDB): domain Bacteria; phylum Pseudomonadota; class Gammaproteobacteria; order Pseudomonadales; family Azotimanducaceae; genus UBA11889. The sequence goes on along the minus strand of PBAA01000043.1, from coordinate 21,632 downwards.
AATAGTTATACAGTAAGGTTTTCCTTGCCCTTTCAGAGCGATTCTGCGACGGACCATGCCATAAAGCATGCGAGAAGAGAAAGCAGTCGCCGGCTTTCCCGGTGAGCTGGGCTGCGCCTGGCGAATAGGGCGTGACTGGTGGTTTTGCGTCAAATGGGAAAGGGCGCATATGACTTCCGGGGAAAACTGTAAAATTTCCCGAGTCGGTTTCGTCCACATCTGTCAGTAAATACATTGCTTTGACTGCCAGTGGCAGACTGGTTTCGGTAACTCGGATGCGGCGCAATCCCTCACCGCCGTCCGTGTGTGTGTATCCAGGAAATTTATCCGTTGACTGCCGAACGATCGCCTGGGTCATGCTGAGAAGAATGTTCGGTCCCATGATGTCGACGACAAAGTCGAACACGGGGTTACGATCGACTAGATCGACAAACGCCTCGCCGTAAGGCAGTAGGTCGCGGCGATCCATGAACCCGTCTGCATTAAGGTCGTCGGCGTGAGGAAGCCAACCGTAGTGGCCGATGGGCATTTTTGGATCCCGCACGGGTTCCCAACCGGGTTCTTGTCGGATTCGATCGAGTTCGTCGCTGAAGAAAGTGACCTCATCTCGGTCGAGTACCTGTTCGAGTTTCAGGTAACCGTCGACGTTCCAGCTCGCGCGTTGTTGCTCGGTTAGTTTTTTCAGCGTCGTACGCCCAACGAACTTGATAGTCTGATCATAACGCTGATTTAGCGGGGCCGCTGTGCTGTTGGTTGAACCTCAAGGCCGTGAGGNTGGTTGGCGTGTGGGAGCGTCGGGTGTTCTACGAATTTGCTATGTTAGTGGTCAACACACAAAGAATGTTCAGCCGATATCAGCTGACAGGGTTCGACGTCGCGCGATTCCAGTTAGGGTATCGGTCACGACTGGGCCCGGTGGGAGAATAGCAATGCGCGATTGGCAACTTGGACTGGTTCTGTCGACGTCGGCATTGATGGTAGGCGCTGCCGCGTCTGCCGAGTTGAAAACGATCGAGGAAATCCTCGATGAGCAAAGGCCGAAGGTTGTTGAAGTCGCTGACGCGCTTTGGCACGCGGCTGAACTCGGCTACCTCGAGAATTCCAGCTCGAGGGTGTTGGGCGATTACCTGTCGGCCAACGGTTTTTCCGTTGAACGTCAAAGTGCTCAATTGCCGACCGCGTTTGTCGCCAGTGCGGGTCGTGGAAGCCCAGTGATTGGAATTCTTGCCGAGTTCGATGCGTTGCCCGGGATGTCACAAGCGGCGGTTCCCGCTAGGGAAGTCCTTGTCGATAAAGCGGCTGGCCATGCGTGTGGCCATAATCTTTTCGGTGCGGGTTCTGTCGCTGCAGCCGTGGGACTCGCAAAATCACTTCAGCTAACCGGACGAGAGGGAACTGTACGNGTCTATGGAACCCCGGCCGAAGAAGGCGGATCAGGAAAGGTGTATATGACGAGAGTTGGCCTATTTGACGATGTTGATGTCGTACTGCACTGGCACCCAGGCGATCGCAATAATGCATCTCCGGAAAGTACGACGGCGAATAAGTCGGGCCGCTTTGAATTTCACGGCGTCGCCTCGCATGCGGCGGGTTCGCCCGAGCGTGGTCGGTCGGCATTGGACGGCGTCGAAGCCATGAACCACATGGTTAATATGATGCGGGAACATGTACCTTCTCAAGCTCGTATTCACTACATCATCACNGATGGTGGCGCCGCGCCCAACATTGTTCCCGAGTTCGCTGAAGTCTATTACTACGTGCGTCACCCCAAGCCAGAACAGGTCGTGTCATTGTTTGAGCGGGTCGTTGCGGCAGCTCGTGGCGCTGCCCTTGGCACAGGGACTCGGATGAACTACGAAGTGATGCATGGGAATTACCCTGTTTTACGCAATGACGTTCTCGCGCGCGTGTTCGACCGCCATATGCGTCTGCTTGGGGGAATCGATTACAGCGCANCGGAACAATCGTTTGCCGATACGCTATACACATCGCTTATTGAGCCATCTCTGCAAATAGGCAGCCAGAGCGAAATTCAGCCGTTCCGATTTCGTCAGAAGATGGGTTCGACGGACGTTGGCGATGTGAGTTGGTCGGTGCCGACGGCGGGTTTTTCGACGGCGACTTGGGTTCCTGGAACGCCATCCCATAGTTGGCAAGCGGTCGCCGCAAGTGGAATGAGCATTGGGCACAAAGGAATGATGTTGGCAGCAAAGGTGATCGCCCTAAGTGCCGACGAACTCTTTCGGAATCCCCGCTTGATACGATCTGCCCGTGCAGAATTCGTCAAGAATCGTGGCGTCGATTTCAAATACGAAGCGTTGTTGGGCGATCGCGAACCGCCACTTGATTATCGAAAATGAGAGTATCGGTTCTTCATCCTGGTGCGATGGGGGCGTCCATCGCGGCTGCCATGAGCAGCGCCGGTCACCAAGTCATTGGGGTCGCTGGCGGTCGGAGTCTAGCGACAATCAATAGAGCTCGAGAGGCCCAGGTAACGCTCGTCGAAACCCTCGAAGAGGCGATGAACCAAGTTGACGTAGTAGTGTCTATTTGCCCACCGGAGGCAGCGGTGGATGTTGGTCGCGACGTCCAGTCGACCGGGTACAACGGGATTTACGTGGATGGAAACGCGGTTTCGCCGAGGACGGCGGCGGCGATTGGCGAATTCTTTGGTGACAAATTTGTCGATGGGGGCATTGTTGGTCCGCCCGCGTGGCGAGAGGGCGCCACGCGTTTCTATCTTTCGGGATTGATGGCGAATGACGTTGCCACATTATTTGCCGGTACGTTGGTGACGGCCAAAGCGATTGGAGGGGGTGCGGGAGCAGCATCGGCACTGAAGATGTGCTACGCGGCATATACCAAAGGGTCGTCGGCGCTCGTATTAGCAATTCGCGCGCTCGCAGAGGACAACGGCGTGACCGAAGCACTACTGACCGAATGGGATGTTTCGCAAAAGGGGATGCGTGAATCAAGCGAAAGAAGCGCGGTACGAACAAGTCCTAAGGCTTGGCGTTTTGCAGGTGAAATGCGGGAGATCGCCGCGACCTTCGATGCTGCAGGCCTACCGGACGGCTTTCACCTAGCAGCCGCGGAGATCTATGAGCGTATGGCGCATTTCAAGAACGAAGATTCCGNCGGGCTGGAGCAAGNCATCGAGGCATTGCTACCAAAACAATAGCTGTGAGCAATGTCTGAGGAGTTTCGCCGCAACTTTTCCCGATTCTTTATGGAAGCAGTGCCCCTCCCTCGACATCGATCGTAGAACCCGTCATATAGTCATTCTGCAGCAGAAAAAGAATGGCTGATGCGACTTCGTCAGCGGTCCCGGCCCTAGGGATCAAGGTATTCTCGGTCGCTTTCTCAAAAAAGCGATCGCGCCCGTCTCCCTGCATAGGGAACATGGGGGTGTCGATCAATCCAGGGGCAACGACGTTGATGCGTCGGGGGGCAATCTCGGGGGCGATNGCTCGTACGAATCCTTCGACGGCGTTGCCGACCGTCGAGATCGCCGATGAACCCGGATTCGACTTCCTTGCCGGAAAGCCGCTTACCANNACGATGGCTCCGTCANCGCTCATGTGTTCGGCGGCTAACCTGACTGAGTTAACGTAGCCCCATAGTTTTCGAAACGACCCTTGGAATCCGTCTAAATCCATGTCAAGAAATGGACCGGAGGCGCGTTCTCCACCGGTGGCGGAGTTGACGAGAATATCGAAGGGGGCCGAACCTTCGAATAAGACTGATAAAGCGCTTCGATCAAGCACATCGATTTCTCGGTAGGTAACGCTCGCCCCAGTGCTGCTGGCGGCTTGTTCGATGTTTGTGGACGATCGGCTTCCAGCAACCACCGTTGCTCCTGCCCGCTCCAACTGCTGTACCGTCGACAACCCGATCCCCGAAGTGCCACCAAGAACTATCGCGCTTTTACCTTCNAGATCCATTGCTGTCTCCCCTGAGAACTCGTGTTACGGATTGACTTGACCCATAGAGGAGACACGATGCCCTTTGTGGCCACGCGCGTCCAGCAGTCGCACCACCCCTTGCGACCCGCCGAGATGGGCTGCCCCAACAATCACAAAGTACGTGCCCGGCGAGGCAAGGTAGCTTTCGATTTTTTGTGTAAAACCAACGTTGCGTTGATTGAGCAAGCGGTNTTGGAACTCGCGATAATCTGAGGAATGGTATTTACGATTACCGAACAATTGGGCGATGGTCTCGTCGTCACCAGCCAGCCACGCTGACATTAGAGAAACAAGTTCGGCGCTAAATTCTTCGTGCCCTACGAGACTTTCGTCAAACATCTCAAGCTGTACCGCGAGACTCGGGTCCGTGATGAGGAGCAATTGTTCTTGGGGACTTTCAAGCTCCACCACCTCGCGATTACCGGCACGCCGGAGGAACCGTTGTTCTGTTCCCCATTCGGCTTGATAACCGAGGTTGCTCAGCCGCGCTCTTGAAATTTGCATTGCGGCGAGCGCGGGTTTGAAACGACGGATCGACGCGTAGTCGATGTTCATTTGTTTAAGGACGCAGGACAGACGTTTGCGCCTCGCCTCATTAAGCAAGCTAGTCAGAAAGGTATCGTTCGGAAGAAAAAGNTGTTCGTTGATCCAGGCGGGATCGAGGGGGTTGGTNCGGGTCGTATCNACCTCGACGGCGAGGTGGGTCGATTGTCGGAACGCGTGTTCAAGCTGATCGGGGAGTGGTCGTAGCGATGCCTTTAGGGCATGGACGGATCCGACAAGATAGAGATCGCTCTCTAACGAACGGTAACGCCACATAAAAATCGGCAAGGACGGATCCGGATGCCGCATATGCAACTCACGGGTCGTCAGATGATTGGTTCGCTGCAAATCCGGCGGGCAAACGTCGGCGTATACAGTCCCAGCACACTGGGTGAAAAAGAATAGAGTAATACCAGACCATACCCGCATGGATTGGGCCAGCGTTCAGTCGCGCTCAACGTCCAAGGGGACTTGACCACGTTTCGTGATCACTGCGCGCAATTCGTTTAACGCGGCGTCCAATGCGGATTCATCGGTGCCGCGCATGACCAGGCTAGTTCCATAGACGTCGTTCCTATAGAAGGGGTAACTACCGAGATCGATTCCAGGATACGCGTTTTGAATAGCGCTGAGGTCGTCAGCGATTTCGCTCTCGCCCAGATGAGCAGTAATCGATCGAGAGTGAACGACGGCACCACCACTAAATTCGATGGTCGACAACATCGCTTGCATCACTAGCGGAATCCCTGCCATTACGTAGACATTGTCGACTGAGAAGCCTTGCGGTCCACCGGTTGGATTGTCGATCAGCGTCGCGCCCTCTGGAACGCGTGCCATACGCAAGCGCGATGCCAGGACGGCATCTGGGGCNGGGCGACTTCTAATGCGTTTTTCGATATCGGCGTTGATGACGACATCGACGTTAAACGCGGCCGCGATGCAGTCGGTGGTAATGTCGTCGTGGGTTGGCCCAATGCCTCCCGTAGTCAATACGTAGTCGAAACGTGAACGGTAATCGTTCACCGTGGCTACGATGATCGGCTTGACGTCAGGTACAACCAGCGCTTCCCGAATAGAGACACCTTTAGCGACGAGATGTTTCGCGATGAACTGCAAGTTCGTGTCCTGTGTTCGGCCGGATAAGATTTCGTTGCCGATAACGATGACTCCGGCAGTAACGATATCGTCGTCCATACGAGCCCTCTTCTAGTTCAATTTAACGCTTGTTGAGTTAAAGGTGTTTGNTGATCGAACATCACCAGAATTTGTGTGCCCCGCGCTAGCGTCCCTTGAACTCGGGTGTTCGCTTTTCGGCGAATGCGCGGCGGCCCTCTTTGTAATCGTCAGAGTCGAAACACGCACTCACTAGTACTTCGACCGCCTCGATGTCATCGGTTCGACCGCCTCGCTCGTGCGCATTAATAGCCGCCTTGGCAGCCGCTACGGTCAGCGGTGCGTTTGCGGCGATTTGTCGTGCGTACGCAATGACGTCGTTTTGGATATGTTCACGGCTGCAAATAAATTGCACAAGGCCCGCCTGTTGAGCCTCGTCGGCACTGAGAAATCTAGCGGAAAATAGGATATCGCGCGCGCGCGCCGGCCCAACGACTCGCGCCAGTTTGGCAAGTCCAGCGTACTCGTAGCCAAGGCCCAGNTTTGCTGCGGGAATCCCGAAGGATGAATCAGGGCTGGCAAAACGTATATCTGCGGCTAGTGCGGTCGCGAGACCCCCTCCAATGCAGTAGCCTTCGACCATTGCAATTAGGGGTTTGCTCAGCGTTGTCAACGCGCGACTGCCGGAAGCGGAAATACGAGCGTACTGCTCTTTTTGCTCTGAATTCGCGCGCTGTTTGTCGAATTCGGTGATGTCTGCCCCGGACACAAAAGCCTTCCCGCCGGCGCCTTTCATTACGATAACCCGGACGTCATCGTCAGCTTCAAAATGCGNGACGATTNCTCCTATCGCTTGCCACATCTCGAGCGAGAGTGCGTTGTGTCGGGCAGGATTATTGAATGTCATCCAGCCGATCCCATCAACGATCTCGGCAAGCATCCGATCTGTGTTCAATTCCAGCATCATATAGGTACTCCGGCTTGGGAGGCTCGCTGCAGCATAGAACGGGCTCGTTTGATGTGAGGTGCATCGACCATCTGGCCTTCGAATCGAAACGCTAATTTCCCTTCGGATTGAGCTTNCTCGAAGGCCTTCAGTAACCGTTGAGCGGTGTCGACGTCTGNATCGTTGGGCGTAAACGCCGCGTTGACCNGCGGTATTTGGTCCGGATGGATCGTAAGTTTCCCGGTGAATCCGAGAGAAGCGCCTTCATGGCATTCGCGTTCAAAAGCCTGTTGGTTTCCAAGGTCCACGTAGACAGAGTCGATAGGTTGAACTCCAGTGGCGACGGCACAAAGTAGCGTCTGTTGGCGGCAATACTCGTACACGCTGAGGTANTCGGCATGCTCGTTTCGGTTTCGCGGGGCTCCCAGAGCTGCGGATAGATCTTCAGCGCCCCAGGACATAGCCGCGATTCGCGGACAAGCTCCGAATGTCGGGAGGTTGAGCGCCCCTTGGGGCGTCTCGTTGGCAATNAGTATCAGTCCGACGCTGCGTCGAGGGTGTCCATAAAGACGTTCAAGTTGAGTCAACTCGGTATCAATGAGGTCTAAGTCGTTGAGGTGGTTCGGTTTGGGCACCACGTATGCGTCAGGGGGATTTTCCATGGTCTCTTTCAGGTCGTCGAAGCCCCAGGGCGTATTTAGTGGGTTAATCCGCACGGTAACTTCTTTGTGGTCAAAATCGATATCCCGAAGCCATTCGGCGATGGTACGACGGGTTTGAATTTTGTGTTCNGGGATTACCGCGTCTTCAAGATCAAGAACGAGGCTGTCCGCTTCGCTCGCGATCGATTTGAGTAACATTTTCTCGTTCGCCCCAGGGACAAAATGCAAAGAGCGCCGTAGACGCGCANGAGCTTCTGAGGTCATGTTNGCTTTCGCATCATCATGGCTCCGCGGAAGCAGGCGCAGACGACTTCACCGCGCTGATTAGTTCCGGTGTGTTCGAACGTGACAATGCCTCTGTCCGGTTTCGACCGGCTAGCGCGCCGGTCGGTTACTTTTGATGCGGCGCGTATGGTGTCGCCGATAAAAACCGGGTGTGGAAATGTTGTTTTATCGAACCCGAGGTTGCCGAGGGTAGTACCGAGGGTCGTATCGGCAACGGACAGACCGACGACGAGTCCGAGCGTAAAAATGCTGTTGACTAAAATCTGGCCGTGTATGGATTGTCGCGCGAATTCGGCGTCGAGATGAAGTGGTTGTGGGTTCTGAGTCAAGGCAGTGAATAGCAGATTGTCAGTTTCCGTCACCGTCCGACCAGGTTCGTGATCGAACGTTAGACCGATTTCTAACTCTTCAAAATACTTTCCGGACAATGTTCTCGATAGCTCTCTCAGCGTTCCTCGGCCATGCTAACCTCGGCGCATGGACTTTGAAACGACTGACGAACATCAGCTTATCCGCGACGCCATCGGCAAGATTTGTACGGACTTCCCCGATGAGTATTGGTCGAAATGCGATAGCGAGCACTTGTTCCCGTGGGACTTTTACAACGCCCTGGCGGAAGCTGGATGGATCGGTATTGCAATTCCGGAACAATACGGAGGTTCCGGTCGCGGCATCACCGAAGCATCGATCGTTTTAGAAGAAGTTGCTGCGTCCGGGGCTGCCATGAACGGCGCGAGTGGTATTCACTTATCCATTTTCGGTATGCATCCGGTGGTCAAATACGGATCCGAGGAAATGAAACAAAAATATTTACCTCGAGTTGCGGCGGGCGACCTTCACATCGCTTTTGGCGTAACTGAACCCGATGCTGGTACGGATACCACATCAATAAAAACTACGGCGCGACTAGACGGCGATCAATACTTGGTCAAAGGACGCAAAGTGTGGACCACCAAAGCACTGGATTCTGAGCGCGTCCTGCTATTAGTGCGTACGGAATCGAGGGATGCGGTTGCCAAGCGAACGGAAGGGATGACGTTGTTGCTGGCCGAACTACAACGCCCCGAAGTCACCATCTCGCCGATCGACAAAGTCGGACGGAACGCGGTCGCGTCTTGCGAAGTTGTTTATGACGATCTTCCGGTACACCAGACGGACCGGGTTGGCGAAGAAGGCAAAGGGTTTCGGTATTTGCTGGACGGTCTCAATGCTGAACGAATCCTAGTTGCCGCAGAGGCACTGGGTATCGGTCGAGCGGCCATGCGCCGAGCCGTAAGTTATGCGAAAGAACGCGAAATATTTGGACGACCTATCGGTCAAAACCAAGGGGTGTCCTTTCCTTTAGGTGAGGCACAGATGCGCCTTGACGCCGCAGAGCTGATGATTAGAAAGGCATCTTGGTTACTCGATCACGGTGAGCCCTGTGGTGCCGAGGCAAACATGGCAAAGTGGTTGGCGGCCGATGCCGCGTTTCAGGCCGCTGATCAAGCGATACAAACGCATGGCGGCTTTGGATACGCACGTGAATACCACGTTGAACGATACTGGCGCGAAGCGCGCTTAATGCGAATCGCTCCGATATCTCAGGAAATGATTCTTAATTATGTGACGGAGCACGTTCTGGAACTCCCGCGCTCCTATTAACCGGGGATTTGGTGTCGAGGCTAGTTTCCGCTTGGCAACGATCTCAGCGGCCAGCGAGTTTTTTGCGTTTATGCTGGACGTAATCGACGAGAACGTATTCGCCTAATTTTTCGGGCGACGTGTAGAACACACGGCCTCCATTGATGCGGGCGATGTCGTCCATGAATTCCTTTAGGTATTGGTTGGCGTCAAGCATGAAAGTGTTGATGGCGATGCCTTTTTTTGTACAACGTTTAACTGCCTTATAAGTTTCGCGGATCGTCGCGGGCATCGGTGGATAGGCAAATTGCGCTTGTCCGTTTTCTAGATGTGCAGTCGGTTCACCGTCGGAAATCATGATGACTTGCTTGGTGGCGGCGTCGTGTTTTGACAACAATCGCTCTGCTAATAGCAGTGCGTGTTGCATGTTTGTTCCGAGTAAATACTCGTCCCATTGAAGAAAGGGCAGGTCGTGGGCCTTTAGCTCTCTTGCGTAGGCAGCAAAACCGATGATGTAGAACGAATCACGAGGATATTGCGACGTGATGAGGTTATGCAGCGCCAGCGCCACTTTCTTTGCCGATTGAAATGAACCGCGTAAAGCCATCGACCAAGAGAGGTCAACGAGCATGGCGGTTGCCGTCGACGTGACTTGTTCGGAACGATAAATCTCAAAATCTTCGTGGCGCAGATGGACCGGCGTACGTGGACCATCTCGGTCAATGGCGTTGCGAATTGTCCTTGGCATATGCAAATGAAATGGGTCGCCGAATTCATGGGCCTTGGTCTGCTCAAGTCGTTCACCAAAACGCCCTTCTTCGGGGATGGCATGGTTACCTAAGCTTTGGCGCCGGAGTCGCGCATAAATTTCGCCCAGCGCGCGTTGTCCGATCATGCGCGATCCACGGGGGGTCAGTTCCCACTTATCGTCGCCGGTGGGTCGTACGTAACCGGCTTCTTCTAGAGCATCGAGTAATTTCTTAAGATCGTCGATCGACTCCATGGCCTCGTCGCCCAGAAGTGATTGCGCCAGCTCGCTATCGATATGGTCCGGATTGCCGCCGCGTTCGGCCGCTTGGAGCTGATCGATTAGGTCGTCGATCTGGTGCATCTCATTCATGAGGTCCATGGCAGCTTCGAGATCGACTTGTTGCTTACCATCGAAGCGGTAACGGGATCCTTGCGGATCGAGAAAATCCATTTCTTGCGCCAGTTTTCTTAGGTTGGATTCGAGCTGCGGATCCCCTAACCGATCGGACATCAGCGATTGCAGTTGTTGCTGTTGATCGGGAGTTAAAGAATTCAATAAAGACTGCGATGCAGCCATCTGGCGACGCATCTGTTCAAGCAGGTCGTCGAGCGTCTGGGGTGGATCGTCGCCAAACATGTCGCCAAATTTATCCATGAAAGCGTCGAACCCAGGGTCCTCACCGGCAATTTTCTTGACGAGCATTTCACTCATGGCTTGAACCATGTCTTTCAGTCGCTCGATATCACCGTCCGAAAGGTCTTTGACCATGTTCTCGACGTTCTTGAAGAACGTTTGCGTCATCGCTTTACGTAGTTCGTTTAGGAGGTCGAGATATTTGCGTTGGGCATCGGGATTGAGGAATTCGTACTTCTCTAGTGCTTTCATCCTTCCGGCGGGATCTTCCGGGAGCTCATTTAGCGTTTCTTGGCTACGCTCGGCAATTTTCCGCAATACATCGTTGGCGAATGCTTCACTGTCCTGATTTAACCATTCGTCGATGGTGTTCCGTTCCATATCGAGGATCTCCGCGAGTTTTCGCTCGATATCCTGCATCACGCTCGATAGGTCGAATTGTTGTAGGCGTTCACGTTTTTTTTCACGGAGCCGTTTCAACATATCCCGTAGCCCTTGGATCTGAGCACCGTCTGGGATCGTCATACCGCGAGATACGAGGTTACGCATCGCCCACTTGAGGTCGCCATATTCCATCAGATCCTCGGCGATCGCGTCGAGGACCTGGTCGCCAGATAACTGGGGTTGCTGTGAACCGTCCCACAAGCCGTAGCGGAAATGAGTGGCTAAACGGCGCATCTTTCGCTAACCCGAGAAGGAGGCGTTGTGACCGACGGTGTATTTGTTGAGTAACTCGTGGAGGTGCAGTCCCTCAAGTACGAATTCGACGGCAGCCGGCGTTTCGGCTTTTACCTTGGTCATGTTTTTCACCGCATCCTTAAGGCCTGCAACGCGCTTGACGATTGCGGCATAGTCTCTAGTTGTTGCCGATTCGCCGATTTCGACGGTCAAGCCGTCGTTGAACGCCAACGCGATCGACTCAATGTCATCAACGTCAAAACATCGGTCAAACACTTTTTTTACCGCGGCCACTAAAATTCGCTCAGTAATCTTGTCCTCCTGGCCCTCTTCCATTGCCTCGAATTCCACCTTCCCGTGTAGAGAAGGGACAATGAACGGTAAGTCGGATAGCCGCGGTACGACATCCTTTTCTCCCAAACGCAAGGCGCGTCGGAAAGCATTGGCGAGCAGTGCCTCATAGTTGGCAACGGATGCTCTCACGGACACGCCGGAACGCTGGTTAATATCGGGCGAAAGGCGGGCCTGATGGGTGATCTCAGCGATGATTTCCTTCATGTATACCGGGACATGCAGATTGTGCCCGTCCAGATCGAGCTTCGTGGATTCCTGATCCATGATAGAGATCTCTTGCTCAATTTCCTGAGGATAATGCGTTCGGACCTGAGCCCCATATCGATCCTTAAGCGGCGTAATAATTCGACCCCGATTTGTATAGTCCTCAGGATTAGCCGTCGCCACGAGGAAAACATCCAACGGCAAGCGGACACGAAACCCCCGAATTTGAACGTCGCGCTCTTCAAGTACGTTCAACATACCCACTTGAATTCGCTCTGTGAGATCGGGTAGTTCGTTGATTGCAAAGATGCCTCGGTTGACTCGTGGAATTAAGCCAAAGTGAATCGTCATTGCGTCGGCGAGGTAACGTCCTTCAGCCACTTTGATAGGGTCAACTTCTCCAATCAAGTCGGCGATGGTGATATCGGGTGTAGCGAGTTTTTCGCCGAACCGCTCGTCGCGATGAAGCCAGGTGATAGCGGCGTCTTCGCCATCCTCAGTGACGATTCGTTTCCCTGTTTCCGTGATTGGATCGAATGGATTTTCGGGAATTTCCGCTCCTTCCAGAACAGGTATGAACTCATCAAGAAGAGTTACTAAACCCCGCACCAATCGCGATTTAGCTTGCCCTCGTTCGCCCAGAAGTATGAGGTCCTGTGCCCCGAGAAGGGCGTTGGTAATTTGTGGTACGACGCTATCGTCGAACCCAATGACGCCAGGAAACAGTGGCTCGCCTAGCTTTAATTTCTTAATGAGGTTCCGACGTAATTCGGTCTTGACGGGGAGTGTTTCGTAGCCGCTGGCGCGGAGTTCTCCGACGGTACTAGCTCGATCCTTCATACGCCCGAGTGTGTCAGGCTAGGTTTCGCTTGGCAATGAAGTGATTGAGTATCCGGGTTCATCTTAACGATCACCTCGTTGACGGGCGTGCTACGGCGACCTGCCGCAAGTCAACAGGGTAGAATCGGGCTATGAATCGCGATCGTAGATATTGCTCGGATCTCAGTCGCGCCCGGGGCGAACCGATGCTGGGAACGGCTGAATGCGTCGATATATGGCTGCTGCTCGAATACAAGCCAGCATGGAAACCGCGTGCGATCGAGGATAACGGGTTGGATGAAGCAACCAATCAATGGCTTGAGGCTAGCGTCGAAAAATGTGCCGAGCAGGGTTTGAAAGCCCGCCCGCAATTCATTCGTCGACCAGACTACGACTCGGGTACAACGACGTTGTTGATCGCTCGAGATAACGTGCTCGGCCGGATGGAAGCACCAGACTACGAAGCTATTTGTGAAGTCGACGTCCTCACGTCTGATCTCGCTCCCGTGCACGAGAATGTTTACTTCGTTTGTACCAATGGACAGCGTGATCTTTGCTGTGCCAGATACGGTCTGCGAACATTTGAGCGCTTGCGCAAAGTCGTAGGTTCACGCGTCTGGCAAACGACCCATCTTGGAGGCCATCGATTTGCACCCAATGTTCTGGCGTTGCCGCAGGGGATACTTTATGGCCGCGTAGACGCTGATGAGGTCGACGCATTTGTCGGTACCATCGAATCGGGAGACGTATCGCGACCCCATGTTCGCGGTCGATCAGCATTTCCTCCGGAGGCCCAGTTCGCCGAAATGCAAGTTGCCGGACGCGTCCAAGCACTGCTGGGGTTTCGTGACGATCGGGTCCGTTTCCAGACGAACTTGGGCGAGGAGGAGATTCAGGTCCGTTCCGCGAAGATTCCCGTGCAAGTTGTTGCAAGTTGTGGTGATGCCGAGTCTAAAGACGTCTATCCGATCAGCAGAACTGGGTGAATCCGCCGGGCACCTCGTCGATGAGGAAATGCCGTAACGTTTGATGAGATGTCAGAGCGGCGGTCGTTTGATTAGCTCAATCGCTCGCTCTTCGATCTGCGTGTCGAGGATAGGGCGGACCGGGTCAGCTGGTGGACTGCACAAATGTTTCGATAGTGGCATTGAAAGTGTCGGCTGCTTGCATATTGACCGCGTGACCGGTATCCACTTCTTGGACGGTCAGATGGGGCATTTTTTTCTCGGCGAATTCGCGATGTGGTCGGAATGAGGTTTCGAATCGGCCACAGACCAATAGTGTTGGTCGGGAATTTAGATGTAGCTCGTGGCGTACGGACAAGCCTGGCATCGTGTGTTCCAACGTCTTGGCAACTCCTTCGACATCCAGGAGCTTCGAATCGGTGACTAACGCGTCGTAAATTCGGCTCGGTAAGCGGCGTGCATGTCGAGGGTGAACCGGAATCCGTTCAATTGCTTTTACGCCGCCTTGGCGCAATCGATTTGCCGAATCCGCGCCGTTTTTTGACCAAGACCTGACGGTGTCCGGGGCCGCGAACGCGGAAGCCGAGTTGGTGAAAATGTGTCCGACGACGCGTTCAGGAAAGGTTAAAGCGTAACGAATTGTTAGTGCAGCTCCCAACGAATACCCACACACGTACCATTGCTTAGATCCCAGCTCGGACCGAATGGCCTCCATCGCATCTATATACGCGGAAGCATGGTACCGTTCTGGATCGCTTGGTGACGGAGAACGCCCGTGTCCGTAGAGCTACATCACCACGGGTTGGCAATAACGCTGAAGTGTCTTGAGGTTAAACAGCCACTGGGATCGGCTCGAAAGAAAACCGTGGACCAAGAGTAGAAACGGCCCATCACCTTCGTGAACCTCCCAGAATGGTTGAGTCATCAAAGCTGCTGTGTGACCGCGGCTACGAACTCCGTTGTGGTCGCGGTGCCGCCCTGGTCGGGAGTTAAGACGTCGCCACGTGAGTAAACGCGAGCAATAGCCTGCTCAATCTTGAACGCTTCGGCCGCGAATCCTAAGTAGTCGAGCATCATGGTTGACGACAAAAGTGCCGCAGTGGGATTGATAATGTTCATGCCTGCGATGTCGGGTGCGGTGCCGTGGGCAGGTTCGAAGTACGCATAATCGTTGCCGAAACATCCACTTGCCGCCAATCCCAAGCTCCCGACTAACCCACCGGCAGCGTCCGAGAGGATGTCACCATATAAGTTGGGCATGACAACCACGTCATACTTTTGCGGCTCGCGAATAAGTCGGCAGGCAAAGTCGTCGACAATAAATGATTCAAACGTAATGTCGGGGTAGTCCGACGCGACTTGCCGGGCGACCTCAAGAAAGAGGCCGTCGGTTTCGCGAAGCATGTTGTGTTTCGTAGCGCAGGTCACTTTAAGCTGACCGGCTCGTTTTCGCGCAAGTTCGAAAGAAAATCGAACGACACGCTCGGTGCCCTCCTCAGTGATGGCCTTGACCGCGTACCGACCAATACCCATTTCGTGGACAAGCCCTTTGATGTTACGTCCTGTAAGCGCGAGTGGGGCAAGATCGGCAAGTTGTCCTTCGGCACCGATATAGAGATCTTCGAGATTCTCGCGAACGATGACGAAATCAATTCCTTCAGGGTTGGCCAAGGGACTTGCACAGCCTGCTAGATATCGGCACGGACGGACGTTGGCGAACGTTTCCTTTCCCCATCGCAAGTACATGAGGGCCGCACCAGATTTACCGCTCGTCGAACCGAAAAAGGTGGTATCTGCCCCGTCGATCAATGCGCGAGCATCGTCCGGGAAAATAGAACCCATTCGGGCTTCTGCGGCCTCTCCGACTTCTGGGTAGACCCATTCCAAACCGATGTTTAGCGAATCGAGTAGGGCGACGACTGGCTTCATTGCTTCGGGTGCGGCGTCGTCCCCTTCGATTACGGCGATGGTTTTAATCATCTCGAACTCCTTTAGGATTGAACATTCTGCCGTTCAGACGCGCGAGTTAAAAGAATTGATGTTCCAGAGNTGTTGGTTGGTTTTACTGTTGATGATCATCTCGTGCGCGGGTTATGCGGAANCGCTTTCCGATGANGATCNCGCTCTCATTGAGAGGGCCAAGGCAAAAGCTGGCGCGACGGAGCACGAAGTTTGCGCGTATACCGTCNCCTCTGACGATGGACAGACGAAAACTCGGGTTCGNTTCGATCCCTCTGCTGGCGNNAATCCGTGGCGATTGTTGGAACGAGATGGCGAGCCAACTGATGGAGCCGCAGCGGAAGATTACGAANCGCCTTCTCAGGCATCACATCCGGCAAACGTAGACGTCTCTAGTCTCGATAGCGAAGATCTGCACGTGCTTCGCCGTGAACCCGAGACCGTGGTTTTCGGATTTTCGCCGAGAGACGAGAAGGGCAATTTGATTCACAAGAGCGTTTCTGGGGAATTGACCATACGCCGCGCAGATGGGGTGCTTACTTCAACGCAAATATCGGGTGTGAATTTTCGGCGAGCCGTCGTAATGAAGATGTCTTATTTTCAGATTCAGACTGCGCTCGATTACGATCCGGAAGTCGGGGCGGTGGTCATGCGTGCGATGGACATGGCAATGAAAGGTAGCGTCACGTTGAAAAAGATCGAGGTCGAANTCCATTTGGAATTCGGAGAATTTGATTGTCCTTAATGTGGATNTCAAGCTTGNGTTTGNAGTGCGACTGTATCGGTTGGTGCGCCGCCNGTGCGNCCCAGGTCAAGGGAACGTCGNGGNTCCAAAGCGTCGCGTACCGCTTCTCCGATAAATATAAGTAACGTCAAAAGTGTTGCCAAGGTGATGAACACNAAGATCCCGAGCCAGGGTGCCTGTAAATTGGCTTTGGCCGAAGAGAGCANCCGTCCAAGCGAAGGCGAATCGATGGGCAGACCGAACCCTAGAAAATCGAGTGCAGTCAGGGACGTGATCGATCCGTTGAGTATGAAAGGAAGATAAGTAAGGGTTGCTACCATGGCGTTGGGCAGCACATGACGCCGCAAGATGGTAGTTTCAGACACGCCGAGGGCTTTAGCAGCGCGTACAAACTCGAAGTTCCGGGTCCGTAGAAATTCCGCGCGAACGACACCCACNAGCGCCATCCAACTAAATAATGCGAGAATCGCGAGGAGCCAAAATACGTTNGGCTCGACGATGCTGGCGAGAATGATAAGGACGAAAAGGATCGGTAAGCCCGTTTGGATTTCCACCAAGCGTTGACCGATGAGATCGACGAGTCCGCCAAAATACCCCTGGAGCGCCCCGACCGTGACGCCGATCGACGAGCTGATGAACGTAAGGGACAACCCGAATAAAACCGATAAACGAAATCCGTAGAGCAGCTTGGCAAACACGTCCGTGGCACCGCCGTCCGTCCCTAGCAAATGAACTCTGTCGGGCGGCGACGGTGCGACCTCGTAACTATAGTCGATGGTGTTGAAAGAAAACCGGATAGGNGGCCATATCGCCCAACCGTTTTCCTCGATGCGGGCGANCACATACGGATCGCGATATTCGGCTTCGGACTCCAGTACTCCGCCGAGGTCGGTCTCCATATAGCGAAACAGCACAGGGAAGTAGAGTTCGTCTTCAAAGGAGAAAACGATGGGCTTGTCGTTNGCGATGAATTCGGCGAACAAGGACATGATGAAGAGGCCCAAGAAGATTCGTAAGGACCAAACACCGCGTCGGTTCGACTTGAAAATTTCAAGTCGACGCTGATTAAGCGGCGTCATTCGCGAGCCTCGAAATCAATTCTGGGGTCGACTAGCGTGTAGACGATGTCGCCAATCAGCTGCATTACGAGACCGATCAACGTGAAGCAAAATAGCGTGCCAAAGAAGATGGGGTAGTCGCGTTTCACGATGGCTTCGTAACCCAACAATCCGATGCCATCGATGGAGAAGATTACCTCGATCAGGAGCGCGCCCGTGAACATCAGCCCGACGAACGCGGCCGGGAATCCNGCGATCACGATCAGCATCCCGTTACGGAACACATGTCNGAAAAGCACNCGCCGTTCGGTTAAACCCTTGGCGCGCGCGGTCAGCACGAATTGTTTATTGATTTCCTCGAGAAAACTATTTTTCGTCAGCATGGTTAGGGTCGCGAAGCCTCCGATGGTNAGGGCTGTCAATGGCAGGGCAAGGTGCCANAAATAGTCGCGGACCTTTGCTAGTGGAGATAGTTCTTCAAAATTCTCTGAAAAGAGATCACGCATGGGGAACCAATCAAGATAAGTCCCACCCGCGAAGAAAACGATCAACATGATCGCAAANAAGAAACCGGGGATCGCGTAGGCGACAAATACCGTCGCGCTCGACCAGACGTCAAATGGCGTTCCGTCGCGCACGGCTTTGGCCATCCCGAGCGGGATCGAGATGCTGTAGATGAGCAATAACGACCAAAGGCCCAAGGAAACGGAAACCGGCAAGCGTTCCACCACGAGATCGAGTACTGCCTTGTCTTGGAAGTAACTTTCACCGAAATCTAAAGTGATGTAGTTACCGAGCATCAACAAGAAGCGTTCGTGAGGGGGTTTATCAAAGCCAAACGCCTTTTCGAGACGCGCCACAAANTCNGGATCGAGTCCTTCGCTGCCGGTGTANCCGCTTTCTGTAGATGGGCCCATGCTGCCCGCCGATGANACCGACGCGGTCGACGACATACTCATCCCGGACGCCTGGATGATGGCCTGTTCGACCGGTCCCCCAGGTGCAAACTGCACAATGACGAAATTGATCACCATGACCCCAAACAACGTTGGGACGATCAAAAACAAGCGTCGCAGTAAATAACGACCCATGGCTAGTTACTCTGAAATTCCGTGACGGCGGCGGCACGTTCCCGGTCGAACCACCAGGTTTGGACATGGGCGGGTCGTTTTAGATTACCTGCTTCGACCCAGTTATATCGGTTCCAGTGGGCTAGTCCGATCCGCGTTTTGGTCATGCCGGGCACAAAATAGAAATTCCAGAGCATGACGCGATCAAATGCCCGGATTGCGGCAACGTAATCCGTGTAGGTGGTTGCGGTCTTAATGCATTCAATTAAGTGATCAATGGCCGGATCGCGCATGTTCGACCAGTTGTTGCCGTACTCGTGTTCTGCTGTGGCNCTGCTAAAGTTATTGGCGATGAGGTGGGTTGGCGTGTAATCGGGAAGAAACCATATGGCGCCACCGTCGAAGTCGCCGGATCGCATCCGAAACAGCCAGTTCGATATTTCTGGTGACTTGGCCGTTGAGGTGATCCCAAGTCGTTCTAGGTTCCGCATATAGGGGATGAATGAGCTCGCGAGGGCGGGGGAGACGGCCACGAGGCGGACATGGAACAGTTCCCGAGTTTGACCGTGGGTGAGNTTGCCGTCCTCCATGATCCATCCNGCTTCCTCTAATAAAGCCGCCGCNTTGATTAANTTTTCACGATGCCAGCCCCTGCCACCGTTGGGGGGAGGTTGATAGGTTTCTGAGAAGACGCGCGGTGGAACGAGATGGCGGATAGGCTCCAAGAACTTTAATTCGTTTTGGTCGGGTAGTCCGCGGGAAGCAAGCTCTGATCCGTGAAAGAANCTGTCGGCCGTNTGGTAAAAATCGTAATTGATCCAGTTGAGGTAGGGGAAATCGGATACGAGCCAAAGGGCTTCGCGGACGCGAATATCTTGAAATCTTGGCTGATCCAGATTCCAGAATATGGGCCACCAAAGACCCCACGGTTTCTCCACGGGAAGCCACTGTTTGCGGAATGCGCCGGCTTCAGCGGGAGGAAATTTGTANGCGGTTTCCCAGAGCCTCGGGAGATTCTCTTCGTGTACGTCTATCACGTCTCCTTTGAGCGCCTCGGTTTGAACCTGATCGTCACGAAAGTAATCCCACTTCAATTCGTCAAAATTGAAACGTCCCCGCATAACCGGCAGGTCCTCACCCCAATAGTCTTTGACCCGCTCCCACCGGATGGAACGACCAATTCTGAAGTCTTTGATCCGATAGGGGCCCGACCCTACAGGGGGTTCGACGGTGGTTTTGGTGACGTCGCGTGACTCCCAGTAGTGTTTCGCCAGTATCGGCTTTGAACCGATCCGCAGGGGTAAAAGGGGATCACCACGATCAGATTCTCGGATGTTGAACCGAATTTCCCGGGGGCCAATCACTTCGAACGATTCGATGGGCTCTAGCGGTGTTGCTACGGTCGGCGACGCAACAGTAGTGAAGATCGTGTAAGAGAAATAGACATCGTCGATGGTGACGGGTTTGCCGTCGTGCCAGCGCGCGTTCTTGCGAAGTTTGAAAGCAATCCAGGATCCATCGTCCGCGACCGCAATACCCTCGGCAAGGCGACCATAAATTGTTGAGGGTTCGTCGGCGGCTTGAGATATCAAGGCATCGTGTAACAAATTCCAATGTGGNGCTTCGACGCTGAGACCCGCNACGACCTGTCCGCCGGGGACAGACAGCGGATTAAAATTGTCCCAGCTTCCCATCGCTGGGATTCTCATACGACCGCCTTTAGGTGCGTCGGGGTTGACGTAATCGAAATGTTTGAAATCGACCGGGTACTTTGGCGTCGACAAAAANGCGTAGCCGTGCTCGTACTCGATCTCGGAAGCCAGTGCAGATCCAGCAACAAGACACAGTGCGTTTAGAAGCGTGAACCGCCTCAAGTTACCGTCCCCCAACGTTCAGTCCGTCAATCTACCATATTCGTTCTGCTAGACTGATTGTCCGGGAGGGGNNGGTATGGCGTTTGATCTGGTCGTAAAGAACGGCACCGTTGTCGACGGTACNGGCGCACCACGATTTTGCGCCGACATCGGCATCAACGATGGCAAAATCACGGCCATTGGGCGGCTTGGCGATAAAGCGTATCGCACTGTCGATGCTGAAGAGCACGTTGTCGCGCCTGGCTTTATCGATGGCCACACCCACATGGACGCGCAAGTATTTTGGGATCCACTTGGNTCCTGTTCTTGTTATCACGGCGTCACCAGCGTNGTCATGGGNAATTGCGGNTTCACGATNGCGCCTTGTGCNGAACGTGANGCNGNNTTTGTGTTCAAAAACCTGGAGCGNGCCGAGGACATNTCTCCNGNCGCAATGCAAGCTGGAATTGAATGGTCATGGGAGACCTTCCCCGAGTTCCTCGATACCGTTGATGCGCTGCCAAAGGGCATAAATTACGCTGGNTACATTGGNCATTCCGCGATCCGTACGTANGTCATGGGTGAACGTGCATTTACCGAATCGGCGTCNGCGGACGAACTTGATCGGATGTGCGAAATCGCTGAGGAGGGCGTTCGCGCAGGTGCGATCGGTTTCTCGACGTCGNGAACGCCTAATCATGTGACCGCCGATGATCTCCCNGTCGCGAGCCGGGTCGCGGAGTGGGACGAGGTTAGGGCTATCGTATCAGCGGTGGGAAAAACCGGACGAGGATTGTTNGAAATTGCGGGTGAGCAGGTGGGTCGCGATCCGGATCGCCTCCGCGAATACCATGTTCGACTTCGTGATTTAGCTGTCGAAAGTGGCGTCGTTCAGACGTGGGGTATGTTTAGTTCACGGTTCGCGCCGGACCATTGGCGTCCATATTTTGGACTGGCTGAGGAAACGGCGAATGCAGGTGGTCGGATGTTNGTGCAGGTTCATTCACGAGCGCTGAATACCATGCTTTCCTTCAAGACCCAGATGCCTTTTGATCGCTGGGAGTTGTGGTCCGACATCCGCGCAATGTCCTTGGACGACCAACAGCGTCAATTGCGAGACCCCGATCTTCGCAAGAAGTTAGTGGAGATTGCGAATAGCGAAGCCCCGAAAAATCGGATTGTCGGGGTCGAAGCGAGACCACCTGACTACGACCACCTCTACGTGATGGATTCGATGGTTGGNGAACANCGGCTTNTAAAAGATATCGCTCGCGAACGCGACGTGAATCCCGTTGCTCTGATGATCGACCTGTCTTTGGAGACCGATTTTAATCAGTTTTTTTGTCAGCCAGCGGCCAACGAAAACCAAGACCATGTGTTGGAGATGATGAAACACCCCCGCTCGG
>PBAA01000042.1 GCA_002715785.1 Gammaproteobacteria bacterium | reverse complement strand
TGTCATCTGCATGAGTCGTACTGCAGGGGAAAGGGGTCCGGGGATCTAGCAACGGTTTTGATCTATGATGAGGCCACTCGGGCCAGGGTGGACGGTGTTGGTTGTGTCGAAGCTCGTACGGACAGTTCGAACGGCGAAGCAATGGTGGTATGCCGTTTGTCTGGTGGTCTTTGGCGGCTTGTCTGCTCACGCTGGTTTGTGCGAGACCACTGAACCTGGACTGAAAAATTTTTATTCTTCGGGGTGGGGGATCGACAGCGCGAACCGGCGTTATCAAGGTCCTGGTCGTACCTCGATCTCGGCCGATAACATCGATCGACTCGAACTTAAGTGGGTCTATCAGCTGGAGCAGATGTCACCGCGTTCGTACCCATTGGTCTCGGAAGATACNATTTTTTTTGGAGANAGCGGCCGTGGATTGGTCGCCCTTGATCGCGAGACCGGTTGTACGAGATGGACAAGCCCGGTTGAGGGGGTGGAAATATCGACCGCGATTTCGCCAGCGCGCATGCCAGACGGTCGGGACGTTCTTATCTTTGGTGTACGCCAGAGCGGGGTGTTCGCGTTGGACGCGACAAATGGTGCTCATATTTGGCACTACAGCTTTACCGAGGATCATCCGATCCCCATGTATTCTGGCTCGCCTCTCGTGGACGGAAATAACGTCTTCGTACCCATCTCGTCTACGGAAATGGGTCTCACGATGCTTCCGTGGTATGGGTGCTGCACGACGAGNGGTGCCATGGGAGCCCTCGATTTATCGACTGGANCTAAGAAGTGGTACACGCCGACGATTAGCGATCCTCCGAAAAAGACGGGCCGACATTGGTTATTTGTCGAGCGTTACGGTCCCAGNGGGGCACCGGTTTGGGGGGCTCCGACGCTTGATTCAAAACGTGGTGTGGTCTATTTCGGAACCGGTCAAAATTACAGCCACCCGACTAGTGCGACTAGCGACTCGATATTTGCGGTTGATACGAGTGACGGCATGGTTCGTTGGGTGATGCAAGCAACTGCCAACGACGCGTACAGCATGGGCTGTGGTATTCCCGGTCATCCGTTGTGTCCGGATCCCGTGGGACCGGATCACGATTTCGGTGCACCCCCCATCTTGTCGACTTTGCGAGATGGTCGAGAACTCCTCTTCGCCGGTCAAAAATCGGGCGACGTGCATGCGTTGGATCCGGAGACAGGTGCACACGTGTGGAGAAAACGCATAGGCCGTGGCGGTTTACTCGGTGGCGTGCACTTCGGTATGGCGGTACATCCCGAACACGACCTCGTTTTTGTGCCCATTAGCGATCGTGAAACCGGACAAGAGAAGCGTCAACCGGCGCCCGGTCTGCACGCGCTAGAGATGGCGAGCGGTGAAACGCGCTGGAGTCGGATCATACAAAGTAGGGGCTGTGAGGGGTGTAGTGGCGGGATCTCGAGTGGCATTATCGCAAGTCGAGACCTGGTATTTTTCGGCGATCTGGATGGTCGCCTTTGGGCGCTCGACGTCAACACCGGCGAAACGCGCTGGCAACATGACAGTTGGCAACAATACGACGTGGTGAATGGTGACCAGGCGCAGAAACCCGATGAAGAAGGCAGGGGCTATGCGGAGGGGGGAGCGTTTGACGCTCACGGACCGATGCTAGCGGATGATCTTTTGATCGTCGCATCCGGGTACGGCAACTTCGGACAACGTGGCGGTAACGCGCTCCTGGTCTTCCAAATTAAATCGGATGACACACCGTGAACGAATCGGTTTCAGGTGAACTGCGCATGCAGCGTTTGGTGGCGACCGGATTGGATTGGATATTGATCACGGTCGTGACGTTACTTGCGATTCTCGTGACGGGGGTTTTAGAACACGCTGAGGATTATGCGAATATCGGTCAATCGGCGGTCAACGCCGTCCTCTGCGGAATACCGGCATACCTAATATTGAATGGCTGGTTGTTGTGGACCCGAGGCCAGACCGCGGGCAAAGCTGCAATGAGTCTCATGATCGTGGACCACCAAACGGGCNACTGCGCGAGCTTTTGGAAACTGTTGTTCGTTCGGGCACTCATACCGGTTGCGGTAATCGCCGTGGGATGGATTTTTTCGCTACTGTGGTTGCTGGTGATTGTCGACTTCTGTTTTATCTTTCGGAAAGACCAACGCTGTTTGCACGACTGGGTTGCCGGTACGCGCGTCGTTAAACGCGTTACCGATCAATAGGCGAAACTGGATCTGCTAGTCGTCGGTGACTGAGACCTTTAGCGCTGCGATTTCATCATCGACTTCTGCGCCAACCGCAAGCTCACGCCCCGCACGACCGTACCAATAGCCAGCATTTTTCAAATCGCCTTCGAGTATATGCACGATGCCGTGTGCCCACGCGCCGTTCGTTGAATCGTCGTTCTGAACAATCGTATGTGCAGCTTTCCAATCGCCGCTCTCTAATAACGCGATTGCGTCATGNAGTGTATTCATGCGAAGGACCGTAGCAGTGAGCCGGACGGATTTCCACGGTTGCTAGGAGATTCTGCGGCGAGAGAAACGGGATCCCAACGACCAGCAACAGGCGACGACGAGGAGTCCGAACAACGCNGCAATCCCACCGTATCGGTTGCCGAGCGCCTGATAACCTCGTACCCCTACCTGTTGAACTTGGTCATAATCGACCGGCACAGGGAGTACACCGTTGTCCTCAACGTAGCGCTCGTATGCGATGCGCATCCGTCGAAAACGCTCCGGTAGATCGAGCGCAAGATCTTGGTATTCGCCTGGATCTTCCGCAATGTTGTATAGATGCCATTGGCCGTCGCCCACGGACGGTCGGTTCATGACGATCTTATAATCGCCTTGAAAGAGGGCNGCGTTACCGCCGACCTCGTAACCGATTACCTCAGAGTCATCGTGTACCCGNTCGATCTGGGCTTCTAGAACCGGTCGTAGCGACTTGCCCGTTAAGGGCTCAATGTCTTTTCCTTGATACTGCGATCCCGGATGTTCAACGTTTGCGAGGTCGAGAACTGTCGCGGCGAGATCTTTGACGTAGGCGAAACCGTGAGTAAGCCGTGACGGAGNGACTACTGATGGCCCNGAAATCACGAGTGGCACGCGCATGCCTCCCTCGCCGGCGTAAAATTTGTAGAACGCGAGCGGAGAGGCCGCCGCCGATGCATTATCTGTCCCAAGAAAGTTGAAACTTCCGCGCTCTCCTAAGCCCTCAATATCGGTGTGATAGCCGTTCAACCGCAGCCACCATGGAAACAGCGGACCGGCNGACGCCAAAGGATCGGAGGGTTCGGGGCCGTTATCCGAAGTGACGATAAAAAGTGTGTTGGTGTATTGGTCGATTTGTTCTANGTGACTGATCAGACGGCCAAGGTGGTGGTCCATGGCTTCTACCATGCCGGCATATACAGCCATTTGCTTTGACTCGCGCTCCTGCTCTGCCGTAGACAACTCGTTCCATTCCCGGGTCGTCGGCATATCGATCAGTCGAGTCGTTGGTGGAACGATTCCTCGTTGGATGGCTTCGTTAAATCTCGTCTTTCGGACTACATTCCAGCCGTCCAGGTAACGGTCACTGTATCTGGCGGTAAATTCCGGCGGCGTTTGTACAGGGATGTGAACTGCTTGAAAAGAGAGGTAACCAAAAAACGGCTGATCGCCTGGCGTGTCACCAATGAACTCGATAAGACGATCAACGAGATATTCGGAAGAGTAAAAATTTTCAGGGAGCTGCAGCGGTTCATCGTCTTCGAACCATCGAGCCTCGTCGTAGAGTGGCAGGTAAGGTTTTTGCTCCCAATTATCAGCTCCGGTATCGGCGAGTGAGACCGATCGTGTGAATCCGCGCGCGTTGGGCATTTGATCTAGCCCCAAGTGCCATTTACCTGCCATGTAGGTGCGATAGCCTCCATCGGAAAGTAGCTGCGCGATCGTGACCACGTTGGGGCTGAGTGATCCTCGATAGTTAGGGCTATGTGCCTGCTCCGGCGGTATGGCCTCAGGAATATTGGCAACCCCGGCACGATGCGAATCGACNCCTGTGAGGAGCATGGCCCTGCTTGGTGCGCAACTGGCAGCCGTGTGAAAATTTGTAAACGCGATCCCCCGATTNGCCAANGCGTCGATGGTTGGAGTGGCTATTTCACTACCATAGGCACCGACGTCAGAAAATCCCAAGTCGTCCGCGAGAATCAGGACAATATTGGGCCGGCTATCCGCCTGCGAAACTCCGGCGGAAAACACGAGGCCAACAGAAATTAGNGACCAATGCGTACGCATTCAACCACCATAAGCGTTGTTGTTATCGGAGAGAAGCGCCTGCACTAGAGCGACGAGAAAACCTTTTCGGTCGAAGCTGTCGCAGGTATCGTCTTGTACTAGCCGGNTGGGATGCAGGAGAGGCAAGTGTCCGTACGAAAACGTGGATTGAGTTCTGATGAGTGATCACTTACTTGAGACGATCGATCGGGGAGTTGCGACGCTAACGATGAACCGACCGGAGGCGCGCAATGCGCTTTCGCCGAGCATGATGGCAGGACTTGAGGAAGCGATTCCTCGGCTTGCCTGCGATACGGACGTACGCGTCGTCGTGCTCACGGGGTCGGGCGGGGCGTTTTGCGCTGGCGGAGACGTAAAAGGCTTCGCCGGGGCGAACGCTAGGTCGGGTCAACGACCGAGTTTTGAGGATCGGGTCAAAGGTCTTCGTTCGAGTACGGAATTGGTCCAGCATTTACACGAGATGCCAAAACCAACCGTTGCGGCGATTTCGGGCGCTGCCGCGGGCGGNGGTCTATCATTTGCTCTTGCATGCGACATCCGTATCGCAGTGGAGACCGCGAAATTCACGACGGCATTTTCAAAAATTGCGGTTTCGGGTGATTATGGCGGATCGTATTTTCTCACGCAGCTCGTGGGGACGGCGAAGGCGCGCGAACTGTACTTTTCTGCGGATGTCATTGTCGCCCCCGAGGCGTTGCAACTGGGCATGATCAATCAGGTTTATGCGGAGGGGGAATTCGAAGAAAAAGCCAAGGCGTACGTAGAACGTCTCGCGGCATTGCCTCCGATCGCCATCGAGTACATGAAGAAGAACCTCAACAAGGCGTTGCATGGCTCGCTCGCGGACGTCCTCGACCTCGAAGCTGATCACATGACGCGGACCTTTGATACTGAAGATCATCTGAACGCGGCGAAGGCTTTCGTTGAGAAGCGTTTGCCTGAGTTCAACGGTCGTTGACGGTACCTCTTGATCCTGCCTTCCGGTTAGGTACTTGGGTCGCTAACTATGTTTCCCCGAACCCGAGAAGGTCCAAACAATCGTTTCAATAACTAGTCATCAAGATGCGTAAACGGCTATTGCATCAATGGTCTCTTGCACGCGCTCAATAGAACGTTGCGATACCAGTGAAATGAGACGATCGACGCCGATATCACTGAATGCTTGAACGGTGTCGTCGTTGATGGGTACGGATGGAGTCACGCTGATCTCGATGTCTTTTGCGCCGGCATCTTGCAGTCGTCGCAAGACATCGCGGGTCTGATCAACATTGAGCGCAAACCCGTACCAACCTTGCGCGTATTCAACGGTACGGCGAATAGCAGCGTCGCTCGACCCGCCCACAATAATCGGAGGACCGCCAACTTGGACCGGGCGGGGTTCGGCCCGAACCTTATCGAAACGTACAAACTTGCCATTGAATGACGGTTGATCATCGTTCCAAAGCGAGCGCATCGCGTGTACGTACTCGTCGGTACGAGCACCTCGTTCATTAAACGGGACACCCAAGGCTTCGAATTCCTGATGCAGATAGCCGGCACCGATGCCGAGCAATAAGCGACCGCCAGAAACGACGTCNAGACTNGCCATTTCTTTGGCGAGCACGACAGGGTTTCGTTGGGCGATTAGGACGATGCCNGTTCCCAACCGAATGGAGCTGGTGACCGCAGCGACNTAGGCGAGGATCGTCGANGGGTGCAGCATGGCGAATTCNGGGTCTGCCGGAGACGGGGCTTGCCGCGGTTCCGGAAGGACTACGTGTTCGCCCGTCCAAAGAGAGTCAAGACCACTGGCCTCCGCGTGCTGTGCAACTTCGGCAGCAACTTGAGGATCAGCGCAAATGCCCGAACCAATGCCAAATAATCCAATTTTCATGACCTATCCTTGCGTTTGGGTTTTTTTACGATCTTGCAGCTGACTTCCGAGCGACCGGGATAACTATACGCCCGAAACATGGTTTCCCGTCACGCGGCCCATTTGTTGTCTGGCGCGTCGCCTGCAACCGTCGTCCTCACCATCACACGAGCTTGTTGGGGATCGAACGCGTGACCGCGGTGCAGTACACACCGATTGTCCCAGATTACCAAGTCTCCCGGACTCCATTGGTGTTTCCAAGTTCTCGGTGATTGTGCCGATTGATCGGTCAGGCGCCGTAGAAGTTTTCGGCTTGCGGCAATGGGTTGACCGACGATGTGGCTTGCGTGTCGACCGATGAAAAGGATCTTGCGACCGCTATCCGGATGCTCTTGAGTGATCGGATGTTCGACGGGAGGCAAGTTGGCTAAATCCTCATCGTTTAAGATTTCCAGACCGCCATGCCAAGCATGACTGAAGCGGAAGCTATGGATCGCGGTTTTGTCCCCTAGCCATGCCTTCATCGAATCGTCTAGAACGTCGTATCCGGCACGCATATCGGCCCATTCGGTTTCGCCACCGGAAGCAGGAACCACGTGTGCTGCTAAAAGTGAGGCTTTTGCCGCGGTACTTTTGTACGAACTGTCTGTATGCCATACCGAGTTTCCGATATTAAATCGCGACGGCAAACTTGAAGGCAGTAACAATTGATTGTTGGTGTCGACGTTAGCGATACGGGCGGCACTCGGGCGGCTACCGAGCTGAAGCCCGCGTTCGAGACGGCCGAAGCGTCGGGAAAACGCAAAGTGCTCTGATTCGGTGAGATGCTGGTCCGGAAAGAGCAGCACGGCGTACCGAAACCACGCGGTTTCAACCGCTTGAAATTCGTTGTCGGAAAGTGCCGCCAAAGAAACGGCGGTGACCACCGCACCGAAGGCGTCGGTAACCGGCTCAATCTTCATCTATCTATTATGCCCGATGCCGCCGCCGAGGGCGGCTAGTCCGGTGCAGTAGCAGGCGGATAGACGTCACCCTTTCGTTTCGTGTTTCCGTCACCACATCTATACTTCCGGATGTACGCTCAACGCGTGAGGACAGCTTTGGGGTTATTCAGGCAACTCGTCGAAAAACCTTGGCAGGTTCAGACGGCCGACGGATCCGCGTCTAACCAGGGTTCGACTTTTCCGATACATCGTCGTGCCGTTGCCATGTATGTCTTTTTGGCGATCGTGGGCGTGCTATTTTTTCTGCTCGTTGCCGCCTACCACATGCGGATTGTTCTGAGTACGGATTGGGTCGCGTTGCCAGAGCCGCCGCTACTCTGGATCAATACCGGTGTTTTGGTGTTATGCAGTCTTGCGTTTCAACAAGCGCGCAGCGCGATTCGCCGCGATTTGATGGATCGCGCACAATTTGCTTTTTTGCTCGCGGGTGTCCTGACGTTGGTTTTTTTGACAGGTCAAACGATCGTTTGGAAGCAACTTGTCGGGATGGGCTATTTTGTTTCTTCGAATCCTGCAAACTCGTTTTTCTATCTCATTACGGCGGTACACGGATGTCATCTAGTCGGCGGGTTGGTGGCATGGGTCCGGGTTGCCATACGTATCCAACACAAAGTGGACGCGTCCGACTTAACGCTAAATTTTGGCTTGTGTGCTGTGTATTGGCATTCCTTACTGCTTGTCTGGGTAGGAATGCTGGCGCTCTTTCTTACGACCTAATGGTGTATCTAGGGTGAACAAACAGAACACAGCATCGCGCGAGTTGCCGCTGGCGATCGAGGGTATGACGTGCAGCGGCTGTGCGGTCAGGCTTGAGGAATCGTTGCGCGGTACTCCGGGCGTGCGTGACGCCGTGGTCAATCTCTCGCTCGAACGTGCTGCGGTCGTTATCGACGACGAATCGACGGATCTTGATCATGTGATAAAGGCTGTACGTGAAGCCGGGTTTGAGGTCGGTCGTGAAGTACTGAAATTCGTTGTCACCGGGATGACGTGCAGTGCGTGCGCTCAACGCGTTGAGGAGACTTTGTTGAACACCGCCGGTGTGATTCGAGCTGACGTGAATCTGGTGCTCGAACGAGCCAGCGTAACGATCGCCGCACGGGTAACCGATGAAGAGCAACTCGTTAATGCGGTCAATCTCGCCGGCTACGGGCTGGTGCCTGTTGCAGAAGAAAATGTCGACCAGAGCGAGGTGAAGTTACGCCGTGATCGCCGCGACGTGATCGCTGCTTCGTTGTTGACGTTGCCCTTGGTCGCCCAGATGTTGCTGCAATTTATGGGGTACAACGAATTGCATCTGTTACCGGCGATCGAAGTTCTGCTTGCGACACCGATCCAATTCGTACTTGGACTTCGTTTTTACCGCGCAGCATTGAATGCCCTGAGGAGTCGTAGCACTAACATGGACGTGCTTGTGGTGCTAGGAACCACGGCCGCGTATGTCTATAGCTGGTACCTGTTAATTACGTTGGGCGAAGAGGCCGAAGGCCAACTCTTTTTTGAAGCGTCGGCGGTCGTGATTACCTTAGTACTGCTTGGCAAGTATCTCGAAGCCAAGGCGAAGCGGGCAACGAGCGAGGCGGTTCGAGCTCTCATGTCCTTGCGTCCGGAGACTGCTTTGGTGAAAACGGCGATGGGTGTTTTGGAGGAGCGGCCGATTGCAGAAGTGCGCGTTGGCGATGTGGTGGTGTGTCGTCCGGGAGACCGTGTCGCCGTCGACGGCAGAGTCGTTCAGGGTGAAGCGGAGGTGGATGAGTCGCTGATCACCGGCGAAAGTGTGCCGCAGCTGAAGTCACAGGGCGATTCGGTGACGGGAGGTTCGATCAACATCAACGGTGTGTTGGAGATAGAAACATTAACGGTAGGTGACGATTCCACGCTACAAACAATCGTACGCTTGGTGGAAAGCGCTCAGCTGGGCAAGACTCGGGTGCAGAACTTGGTCGATCGAATCACTGTGTGGTTCGTACCGCTCGTTCTAATCCTCGCAGGCATCACCTTAGCCGGCCGGTTCTTACTTTACGGTGACCTTGAAGTGGCGTTACTGGCTGCTGTTTCGGTTTTGGTCATTGCCTGTCCGTGCGCGTTGGGGTTGGCGACACCGACAGCGATCATGACGGGAACAGGCGCCGCGGCACGCGCTGGAATCTTAATTCGAGATGTCTCCACACTCGAAGAAGCGCAGGTGCTCAAGCGGATTGTCTTCGATAAGACGGGGACACTTACCCTCGGGCAACCGCGGGTGCGACAAGTCACCGCGTTAGCAGGTTCCGATGAACGTGGTGTGATCGAAATCGCGGCAGCGATTCAACAAAACAGCGAACATCCGTTGGCCAAGGCGCTGTGTACGGCGGCCGAGGAGCAAGGGATTTCGACACGGCCAAGCGACGGGTTCGTCAATCGTGTCGGCCAGGGAGTCGAAGGTCAGGTCGCGGGGACTCATTATTTGTGTGGCAACGACGCCATGCTGCGGGAAGCTGGGCTTATCGTTCCGTCGATACAAGATTTAAACGAAACGGACACAAAGGTCTGGCTGGCCGACTCTACCCAGGTGCTTGGTGCTTTTTCTATCTACGATGCGCTGCGGGCCGAAGCTGCCGAGGCAGTCGAGCAGCTGCTAGGAATGGACATTGAACCTGTCATTGTCTCGGGTGATGCCCAAGCCGTCGTCCAATCGGTTGCTGATGAAGTGGGCATTGTTGAGGCGTATGGGGGTGTCTCCCCGGAAGGGAAGGCGCAAATGCTGTCTGACTGGATTGAGCAAGGAATTTCGGTCGGTATGGTCGGCGATGGCGTTAACGATAGTCCCGCGTTAGCGGTTGCGAGCGTCGGTTTTGCGATGGGTTCAGGAACTGACGTTGCTATGGAAACGGCAGCAATCACGCTGATGCGTTCAGACCCGCGTTTGGTCCCCGGAGCGATAGACGCGAGTCAGCGTACGTTTCGCAAAATCAAACAAAATCTTTTCTGGGCATTTGTCTACAACATTGTGGCGATGCCTCTTGCGATGGCGGGAGCGTTGACCCCGACGATCGCTGGTGCCGCCATGGCATTGTCAAGCGTCAGCGTTGTCGCCAACTCCCTACTATTGCGTTCGTGGCGGCCAAACGTGTGAGGTTTAGCGAGCCGCGCATCCCCATTGGACTTAGATTCTAGTAATTTCGTAGACTTCCAGGCTCGCTGTAAAGGATGCGCGCGTGTCTGTTAAACAACGTGATGCTGCGATTGTCGGTGTCCATGAATTCCCATCTCGTGACGTCGAGGGAGAACTTTCTCCGCTTCACATTAAGGCCGAAAGTGCGAGTAAAGCGCTTGCTGATGCCGGGCTTACTTGGTCCGACGTGGACGGTATTTATGACGCGGGTGAGGGTGGTGCTAGCGGGTTAACGATTGCCGAATACTTTGGATTAAGTCCGACCGTGATCGATACCACCAATGTTGGTGGAAGCTCATATCAATTTCATGCGGCGCATGCGCGGCGAGCTATCGCTGCCGGTAAAGCGCGTGTCGCGTTGTTGACGTACGGCTCGACTGCGCACAGCAACGTTTCTCGAATTGGCACTGGGGGTCGCGGCATGGGAGGTTACCCAGCCGATAATCTCGAATCGTTCGCTGGATTAACCCTGATTGCAAATTACGCGATGTGTGCACATCGACACATGTTCGAATTTGGTACGACCAGCGAACAATTGGCAGAAATTTCTGTGGCGACTCGCTGCCACGCGATGCGAAACCCGGACGCCGTTCGCGCAATGGAAGATCTGGAGTTCCTTGATATCCGGGAAACAACCATCGACGACGTGGTCAATTCACGAATGATCGCTGACCCATTGCACCTTTTGGAATGCTGCATGATTTCGGATGGAGGCGGCGCGGTGGTTATCGCGGCGCCGGATGTGGCGCGCGATTGCCGTCATAAGCCGGTGTGGATCTTGGGGACAGGTGAAGCTACCAAGTACCCGGCGGGAGGGGCGGACATTACATCGAGTGCGGCGGTCCAATCGGGACCTATTGGTTTTGGGGAAGCCGGAGTCGGCCCAGATGAGATGGATGTTGCCATGATCTACGACTCGTTCAGCATCACGGTTCTTACCATTCTCGAAGACCTGGGCTTCTGTCCAAAAGGCGAGGGTGGTCGTTGGGTCGAAGGTGGCCGCCTTCGTTTCGATCGGCCCGGTGAGGGCCCTGCTCTAAACACCGATGGTGGTGGTCTATCCTCAAATCATCCTGGTATGCGTGGCATTTTCTTGCTGATCGAAGCGGCGCGGCAGTTGCGTGGTGAGAGTACGGCCCAAGTTGAGGGAGCGAAACTTGCGGTAGCGCATGGCAACGGGGGCATGCTGGGCAGTCGACACAGCGCCGGTACCGTTGTCTTAGGAGGTGATTAACATGTCAGAACCGACAAGGCCTTTGCCCAACTTCCAAGAGTCTGATACGGCGCCCTTTTGGGAAGGGACCATGGACCGCCAACTTCGTTTTCAGAGGTGCAACGATTGCGACACGGTTATTTTTCACCCACGTCGCCATTGCGTTGGGTGCTTGGGCCAGGACCTCTCCTGGCACGACGCTAGCGGAAAAGGCACGGTCTACAGTTACAGCATCGTCCGCCAAAGCTACCACCCCTTCTTTCGGCAACACGTCCCGTACGTGGTCGCTTGGGTTGATCTAGATGAAGGACCGCGTTTGCTGTCCAACGTCGTCGGTATCGAAGATCCGTCGACCGACGCGCACTGTGGTATGGCGGTTAGGGTTGAATGGGAACCACACGGCGAGTACGCGATCCCACTTTTCCGACCGCTAGAGAAACTCGCGAAGTGAACCTTTAGCGCTGTTGCCAAACGGCAGGATCGGTTTCGGCAAGGCCGAATACTTGCCAACGGGGCATTCGGGTCCCGGTCGTATCGAGGGTAAGTCCGCTACCGGGGGTCGTCAGAATGGCTTGTTCGATCCCCCATCGGGAAATATTTTGAACCCCGCGCATGGTCGCCATGTCGTCGAGCGAGTAAAAACCGGCATCGGCAGTCTCGACGCCATCGTAGCGCGGCTCGCCGGCAACGTAATCTAGACGAAAAATCATGTAGACGTTAGAACTCGGACCGCCCAGCATATGGCGAAAGGCGACGACGTCGCTCACTTTAGCGGAAACGCCGGCTTCTTCTTCGATTTCGCGCTCGACCGCTAAGGAAAGTAATTCGTCGTTTTCGACATATCCTCCAGGCAATTGCCATGTGCCGGCAAAGGGTTCCTGGCCGCGTTGGATAAGGAGTGCTTTACTAACCCCAGCTTCTTCACGCAGTACCACGCCCGAGCAACCTATAGAAAAATCTCCAAAGTGGATGAACCCGCAGTCCGCATCAGGGCAGGCTTGGCGGTCGCGGCCACCGTCAAACACGCTGGTGAGTGGCGTGGCGCACCGTGGACAAAAGCTGATCTTCGACATCTTGAATTCCGCAATTACGTTTTAAACGATATGGCTTTGAACTCGCCCGCATTTAGTGCTTCCACGAGTTCCATTTCTGAATGGACGGGATTCGAGAATTCGGTTGCACAGCGGCCGACGTGGCTAACGATATGCGAATCACTGCCGCCAATGCCAAGGTACGACTGTTGTTCGGCCATCGACTGCGCAATGTCGTCCTCGTTATTTCGACTGCCCCCATTCAGCGTTTCAACGATGCGGACTCCCTTTGGGATACCGTACTCGTCTAGATGAGCGCTCATACCGACGCGTGGCCTGCCAGGGTGGCACGGCACTGGAACCGCCCCGAACGCTTCACTTTTTTCGATGACCTCGGCCAGAGGTAGACTGATGCTCGAGAAATCGAACTGCTCGGTCAGCGCTTCCGTGACACCGAACACGAGCACGTGCCCGTATTCCGTCTCGACCTCGGCGCCTTTCAAAATGGTCAGATCAAACTCTTTAGCGAGCGAGGAGTAATCGGATTCAAAATCAAACTGCCGATGCTCGGTCAGGACGAAACCGTCGATGGGGATGTCTCGGGTTTTGATCCACTGACAGTAGTTTTGGACTTTTGCGCGACCGTCGTCGGATTTGATGGAGTGCGTGTGCAGGTCGATGATCATGCTAATTCCTTCACCCGTTCGACCCGTGCTTCCACGCCGCTTTAACTCGGCTCACGAGCGCCTCTTCGTCCTCGGAATTGTCGATGATGAGGTGTGCTTTGGCGGTACGCTCCTCGTTACTGAGCTGACTGTTGATGCGAGCTTCGATCGCTGACCGATCGGCGCCATCGCGCTGCATCGCTCGTTCGATAGCAATCTCAGGCTCGACGACGACGACCCAGATTTCATCCGCGATGTCTTCCCAACCGGCTTCGAACAAAACCGCCGCCTCCAACACGATCACGGCAGTGGGATTTTCACCGCGAATTTTGTGTATCTCCAATTCAGCCAATCTTCGTATTTCGGGCCAGACGATGTCGGTGAGACGCTTTAATGCGACATCATTACCGAAAACTTTACCGCCGAGAGCGCGACGATTGATGCTGCCGTCTTCAGCAACGATATCTTCACCAAACGCTTGAACTACCGCTTGGAATGCCGATGTGCCGGGGTTGTACGCTTCGTGGCCAAGAACGTCTGCATCGATTACCTGCGCGCCAAGTTCTCCCAACAGCTTTGCTGCCGTGGATTTTCCGGACGCAATTCCACCTGTGAGGCCGATGACTCGCAACTAGCTACTCCCTTCCGCAAACCGCGCATCATAGCTATTTCGACGTAGCCACTCTAGCATCGCGATTGTGGCAAGGATTACATTCGTGCAGCCCGATGGAAGCCGCCAGGTTGTTGAAGCAACGGACGGTGAGTCGGTGATGGATTGTGCTGTCGATCACAGCGTGCCGGGTATTACGGCGCAATGTGGCGGAGGTTGTACTTGCTCGACGTGCCATTGTTATTTGGAAGAATCTTGGTTCGTTCTATCGGGCCCCTTAGATCCCGACGAAAAAGACATATTGGAGTTTGTCCCAGAACGCCGTGGCAACAGTCGCTTGACCTGTCAGGTGCGGGTAAGTGATCGTCTCGATGGAATGATCGTTCACGTTCCGTCATCGAACATGGATCGATAAGGGGTATTTCGATTGTTCGGTCGATGATCGGGTAGGTTGCGTTAAAGACCCGAAAACCGCTTGATGCGGTCGTGGTTTCGACTGGTCGATATAAGTCGTAGCCCGCCAGCTGCGGCGACCAACGCGACGCCGATCGCCATACCGGTCCAGAATCCGTACACGCCATAGTCGCCGAAACCAAAGTAGGCAGCGAGCGGTAATGCGATTAACCAATAGCCAACCAGGGCAAAGATCATGGGTGCACGGGTATCTTTATAGCCCCGCAGCGCGCCCACGACCGTACCCTGCGTAGCATCAGCGATTTGGTAAACCGCGATAATGAGTATGAGCACTGCCGCCATCGCCAAGACGTTAGCGTCTTGTGAGTAGAGTGCGACGACGTCATGTCGAAACAGGATGAGTAGCAAACTCACTAATAGTGCATAACCGAGGGAGAGTTTGATGGCTGTCGCGCCCACTGCACGAGCGCCGGCGTAATCGTGGGCTCCCACCATAAATCCAATCCGAATGCTGGCAGCTCCGCCGATTGCCATGGGAATGACAAACGTCGCCCAATTAATATTCCCGGCGATACTGTGTGCGGCCAACGGGACGATACCGAGGGTCCCTACCATGAAGCCGATGACAGAAAAAATCGCCATTGAGACAAATGATGACAAGCCAATGGGTAGGCCAATACGGAAGATGTCGGCAATCGTCGCGACATTGGGGAATTCGAATCGGGCGGTCACCCCGGTTCGGCGAAAGTGCGACCGAAACAATTGCGTCGTCATGAGCAATAGCTCTAACCACATGACGATCGCCGTGGCGTATCCGCACCCGACGCCCCCCAATTCGGGTGCGCCGAATCGACCGTAAATGAACGCGTAATTCAAGAAGGCGTTGACGACGAGTGCGAACGCGACAATAACCATCGGTGACACTGTGTGTCCGAGGCCTTCAGACGTATACCTGAGCGTGACATACACGAATACGGTTGGGATTCCCCATGCAGCGGCATCGAGGTATTGGTCCGCGATGGAAATCGCGTCACGATCGATAGCCATCCATTGGAAGGCGGTTCCGGCTTGCGTGATGACAACGACCGTAACAAGCGACGCACCGAGCGCAATCCATATCCCTTGTCGCACCAAAGCTCCAATTTCGTGTACTCGATCGGCTCCCCTCAATTGGGCCGTGATTGGGGTCAGTGCCATGGTGACACCCGCTGTCAGCATGAAAATGGGCCAGAGAATATTCCCGCCAAGCGCGACCCCAGCGAGATCGGTGGCGGAATAATGGCCCGCCATGGCGGTATCCAAAAATCCCATGGCCATGATGAAAAACTGGGTTAATGCCATGGGCCCGGCCAGCTTGACGAGCGAGCGGGCTTCAGTGATGAATCGGCTCATGAACGAAAATATATTTCCTGAAGAGTACTTCCGCCGAGCCGATGAGAGCCCGGACGGTAACTTTTATTTGGCTCCGCGCTTCGTCGCCCATATCGATCCAGAGACGATCGAAGCATTGACGCGATTTTATCGGGAATTCGTTCCATTGAAAGCTGATGTCCTTGATCTCATGAGTTCGTGGATTTCGCATCTACCCGAGGATCAAGCGCTGGGACGCGTGGCCGGGCTCGGCATGAACCAAGAAGAACTAGCCGGTAACCCGAGATTGACAGAATACCTGGTCCACGATTTGAACCACGATCCGGAACTACCGTATACGCCCGGTTCATTTGATCGGGTGCTCATTAGTGTGTCGATTCAATACTTGGTTAACCCAGTGCAAGTGTTGCGGTCTGTGCGTTCAATTATGCGTCCGGCCGGTCAAATAGCGATTGCCATGTCCCACCGCTGTTTCCCGACCAAAGCCATCGCGGCATTTCAAGCTCTATCTTCGAAAGAACGGGTGGAATTGGTGTCAGCATTTCTATTCGAGGCTGGCTTTGAAGAGATTAGGTTTGTCGATCAATCACCCGCGATGGGCGATCCACTCTGGATTCTCGTCGGTACCGCACCTTCGGAGTCAAACGCTTGACACGCTCCTACTTAGAAGTGCCGATCACGTGATCTTGAATACTCCGATCGCGGTACTCAATCCCGTGGTCGTAGTGCCCCGCCGACTTCAAACGTATTGAGACGACTTTGGGACCACGGTTTTCCCAAAACCACCCATGCTTGCCGGTAAAAGGAGCAATAAAGGTTCCGGAAGACTGGCGCTTACGGCCACTCTCATAAAAACTTGCCTCTCCTGGTTTGGCGTCGTCGGCTTCGCCATGAAAATCGAACAGAACCTCGCCCGACGCGTCCCAGTTGTAGACCATGCCGGCACCGGATACGAGGTGGTATTTGAATTCCATCGACTCGAATGGACTCAATGCGATCTCAATGTCGTGGGTCAGGTAATCGTTCGTTTGCACCGTTGCATTAGAAGCCGCCATGTCGGTGACGTATAGATCGAGAAGCCCAAGTCTTTTTCCTGAGCCTAGCGGATCGATGCCGAACTCCGCGGGTAGAACTGCCCCGATCAGGACGATGACTGCAATTGAAACAGAGACGACGGTAGTGATGGCGATGGTTTTCGCGGAGGGATTGGAGGTCATGATGGCACCGAATATTGCAGCAGGTGATAACCGGCCAGCACAAATCCGCTGGCCATCAAGGCGCTATTGGCGAGAAAACTCATGCTGTCGAAACTCGCTCGGAAACGCCAAAGGATGAGAACGCCCATCACGCCGACTAACGCAGCGAGTTGCCCCAACTCGACGCCGATGTTGAAGCAAAGGAGATTGATCAGACCGCCGTTTTCAGTTGACATGAGGCCTTGAAGTTTGGTCGCAAGCCCGAGCCCGTGGAACAGCCCGAAGACGAAAACAGCGACTCGAGTGTTAGGTCCCCAGCGGCCGAGTAGTTTGATACCGCCGAGATTTTCGAACCCCTTGTAGACGACCGAAAACCCGATGATCGCGTCGACGATCGAGGCGTTTACCGTCCAGTTGGCAAGCACCCCGCAAAGCAACGTAATGCTATGCCCGACCGTGAAAAGCGACGCGTAAATTGCGACATCCCGTGCGCGTCGAAGAAAAAACATCACTCCAGTGAGAAAGAGGATGTGATCAATACCGGTAAACATGTGCTTAGCACCAAGGTAGGTAAATACCCCCGTCGCCACGCCTTCGATGGATTGGACGTAATTGGCATTGGCTTGGGAAAGGTCGTGTCCGGTCGCTGAGATAGCGAAGCCGAGGATAATCAGACCAAGAAGTGCTCTACTGATCGTTTTCCATCCANTAACGTTGATGGCACGCTACACACACGTTGTATAGCTGACCGCCGAGGTCAAAAATGGCGTCGGCATTCTGTTCTTCGGCCGCGTTCATTAGCGCGGTGCCGGTGGATACCAACCCAAGTGAAATNTCCCTCCAGTCGTTGCCGTCTTCGGCGCGGCCCGGCATGAGTAGNAGGTTGCCTGACTCAGTCACGACCGCAGCNGCGTGTTGTACGCGGAACCAACCCTCGTCGGTGGTTGGTGCGAGGTCTTCGACCCCTTCNAGTGTTGCAATGGTACCTGCCGAATCCCAAACAATATCGGCGGCTGGTTCGAGCACATAATGCATAAGCTGTTCGACATCGAGTGATGTCTCGTAATCAGCGATCGAGCTTGTTTCGGGGTCGCCACAGCCGACCAATGCCGACAATACGAGCCCTAAGTGGAGTTGACGTGCTAACAATTAGCGTGGTCGATCGCGCGGATCTGCGCCGTCTCGAGGTGCTCCTGTGCCCGAGGAACCAAGAAACAGTGTGGTTCCATCGGCGTAGGTGATGTTTCGGCCGTTGGCACGATTGGAACGGTCTTTCGACTGGTAGCCATCGACGACTAGATAGATCCCGGGTTTCAGTGAATCTCGAGTAATCCCGCGCCTTAGTAGCGTGTTAGGCGTACCCCCTTCAACCATCCACGATTCGGTCGTCCCGTCTTCCATCTCGCGAGAAATATGGATCCACGCGTGCGGATTGACCCACTCGACCTTAATGACTTCTCCCTTAATAAGGAGCGGACGATTGGGGTCGAATTCCGCCCCGAACGCGTGATGTGCTTGTGCACTTGATATGGGCAAGAGTGCCGCCAGCAATGCGATGGTTAGGTTTGGTACTTTCACGTCTATTCTCCTCCCTGAGCAGTCATGGCATCAGCTTCAAGAATCCTCGCACCGCGAAGAATGTTTCCGAGAGCATAGTTGCCTTCGTGACATGCGTATTCGTAGAGCCGTTCGTTCGTTTCTGGCCAGGAATACTGACCACTCCAGGCCTGAGTCCAGACAGACGGATCATCCACGGTAAAGTCGTAAAGTAGCGAATGTTCGTCGACCCGCGTAAAGCGCTCGACGACGTGAAGATTTCGCGTGGCACCACCAAGACCGGGTCGGTCCGTGAAATTGGTCGTATCGACAACCAGCGTGTCGTCTTCCCAGTAACCAATGGAATCGCCCATCCACTTGCGGACATCCGGTGCAACGTGTTCGCTATTCATGCGGACGATGCGGGCATCGTGATTCATCTCGATGAGAATCATTACCGTGTCGCGCGTTTGCACAATGCGCTTGGTGTTGTTGTATAGCGCGGGAAGCATGGGTGGTCCTGACGTCGATGAAAAACCCAGCAAGCAGCGCTCAGCCAGGGGCCGTAGTTCGGGGTCGTCATACGGTCCCGGTCCCTCGTTTTCTAGCCACCACGCTGTACCGTTGTTTTGACGATAGTTTCGATATCGGCTCGCCATTCGTTTCCGCGACTCTTCAGTTCTCGATGGGTAACGCCCGTTGCCAGGTTCGTAGATGATCGAGGTCGGGATCATTTTGCCGACCGACGTGGTGCCATCTCGTGGAATCCAAAAGGCGTTGTATCCGCCGACATTGCCTGCAGCCCCAGGTGAGCCATCACCGCCCTCAGGTGGCGCTTCCCGATCGGGATCGCTTTCTGTTCTTCCTTGCAGAACCGTTTGGGTTACGCGAGCGTATCGCTCTGCCTGATCTTCAGTCATATATCGGTTATCGCCAAAAATACGATTGCGCTGCATGGACGTCGATGTGCCGACGTTGTATGTGCCGCTCATATCGGGTTTTCCGTCCGCGGTTCGCGGAATATCCGCAGTCGCAAACGAACCGATAACCACGGCCGACAGTATCAGGAATAGGGCGTGTGTTTGGGTATTCATATCACTTGTCCAGTGGGTATCGCCGCCATTCGCCATACATCAATTCTTCGACGAACTCGACACATTTAAAGTCCATTAGCCGTGCGTTGGCTTCCATACGACGGTACAAAGGCATAGCAATGGTCCAAGGCTCGGTGAATGTTTCAGGATCTTCGATCGTTGCTTCATAGTGCAGATGATTCGGGCCGGTGGGGGTCCAGCGCTCGGTTACTTTAATTGCACCGGAATGATGGTTCCCGGCGCGGTCAAACCATGAACTATCGAGCTGGCCCGTGACTTCAATGACCAGCGTATCGCCTTCCCAGTGGCCGTCGGATTGGCCCATCCAGGAGTCCACGGGTGCCGCGATATCGTTATCAAAATAGACGTCGCGAACGGCACCGGCGTATTCGTATGCGATAAAGACGGCGTTCTTATTTTGGATGATTTGAAACGGATAGGGCATGTAGTTCGCGCGCGGGACACCGGGTAGATAGCACTTAATTTCTGGGTCTCGATCGAGCCATTGCGCTGCGTTTTCCTTTCTCTTCGCAAGTGCATCGGGCTTGTATGGGATTCCGGTCTCTAGTGGCGAACCGTCGGCATCGACCAATATCCCCATGCCTCCTGGAACGGAACCTACGGCACCGAGTCTCACAACACTCGCAGCAGGAACGGGACCGTGGGGTCCTTCCCGAACGGCCATCGCTGGACGCGCCATATGCCGCTCAATGTCGTAGTTGGCTGTGTTTACGGCTTGCCAGATGCCGTTGATGTCTGGTTGGTCGGAACCCGCTAGTCGGGGTGGCGTGTAATCGCCGGTAATCGCATTGCCTGCGGTGAAGATAAAAGTGGCGCACACGACGCCTGAGATGAATGCTCGCACGTGTTATTTCCTGTCGACACCCCCGTGGAGATTACCAGATTTACGGGCTGAAATAAGTGCGCTAAATCGGTACTGCGTGCGAACGGCGTGTTTACCGTAGTCTCAGACGTATTGGGGTGGTCTAACCCGAGTCATCGGGATTGCCTTATGATTGCCGCTGATGAGTAAACCACCCCACCTAACCGACGATCCGAATGCGTTATCGACCCCGCTTGACGAGCTAGGTTGGGTTAACGTGGAACCGAATGCAGCGGATGTCGTTGAACTTCGTGAGTATTTGCGCGCGAACAACGGCATCCGAGGACTCGAAATATTGACCCCCGATCAAGTCGACGAAGCGACACGCGTCTTCTACCGCGACGGGTTTGTGGTTGTCCGCGACGTACTATCCGATGATCAATTAGCGTTTATTCGCGGGGGATGCGACGAAGTCATCCATGAAATTTTATCGCGCGACGCCAACCGTTTCGGCAATCGTGGTTCTCACCGGTACTCGTTTGGCGGCTCGAGTCTTACGGGCCATCTGGTCCACCGACCCGAGTGGTCAATGCTGGTCGATTTACCGA
Organism: Gammaproteobacteria bacterium; assembly: GCA_002715785.1. GTDB lineage: Bacteria > Pseudomonadota > Gammaproteobacteria > Pseudomonadales > Azotimanducaceae > UBA11889. The sequence goes on along the minus strand of PBAA01000042.1, from coordinate 26,571 downwards.
GCGTGACGCCTATTTTGACCTCGATTTTTGGGTCGGCAAATTACATTTCACGTGGTGGTGGTGGCGATTTTTGTCTACCGGGTGCGAAGGAGTACCAAGCCCTCCACGCCGATATGAGCGATCGGCGAGAATATACGCCACCCGGTTCGACGCATTTATACACCTTCGGATCGTTTCACGATCCGCGCGGCAAACTTAACTATCGGGATTTACCGTGCCCGTACGTTTGTTGCAATTTCTTGATGGTCGACTTTACCGCCTTTAACGGGGCGACACGTCAAATTCCAGGTACGCAGCACAGCCAGCAACCGATTCCCGACCTCAACGAGGAACCGGAATGGATGAAACTGAGTGCGGTTTGCCCTGCGCCGGCAGGGAGTGTCTTAATTCGAGATGTTCGCGCATGGCACGGCGGTACGCCGAACCTTTCCGACGAAGTGCGGGCTATCCCGAATGCGGAATTCTACGCTCCGTGGTTTCGTGAGCCGATGAGACATAGCATGCCGTACGCCATCTTCGACGAGCTTAGCGAGCACGGTAAGGACGTTTGCCGCTTTATTGTTGCCGATTCCAACGAGGAAGTGAAAACAGGTTATCGCGACGACATCGGTTCGGTGAGGCCTCAAAGTAAACGCGGATAGGTTGTCGAACGTAGACGTTGGACGGGCGAGTTTCGTTGCCCCTTGCTGGTCCCACGACGTACATTGATAGCCTTATGTCGGTTGAAACCCTTAACGTTTTAATTTCATCGAGGACACGTTGGCCCAATGGTGGTATACAGGCGGCCATGAATAGGAAGCCTATTCGATTACGCCAAATCGCGGTTGCTGCCGTGATGATGATCGCTCTGCAGTCTTGGTGTTCGACGGTAGAAAATTTTTCTCTGCTTGATCAAAACGGCGCACCGCATGAACTTCATGGTTACGCCAGTTCAAAAGCCGTTGTGTTAATGGTGCAGGGTAACGGCTGTCCGATTGTTCGGAACGCGCTTAGCGACATCAAGGCAGTACGCGATCGTTACGCGCCCAAGAACATTACGTTTTTGATGATCAATTCAAATCTCCAGGACGATGTTGCGGCGATCCGCGAAGAATCGCGAACGTGGAACATTGATTTCGCCGTGCTCGACGACGAGGAGCAGGGTGTAGGTGAAGCGCTCGGAATCACAAGAACGGCGGAAGTGCTGGTAATCGATACAAACGCATGGGATCTCGTATACCGCGGTCCGGTGAACGACCGGCTGAGTTACGAGGGTCAAAAAGCGACAGCGGATCGCCATTATGTCGCGGAAGCGCTCGATGCAATTCTTAACGGCCTTAGGCCTGAATTCGATCGGGTGGGAGCGAAAGGATGTCTCATCAACTTCCCGGCGCGACGACGGCATCTTCACGACGTTTCCAGCATCGATACAAGAAATGTTGTCGCGCCAAGCACAAGATAGATTGCATGGTTCGCCAGTTAACGTTGAAGTTGTGACACGCCAACTCATGCGGCCCACACGACAAGCGTGAACCGAGTAGAAGTACGTATGACGGCAGAACTAGACAATCAAGAAAACGAAGATCCGAAGGACGCAGAAGACACTCCGGATAACGCGGATGATGCCGATACGATTTCGGACGCTTCAGTTGACGATCTGGCCGGAGACGATGCCAACGCCGAAGCTGATCCTGATGCTTTGGTAGATGAGAAACGGATTGATGATGACCTGTCAGATATTCGTCGACGTATCGAGAAACTTGAAGAAGCAAAGCGACTTCAGTCTGATCTCGACTACCTCGATGAGGGTTTTGACGACTGAATTGCTGAGTTATTGATGCTGCAAATTCCCGACGTTAGGGATGTCGTTCTTGTTGGTGGAGGTCACAGTCACGTCCAAGTATTGCGGCGTTTTGGTATGCGTCGAGAACCTGGCGTACGGTTGACGTTGGTTGCTCGTGAGCCACATACACCTTATTCGGGCATGCTGCCGGGGTTTATTGCCGGTCAATATCTCTGGGACGATATTCATATCGATCTGGCCCGACTGAGCGCTTTTTGCGACGCTCGGTTTATTGCCGACGAAGTGGTCGGGATAGCCCCAGAAGATGGGCGCATCCTGTTTAAGGACCGCCCCTCGATTCGTTACGACGCACTATCGATCAATACAGGCGGTATACCGTTAAAGGGAATGCCGGTGAACGAAACAGTACTCCCCGTTAAACCTATCGGTCGGTTTATTGAGGCGTGGGAAGGCCTGCTCGAACGAACCCGCTCTCGCGTCGGATTCCCATTAGCCATTGTTGGCGGGGGACCCGGCAGCGTGGAGTTGGCTATTGCGATCGCCGAACGCTTCGGATCGCGTTTTTTTATCACCCTGGTCACTGCCGACAGCACATTGCTCCTCAGCCACTCGAACAGAACGCGAACAACCATCGAACGCATACTCGGGCTCCACGGGATCGTCACGACAACGGGGTTTAGCGTTGATAGCGTCAATAGCGAGGGATTATGGAGTGCGTCGGGCGATTTCCTCCCAGCGGAATCGACACTGTGGGTGAGCGGGGTTGAGGCGCCCAAGTGGTTGCGCGATTCCGGGTTTGACGTCGATAGCGACGGATTTCTTCGAGTTGATCGATCGTTGCGGTCAATGTCGCATCCGAACGTTTTTGCTGCCGGTGACGCTGTCGACCTCGTTGGTCAGTCGCGACCGAAATCGGGTGTTTTCGCAGTACGTGAGGGTCCGGTGTTGGCGGAAAATTTACGGCGTTTCGTGTTGTCTAGACGCTTACGCAAATTTCGTGCGCAACGTAAGGCGCTCGCTTTGATTCGCGTAAGCCGACAATCGGCGGTCGCGTCGCGAGGGACCTGGTCGATGCATGGGCGTTGGATGGGAGCTTGGAAACATTGGATAGATGCTCGTTTCATGCGGCGCTTTAATCAGTTACCCAGTATGGCGATTGGTGAAACGGCGTTGCCGGTTGGCTTGCGTGACGATGCCCCTGCCGTGATGCGTTGTGGTGGTTGTGGAGCAAAACTGGGTGCCGATCTTTTAGCGCGCGTGTTGGGCCAACTGCCAATCCAAACAGGCCCCGATATCAGGCAGGGTATTGGTGACGATGCCGCCATCGTGGAATTAGGGAGTTCTTCGATCGTCACGAGTTGTGACAGTTTTAGGGCAATGATTTCGGACCCATATCGATTTGGCCGAATTGCGGCTCACCATGCGATGAGCGACCTTTTTGCAATGGGGGCCGTCCCGAGAATTGCCNTGGCAATTGCGACGGTGCCGGCGATGGCGGATGCGCTAATGGAGGACGATCTCTTGCAAATGATGAGTGGTGCAGTCTCCGTATTTTCCTCGCACGGCGTACGTCTGGTTGGTGGGCATTCGGCGGAAAGTTCCGAACTGTCCATCGGCTTTACCGTCACGGGAGCCGCCCCTGAAGAGCCGCTCCTAAAAAGCGGGATGCAGGTGGGTAATCAATTGGTGTTATCGAAACCCATTGGCACCGGCGTATTGCTCGCCGGCGCTATGCAGGGGAAAACGTCGGCTCGGGATCTGATGACGTCGATCGAAATGATGGATCAATCGAATGCTCTTGCGGCAGGAATACTCCGAGATCACGGTGCAACGGCTTGTACCGACGTCACCGGGTTTGGATTGCTTGGACACCTCGGTGAGATGATGCGGGCGTCGGATCGAACCGTCGTACTTGATGCCTTTGCGGTTCCCATTTTGGGTGGTGCAAGCGNCCTGATGGAGAACGGNATCGAGAGTTCGCTCCAGCGAAATAATGAACAAGTGATGAAGGACTTTGTCGTACCGGAAGAACATTTGCNTACGTCGCCCGTTCGTTTGCTCGTCGATCCTCAGACGGCTGGCGGGTTGCTGGCGTCGGTTCCACGGGATGCAAGCGCATCGTGTGTCGTGGCGTTAGCACAACATGGCTACGATCAAGCGCGCATCGTGGGTATGGTGACGGACGAGTCGACGTCCCGGATTCGGATTACCTGAGTGGCAGCCGCTATTTTTGTGTCGGATCCGATGTGTTCGTGGTGTTGGGGAATGGCACCGGCGATCGATGAGGTTGTCGAGCGTTTGGGTGATCGAATTTCNTTCGATCTAAGGTTGGGGGGCATCAACACGGACAGCGTACATCCCGTTGGCGCGTACGGGCGCCGTCGACTTGATCTCTTGTGGGATGAGGTAACAGAAGTCACGGGGCAGACGTTCAGTCACCAACTTCCCGAAGGTACGGTNTACAACAGTCAGTTACCGTGTCTTGCGCTTGAGGGAGCAAGAGATATATCGGGTAAGCCACCCATTGTATTCACGCACCGACTGCAGCAACTATTTTTTGAAGAGGGCGTCAATATCAATGATCAAGATGTCTTACTTGAAACCGGGAAGGAATTCGACATTGATCCAAACCGTTTGTTAGACCGGATGACGAGTACCGAGGTACTTACGCGTACCNAATGGGGTTTCACGGGCTCAAGACGATACGGTACCAATGCATTGCCCAGTATTGTGGTATCTGATGGCGGGGCTGATTTTCGGCTATTCGCAGGCGGATACGTTAGTGCGGGACAACTGATCGAAGACTTAGGTCTTTGGTTGTCGAGCAGNTAGAAGAATTCGGCGATGACGGGCCGGAATCGATCCATGTCGACGAGGAAAGAGTCGTGGCCTTGGATCGACGGTAATAGGATGTACTCCGTCGGGATATTTCTTTTATCGAACGCGTTCGCGAGTTCCTCTTGCTGGTGCGCGGGAAACAGNAAGTCCGACTGGACACCTACNGTCAGGACTCTNTNGAGGCGTAGATTNTTGAACGCAGACGTAATGCTACCGCCATGGTCCGCCGTGTCGAAAAGATCCATCGCACGTGAGAGGTAGAGATAACAATTGGCATCGAATGTCCCGACGAATTTTTTCGCGTGGGCCTCTAGGTAGGACTCCACCTCGAAGGTGATGCCGAAAGCATCGCCGTCCTCGTAGTGCGAGTCATCGGTGGAACGCTCACGTCCAAATCGGGCCGACCACTCCTGAGCCGATCGGTAGGTGATCATCCCAAGCTTGCGAGCTAGCTGCATTCCTTGGGCTGGTGGTACGTCGATATCGTACTGTCCTTTTTTCCAGAGAGGATCTTTTCGAATCATCTCGCGTTGCAAGGATCGAAGCGCCACCGAGAAGGGTAGGCTGTGGGTAGCAGACGANATCGAAACAAGTTGCTTGGCTGCGCCGGGGAACATTAGGGTGTGCGCCAACGCCGTCATGCCGCCCATCGAGGGGCCGACGACCGCGTGGAGATGCTCGATGCCCAATCGTTCAACGACTTTCTGACCGGCGAGCGCCACGTCCTCCAGACATAACACAGGAAACGATAGTCGGTAGGGTTTTCCAGTGGTTGGATCGATCGACGCTGGACCGGTAGAACCGAAACAACTTCCAAGCGAGTTGACGCACATCACGAAGTAGCGGTTTGTATCGATCGGTTTCTCGGGCCCTACCATGTCTTCCCACCAACCGCTGGAAGGATCGGAGNTGGAAGAAGCAGCATGGGCTGAGGGGGATAGTCCGGTGAACAGAAGTACCGCGTTGTCTTTTGCATCATTGAGCTCACCCCACGTTTCGTATGCGATGGTGGGGCTAGATAATGTGCCACGTCGAAGGGCGAGGGTCCCTTNAATTTCAATATACTGTCTTGCGTCCGGCATGCGTATTCGGAGGTCCTATGAAATCAACACGAAGTGATCAGCGTGACAAGGTGATCGGGTAGCACTATTAAGTATGACCGATTCCAATGCCTCGTTCAGGCGCTGACAGATANTCGATAAANAATATATTTTTATNTNCNTAAAAAACAATAAGTTANNATGTTTTAATGAAAANTATAGAAGNNAGGTTTNGAGTTTCTATCATGAGGATTANCCCATTGAATTGTTCGAATCGTTAAGATCTAACGATGACAGAATCGGACGATCAAACACCTTGGGTGCTTCTCCAAACCGATACGAATCGTAGTGTGATCGCTGATGCGGCGTTGGTCCTTACGGCCATGGGCGTCGCCAATCGCTCTGGCCGCACGCCACACGAATGGCAGTTGTATGTACCAGCGGCATCCCAGGATGCCGCCATGCGACAGCTTGAGCTATACCGNCGAGAGAATACGCCGATAACGTTACCGAAAGTGCTCCGCGTCGACACGGGTTGGCCCGGTATCGTCGGTTATCTGCTGGTGATTTGGTCGATACCGACGCTTGCGGGTATGACTACCGGAATCGATTGGCGTGCCTCCGGACTGATGGATGTGACGTTAGTTAGCGCGGGTGAATGGTGGCGATTGTTTTGCGCTCTGACTCTGCATGCGGACCTTCCTCATATTGTCGCGAATTCTTTTTTTGGCGCCGTGTTTGGTCTGATGGTAGGGCGACACTTGGGGTCTGGGTTTGGCTGGCTTTTGGTNCTNCTCGCNGGGGGCCTAGGAAATGGTATCAACGCGGTTTTCCGGCCAGAGGGGTTTCTTTCCTTGGGGGCGTCGACGGCGACGTTCGCCGAAGTAGGGTTGGTCGCGGCATACGTTGTCGCACGTGGTTATTTCCGGGGAGGAGGATTTCGGCGGAACGCGGCGCCGATTTTTGGCGCGATTGCGTTGCTTGCATTCACGGGAGTTAGCGGAGCGAGGACAGATATTCTTGCTCATTGTGCTGGTTTATTCGCCGGAATTGTCTTAGGAGCCGCGGCATCGTTGTTTGACGTCCGTCGACTTGGTAAGAGCGGACAGTGGATTGCCGCAGGCCTCGCGGTTGGTATTTTGACGACGGCGTGGACACAGGCGATTTAGCCTTGGATTAACCCGCGAGGTTGATTGGCACATTCCACGAGTCTCCAGTCTATGGAAATTTACTGGATGTTGGATGAAATTCACTGAAGAGCGGGTGGAAGTGTCCTCGGTTCGGGCCGATAACGCTGGTCTATCGTGGTTAACTCGGTTATGACTGTAGAGGCGTTAATTATGAACCCCGTTCTCTCCGAAGAATGACGCCGAGGACGGTTGAGGAGGATTTATGTTGGACTTAATTATTCCGGTGCTATTGCTACTCGTCGTTGTGTTTGTCCTGACGTCGATGGTGAAGTTCGTCCCGCAGGGGCACATCTACACGAAAACGCGATTTGGGAAATTCACGGGGGAACTCGGTCCCGGTCTCAACTTTTTGGTCCCGATTATCGAGAAGGTCGACAAAAAAATTAATGTCATGGAAAGCGTGTTGGATATTCCGACCCAATCCGCGATCACGCGAGACAATGCACAAGTCTCGGTTGACGGCGTCGTCTTTTATCAGATTCTTGAAGCCGAAAAGGCCGCGTATGCCGTCTCGGATCTTGTGCGGGCCATGGAAAACTTGACCATGACCAACATCCGTACCGTGATGGGCAACATGAATTTGGATGAACTCTTGTCTCAACGCGAAACGATCAACGCGCAACTTCTAAACGTCATTGATGAAGCCACCACCCCTTGGGGCGTCAAGGTGACTCGAGTAGAGATTAAAGACATTGACCCACCGCGCGATTTGGTCGATGCCATGGCGCGGCAGATGAAAGCGGAACGGGACAAACGCGCCGAGATTTTGAATGCCGAGGGTAAACGGCAGTCAGAAATTCTCGAAGCGGAAGGTCAGAAGCAAGCGCAGATTTTGAATGCCGAAGGCGAACGGGAAGCCGCCTTTCGCGAAGCCGAAGCGCGCGAGCGACTCGCCGAGGCGGAAGCCAACGCGACCGAAACCGTCAGTCGAGCGATTGCTGCCGGTGAACTTTCGGCGATCAACTACTTTGTGGCGCAGGATTACATCAAGGCACTCCAGACCATAGGCAGTGCGGACAACCAAAAGATCATCATGCTGCCGCTTGAAGCCACGAATCTTCTCGGATCGATTGCTGGTATCAGTGAAATCGCGAAGGAAGTTTTCGGTAAAGACGAGACATAGGGATCGAAGGCATCAAAACGAGGAGGGCGCGTGTCTAAACAAGCACTGATGATCTCGGTGTTAGGACTGTGGACAGGAGTGCTTGTGCACGGAGCCGCGCCGGTGTGGGTGATTGATCTTGATGACGTTATTGAGGCGTCGTCGGCTCGTTACCTATCGGATTCACTCGAAGAGGCGAGCACCTCGGATGTACCCTTGGTGGTGCTTCGAATTGACACGCCGGGCGGTTGGATGGATTCCACTCGCGATATTGTCAAGGATATCCTGGCGTCGCCTGTTCCGGTCGCCGCATACGTTTCGCCTGAGGGAGCAAGTGCAACGAGTGCAGGGACCTACATCGTATACGCGAGTCATGTGGCCGCGATGGCTCCGGCGACAAATATTGGTTCTGCAACTCCGGTACGGGGAGACGGGGAGGCGATGGAGCCCAACATGGAACGTAAAGTCGTGAATGATGCGGTAGCGCAAATGCGTGGCTACGCCGAGCTTCGCGGACGCAACATTGACTGGGCAGAAAAAACTGTTCGAGAAGCGACCAATCTGACCGCATCTGAGGCTTTAGAACAGAACGTGATTGACGTCATGGCCACGGATATCAATGGTCTGCTTGCCAAGATTGATGGGATGACGCTAGCAACAAAAAGGGGGTTGGTCACATTAGCTACCGAGGGGAGCGAATACGAGGTAATCACGAATGCTTGGTTTGAGCATTCTGCGTTGAAGACGTTGCTCGACGCGTTGGGCGACTCTCTTTGGTGGGTAATAGGCATCGTGCTTGTTATTGGCGAGGTCGTGTTACCAGGGACTTTTTTGATTTGGTTCGCGTTCGCTGCTTTCGGGGTTGGTCTGGTTGGGCTTGTCTTTGATATGAGTGGCGTGATCCAGGTGGTTGTTTTTAGCTTGCTCAGTTTTGCGAGCCTGAGTCTCGGGTACTTGATGCGTAAGCGGCGTGGCGATCCAGAGGCTCCGGCATTTGCCGATCGAACACAGGCTTACATGGGGAAAATCTATACCGTCGTTGACGCGATTGAGAACGGTAAGGGAAAGATCCGGGTCGGCGACTCGGTGTGGCTTGCGGAAGGCGAGGACTGCCCGGTCGGGGGATCGGTCAAAGTAGTCGAATCCAGAGGCAACGTGTTGATGATCGAAATCGTTCCTCCAGATGAGAGTGTGCCAACCTAGTTTTGTTCGACGTGCGCGACCCTGCGAATCGATCGATGCAGCACTACTTGGTGGATATATGGGGTGGTGGCGAGCTGACCTCGTCGCCATAGCCGAGCCCCGACAGATTGCCTTGGTGTTGAGTGCGAGTAATTTGGTATTTGGACAGTAGGTAGAGGCAGATAGCGGGCATGATGACACTCAGAATCGCGACGACGAGCGCGAGATCCTGAATCGCAAGGGTTTTGTTAGAGGTGCTTGCGGCCGCTTGGAAACCCACAAAATAGAGTAGGGGGCCTTTGGCCATCAACCCGACCCCACTGATCGCTTTTTGAATCAAGTTGGGGCCAGCAAAAAATAGTCCTTCGGAACGGCGTCCGGTGCTGGTCTGACTATCTTCCACCACGTCAGCGTTCATTGAACCAACGAGAATCCAAGCGAGGACGGCGATGTTGGCGGCAAAGAAACCGTGCGCGAGCATGACCCACCATAAAACGCCATATTTTTCGCCGTTTGGCGGCAGGATCTGAATGCCGTAGTGAAGGTCGAGTAACCGTAAAATCAGCAGAGACGGGCCGATAACGATTGAGATCAAAAACAGCCCGATGGCCAATTTTTTCTTGTCGTAGCCGCGTGCCAGTGGGCCCGCAAACGCGCTGATGATCAGAGCGCCGCCCATTGCCACGATCGGAAAGATTGCGACGTCGCTGGGCTTCCAATCCCAGAAGTAGGTATTCCAGTAGAACTCCAACCCTGTGGTCAGTCCGACGAATAGACTGAACACGACGCCGGACCAAAAAAGACTCAACCAAGACGTATGGTTAAGAGTCGAGAATATATCCCGGAACATCGCCCGAGCACTGCTTGGCAGGGCTGTGTTGGGTGCTTCAAGGTTCGGGATTTCTCGTGCCGTGGTGAAAGCGAAAAAGAACCCAACAATCACGATGGTGAGCGCGCCCCATGTGGCCAAGGCATGGTATGCGCTAAGATTTTGATACGAATCCCCAAGGGCATTGAGAAATAGGTAGGCCGTGGTCGGGCCCGCAATCCAGCCAAACATGCTGTTGAAACCGTGGAGTTGATTGCGTTGTTCGTAATCCTTGCTGATTTCTGCGCCCAGCGCTTCGCGCGGAACTTGGTAAAAGGTCCAAGCAACGCGGACACCAATGGTGAGCGTCAGTAATTGGATAAAAAGTGCGAGTTGCGAGTCGCTCTGATCGACCGTCAACAACAAGAAGAAAAAGAGAGCTGACGGGATGATGCTCAGGAATATGTAGGGGTGACGTCGACCCCATCGCGATTTGGTGTAATCGGAAAGGTAGCCAAGGATGGGATCGGTAAACCCGTCGACGACCATGGCAATTGCGAGCGCAAGCGAAGCCCACCAAGCTTCGAGTCCAAGCACATCATTGTAGAAATAAATGATCGGCGCGCCGAACAAGTAGCCCTTGATAGAGATGGGGATTTGCCCAACCCCGTATGCGAGGAGTTGGGAAAATTTTGCTTTGGTTGCCACGAATTATTGCCTTATTACAGTTGCCACTGTTTTGCCGATAACAGCCACAAGACGTCCACGCTTCAATCGGCTGTCGAGTCTAACCTCTTTCGATTGTCGGAGAATCGGAAGGTGTTCCAGGCGCTACCAGTAAAACTTCATCACGTATGCGCCTGCCACCAAGAAAAAAATGCAGGGCGCTCCAAATGGAGACAATGGCCAAGGCACTCAGTGCGTAACGGAGGCTGTCTCCGCCGTAGGTCGGTTGTAGGGTGTCGCTGATTGCACCGACCGCGTAGGGACCGACGCCGAGGCCGATGATGTTGCCGACGAATAGGTTGATCGAAGCTGCGACGGATCGCATTTCAATCGGCATACGGGATTGGACCATCGCAAAGGTGGGGCCGATGAACACGCCTCCAAGAATCGAAGGAATCACGAACGCAACGAAACCTTGGAATGCCGTGTCGCTGAAGTATGTCAGCAGGCTAAACGGAAGTGCGGCAATGATCGCGATGGCAATGATCCAGGATCGCCATGAGGGACCGAGACGGGTACTCAAGCGATCGGCGAAATACCCACCGAGAAATGTTCCCAATGCGCCGCCGCCGCCAATGAGCAGGGCGAGCCAGGTCCCGGCGATGCCGGTGCCCACCTCGTGAATGCGCACGAAATAGACGGGAACCCATAGCACCACTGCGTACCCAACGAAACTCGCTAGTGCGCTGCCTAGAACAAAGTGCAAGACCACTGGTTTCTGCATCATGGTTCGAATGACGACAGGAAAGCGTGGCGGGCGGTTTACCATCGCACCCGGATCGGATTGGCCACGGATCGGTTCTCGTACCGTAAACCGAACGATCAAACCCAGTATCAATCCGGGCAGACCCGCAATGACGAACGCCCAGCGCCAGCCGATCCATTCGTTGACCCAGCCACCCAGCAGGAAACCGATCAAGATGCCGAAGTTCACGCCTGTCGCGAAAATAGCCATGGCCGTGGTGCGGACTTCCGGTTCGTAAAGGTCTGCGATGATCGAATGTGAGGGCGGATTCGACCCCGCTTCTCCTACCCCAACGAAGATCCTCGCAATGAGCAACTGAACGTAAGTTGATGCGGCTCCGCAGATGGCAGTCGCCGCGCTCCATAGTGAAATCGATAGTGCGATGATGTTTCGACGGTTGCCACGATCTGCCCACATGGCCATGGGCATGCCAAGGGTTGCGTAGAACAATGCGAACATTAAGCCGGTCATGAGTCCTAGTTGGGTGTCCGTCAGCGCCAACGATTCTTTGATGGGCTGACCGAGAATCCCCATGATCTGGCGGTCGACGTGACTGGACGCGAACACCAGCACGAGGACTGCCAGCACGTAACGGCGTTCGCGTTGTGGCTCCGTCCCGCGTGTCATATGGGATACTTCGTCCGAGATATCTCTGGACACATCGATCCCAAGCGGCGCCCTATTGGCCGGCGCGTGTTAGTCGGTTCGCGCACGTGTTCGGCGATTCAGTTTGACTCGGCGAATGCAGGTGGTGCAACGAACCCGCCGATTTCTTCACTAATCAGTCGAGCAAAGGCGATGGTTCGGTGATCACGGTACGGAGCGCTTGCTGCTTGGAGGCCGATCGGTAATCCGTCTTTCGAAGGTCCGGTTGGAAACACGGTGCTTGGTAAATAGGGGTTGGTGATTAATCCTGCCCAAAACACCTGGGTGAAATAATCTTGCTCGTTGCCATCGACATCAATAGTACGTTCGCCGAAGGGTCGGTGGTCGTGCGGAAACGCAGGAACTGACATTTGGGGGCAAACGAGGATGTCCCAATCCTGAAAAAAATCGACCCACGCGTGCCGCAGTCGTTCGCGAACAACGTTATGACGTAGCCAATGACGATGGGAAAGTACCCGCGCGCGATACTCGACCGCGGCGCGAGACATATCGTTAGGATCCAAAGAATCGGCAAAGTCCCGGGCGCGAGCATATTCGTCATCGGCAATGCCCGCTGACATGACTGAAGTAAGCAGGCTTTGGTAGGCGATGTGGGAACGCTGTATGTCGAAATTTGGCCGAGCTGAATCAGATACAGTCCCACCTAAACGCTCGACTGCCTCGCCCACCATGAGGACCCGCGACTCGGTTTCCGCCGAGACAGGTGCAAGGTCATCACTCGGCCATAGCGCGACGCGCACGCCGTTGAGCGAAGTGATGTCGGACGGCGGTAACGTCAACGTCCAGCCGACGGCCTCACGTTCGACGGGCCCAGCCATGATGTCGAGTGCCGTCGCGAGATCCTCGGCGCTGCGTGCGAGTGGTCCGCACACGGCGAGATCTGGTTCGGGGGTGTTTTCGGCCAATTCGTGACCTTGCATCGGGATAATCCCCCACGTCGGTTTGTGGCCATATACGCCGCAAAAGTGGGCGGGATTTCGAATCGAGCTGCCGATATCGGATCCCGCTTCCAACGCGCTAAAACCGGCCGCCAGTGCTGCAGCACTCCCGCCCGATGAACCTCCTGGCGTTCGCGTCGTATCCCAAGGATTTCCGGTCGTCCCGTAGATGGGGTTGTAGCTCTGAAAATCAGCAAGACTCACGGGCACGTTGGTTTTACCCAGGAAGTGCGCGCCGGCAGACTTAAAGCGCTGGACCGCGAGCCCATCTTTTGTTGGTTTGTTGTTTCGAAATTCTTCAAGGCCCCAAGTCGTCGGTGTATCGGCGATGACGTAGGACTCCTTGATGGTCATGGGGACCCCGTGCAATGGACCGAGATTCTCGCCTCGTGCCAACGCGGCGTCCGCGTTGCGAGCGTCGTCAAGAGCGCGATCGAATATACGCACGACCACCGCGTTGATTTCTCCGTCGTGTTGTTCAATTCGATCGATATAGAGTTCCGTTAGCTCGAGTGAGCTGAATGTTTTCTTTTGAATACCTTTCGCTAAGTCTGTGGCCGATTGAAATGCGAGATCACCCATGTCCTGACTTCCCTTGTAGCTTTTCGTCGTTTTTCGGATTGACACCCATACTACTTGGACCTTTGTGAAATAGGGTATCGAAACGTATGGTTGTAGAAACGGCTGTACGATTGTCGGTCCGAAGAATAAGCGAGAGAGTTTCGAATGGAGCAGCGGAAATTTGGCAACACGGATTTGCAGTCATCTGCCGTGGGCTTCGGTACGTGGGAGATGGGGACAACCCAATACGGGGACATCGATATCAAACAAGCCGTACGAGCGGTAGAAATGGCGGTTGATCATGGCATCACCCTGTTTGATACGGCAGAAGTGTATGGGCCATTCACTTCGGAAGAGTTACTTGCGCGAGGACTCGGAGAGCATCGAAAAGACATTGTGTTAGTAACCAAGGTCGGTTTTACCTACCACGACGATGCGGATCGACGTGGCAACGCTGCGGTCGCCGGTCGAGATGCTTCGGCTGACAGTGTCACGCAACATACCGAAGCGTGCCTTCGACGCTTGCGGAGTGATTATGTGGATTTGATGCTGATTCACTGGCCTGACCACAAAACCGCGCATGAGGAGACGATGGGTGCGCTGGAGTCGCTTAAGCAGGCCGGCAAGATTCGTCATTACGGGGTGTCTAATTACAACGTCGAAATGATGGCCGAGTGCCAATCCTTCGGAACTTTGACGGCGAATCAGGTTGGTTATCACATGTTCGATCGGCGTATGGAGGCTGATGTTCTTCCATATTGTCAACGTGAGGGTATTGGTTATATGGCATATGGAAGTCTTGGGTTTGGTCTTCTTACAGGCGCAATGTCTGCCGATACGGAGTTTGTCGATTGGGATTGGCGGAGCAGTGGTAAAGCGTTTGGGCTCCCACTTTTTGAAAAGGAACACTTCGAGAAAGAACTTCGTGTGGTAGAACGATTGCGTGCCTTCGCCGCAGATCACGGTCGTTCGGTTCCGCAGTTGGCGATTGCATGGCTCCTGGGGCACGAAGCAGTGACGGTGGGCCTCGTGGGGATGCGTAATGAGCAAGAACTGGTTGAGAACGTAGCGGCCGCCGACTGGCGACTAACGGGGTCGGAGCGCGAAGAGATTGACTCGTTTTTCGCCGATGAAAACGTGCCGACGTACGTTGATGCCGAGCAGGCAACCTGAGGAGATGCAGGTGTCAGGATCAGGCCCATAAAGACAAGTTAAATCCCCGCGAGGTGAATACCCATGGGTGAGCCCAACATTCTATTTCTCATGACCGATCAACAGCGTTGGGATGCAATGGGTTGCAGTGGCGATTGGGTAAAAACACCGAACTTAGATCGAATCGCTGCAGAAGGTGTACGTTTTACACGCTGCATCACCACGACGCCGATATGTATACCTGCGAGGGTTTCGCTCGCGACGGGTCGCTATCCTCATAACAATTCAGTGTGGAGCAATGTTGATTACACATTACCGCCCGATGGTCCGAGTTGGATGCGAGTGGTCCGGGATTGTGGTTATCGAACCAGTTTGTTTGGTAAAACCCATTTGCACCCGCATCGAGGCGATTTGCGCGATAAAGAAGACCTATTACACGCATATGGGCTTGATGACGTGGACGAAATTGGCGGACCCCGCGCCAGCGCCGTGGTCATGAGTCACATGACGGCCGGGTGGTCAGATCGTAGTCTGCTAGAAGGCTACCGAGCAGACTTTGAGGAGCGGTTTGCGAACAAGCCTCATGTCGTAAGACCGTCGACGCTACCGCTCGACGAATACGCCGACGTCTATGTAGCTCAACAAGCCAAACGCTACCTCGAATCGTACGACCGCGACGAGCCCTGGTTTTGTTGGGTCAGCTTTGGCGGCCCCCACGAGCCCTGGGATGCGCCGGAGCCATACGCGAGCATGTACGAGCCAAGTGCAATGCCACAACCGGTGATCCGGCCCCAAGATGATCATCCGCGACCTCAAGGCTGGTTGGACTTTCACATGGAACGGAATTCACCAAAACTCGAATCAACCGATGCTGAAGACATGCGAGCGAATTACGCGGGCAACGTGAGTCTTATCGACGATCAGATTGGTGAGATCCTCGATACCATCGAAGAGCGAGGCGAACTCTCGAATACCGTAATCGCGTTCACGTCCGACCACGGCGAAATGAATGGCGATTGGGGTCTCATCTATAAGATGAATTTCTTGAATGGAGCTTTGCGTGTGCCGATGATTGTGCGTACGCCAGAGACTTTAGTGGCGGGAGGCGGTGTCGAAAACGATGACTTGGTTGAGAACATGGATCTGGGTCCGACGCTTGTCGATCTTGCGGGTGGTGAACTCGAACACCGGCAGTTCGGACGGTCGTTGATTCCTGCGATAAAGGGGGAACTAAATGACACACCCCACCGAGAGGACGTTCTGTCCGAATTTAGAGGCGAGTTCATGTTGATGGCGGATCAATGGAAAATGGCCGTGAACAGGGAGGGCGAGACGTATCTCTTGTTCAATCTCGATAACGATCCTGAAGAGACGAGTAACTTAGCGGGATTAACAGAGCACGGTGCCGTGGAAGATGAACTTCGTCTTCGACTGCTTGAACGTATATCGAAAACGCAGCTCAAAGAACCCTAGTCTCGGCGGCTGACTCGTTTGGTGCACACATCTTGTGAAGTCGTCGACATCGCCTTAGGGTTACGGAGATTCGTGACGGTACATCCACATAATGGATGGCAATAGATGAGTCAATCGCAAGCTGAAGACATGACGGCGTACGTAGAACGAATGGTAGGTGTCGCCGTCGAGTACGCCCCAACCGTCGTTGTTGCAATCGTCGTACTTATTGTCGGCCTTTGGATTGCGAATCGTGTCGCGAAGGCTGTCCAAGGCGTGATGGAAACCAAAGAACTGACGCCATCCCTTGTCGGATTTCTAACAAATCTATTTCGTATCTTATTGAAAACGCTAATAATAATTAGCGTAGCATCGATGGTTGGAATCGAGACGACATCGTTTATAGCAGTACTTGGTGCTGCCGGTTTAGCGATTGGACTGGCGCTTCAGGGAAGTCTTTCTAACTTCGCGGGTGGGGTCTTGATCGTTATTTTTCAGTACTACAAGGTCGGTGATGACATCAAGACGCAGGGCATTTCTGGAAAGGTGACCGAGATTCACCCGTTCTACACCAAGCTCGAAACGGCGGATGCGAAAGAGGTCATTCTACCGAATGGTCGGGTTTCAAACGGCATCATTACGCGACAGCCTCGGGGAGGAGCGTAAGCATTTCTTTATCGCTGATGCTATCCACTCGGATTGGGTGCCGAGGTGCGCGACCAACTGAGCGTGAGCGAAAAACGAGCATGAGGAATTGACTCGAGACGTTATGCCGAACAAGGGATTTGAGGTGGTTAAGCACGTGGTCGTCGTCACGAGCTCGCGGGCCGATTACGGCCATCTTTTTTGGACCATGAAAGACATTGAAGCCAGCACAAGTCTTCGCCTAAGTGTTGTCGTCATGGGCGCACATTTATCTTCACGATTCGGGAACACGGTGAAACTTATTGAAGACGATGGTTTTGCAGTTGCCGCTCGCGTTGATTGCCTCGATCCCGACGACTCTGATCGTGGAATGGCGCGGACTATCGGAGAAGCGACGACGAAACTGACGGAGGTTCTTGTCCGACTTCAACCCGACATTCTTTTGGTGATTGCTGATCGATACGAAATGCTCGCGCCTGCGTCGGTCGCGCTTGCGCTTCGAATACCTATTGCGCATATCGAAGGGGGTGACGTTAGCGAAGGAGCGATAGACGATGCGGTCCGAAACGCGCTAACTAAGATGTCCCATCTTCACTTTTCGCCGACTAAAGTGGCCCGCCGGCGCGTTCTCGCTATGGGTGAGGAACAATGGCGTGTCGTATGGACAGGGGCACCGTCACTCGATCATTTGCGGAGAAGCACTCGACCTGATCGTCGTCAATTAGAAGCAACGATTGGGATAGAAATGACAGGCAAGGTATGTGTGGTGGCGTACCACGCGGTCACGTTGCATCGCGAGACGACGACGGAGTTAAACGAACTTTTTGCTTCCCTCGAATCGTGGGAGCACCAAATGGTTTTCTGCTTTCCGAACGCGGATGCGGGCAGCTCCGAAATCGTGCGAAGGGCGGAAGCTTTTTGCGCTCGGCGGGACGACGCGAATCTGTACGTTAATTTGGATCATCTTACGTACTGGGCTCTGCTTGAACATGCCGAGCTTATGGTTGGGAACTCCTCGAGTGCGATCATGGAAACGCCCAGCTTGCTGCTTCCGGCGGTTGATGTTGGAGATCGGCAACGCGGTCGGACACGTGCCGATAACCTTGTTCATGCGCCTGCCGTGGCCGACGCCATTACGGCCGCCATGAAGAGGGTGACGACGCCCGCGTTTCGGTCTTCGTTGCAAGGTTTGGTCAACCCCTACGGCGATGGTCGGGCCAGCGAACGGATCGTGCGATCGTTGATCGAAGCTCCCGGTCGCGAGGCGCTCCTACATAAACGTGCACTTGAGCTTGATTCGAGTGGTACGAATTTTATTCAAATCCATGAAGATTCCGCTCGCCCGCTCTAAGATCAACGAGGAGGAAGCTGCGGCGATCGCGCGAGTGATCGATCGAGGGCGGCTTGCTTTGGGGCCCGAAGTCAACGCCTTCGAAGAAGAATTCGCCAGCTGGCTTGCCGTTGACGCCGCTGTTGCAACAAATTCCGGCACGTCTGCTTTGATTGCGGCATTGCGCGCAGTGGGTGTGAGACCAGGCGACGAAGTCATTGTGCCGGCACTCACATTCGTTGCCACTGCAAATGCGGTTCTTAATTGTGGTGCGCGGCCGGTACTCGTCGATGTCCTACCGGACTCCTGGAATCTTGACCCTCTCGCTGCTGCAGAAGCGATCGGAAAAAATACACGGGCCATTATCGCAGTCCATCTCTTCGGACTAGCGGCTCCGATGAACGAGTTAATCGCGTTGGCTCAACAAGCCAATGTGGCGCTGGTCGAAGACGCTTGCGAAGCCGTTGGTTCGACCTACGACTGCCAAGCCCTGGGTGGATTGTCGGACGTCGGTGTTTTTGGGTTTTATCCCAACAAGTTGCTGACGACGGGCGAAGGTGGAATGGTGGTTTCGAGGGACACGAATGTCGTCGAGACAGCCCGCGCGATCTGTAATCAAGGGTATGGGTCAAGCGGTCAATTGCTAGAAAGCGCGATGCCAGGCCACTCGTTTCGTATGAACGAGTTTGGTGCCGCATTGGGTCGGGCCCAGCTAGACAGCATCGAAAGTCGGCTCGTTGAGCGTGACCGGCTGGCAACAAAATATATCGATGCATTAGGTTCGGTGAACGGACTCACGATGCCCGTGACCGATACCGCGAGTCGCCGTGGATGGTTTACCTTTCCCATGCTGCTGTCTCCAGAAATAGATCGGGACAAGGTAATGGTTGCAATGAAAGACCGGGGTATAGAGACGGCGGACTATTTCCCGGCGCTCCATGATTTGCCGGATTACGGCAATTTCTGCATCCAACGCAGTGTACTTGATATCGCAAAAGACGTCGGCCAACGTCTTCTATGCGTGCCGTTGTGGGAAGGCATTGACGATGGAACCATCGACACGATTGTCGCGGAACTTGGCAAAGCGATAACTAGCTGACCCCCTTGGAAACGATGCCGATTCGGAGCCTCGTTGCCACCGAGGTTGTAACGCGCGTTGGTGTAGTATCCATCCTTAGATAGTTTGGAGGACGTCGATTTGAAACTACAGAGAATCGGATTATTTTTTGCGACCTTGTTGTTTGGCGCAACAACGTCGGCGGCGCTGGAAGTGGGTGACTTGGCCCCGGATTGGACGTTGCCGGGATCGGATGGAAACGAATATCGTCTTTCAGACCTTTTGGGGAAACACGTGGTGATCGCGTTTTTCCCTAAAGCTTATACCAGCGGCTGAACTCTCGAGTGCAAGGCGCTGCGTGACAGCGACCGAGAAATTCGTCAGTACGATGTCGTTTATTTCATGGCAAGCACGGACTCGATCGAAGACAACCGAGGGTTTGCGGAGAAGAATCAAGCAAGTTTCCCGATCCTCTCGGATCCGAGTAAAGAGATGTGCGACGCCTATGGGGTGCTGTACCCGATTGGAATGGCTAAACGCTGGACCTTTTACATTGATGCGGAAGGCGTCATCCAAAAAATTGATCGTATGGTTAAACCGCTGACTGCGGGAACGAGCTTGGTTCAAAATCTAGAAGAACTGGGCATTCCACGAGCGCGGTAGCAAGGTAAGAGTTCTCGTCTCGCGACATGAAAAACTTTGCATACGTCACGATGATCGCGTTTCTTGGGATGGCAACCTTGTGGAACATTCGGGTGTCAGCAGAGGTGACGTTTGGCGTGGGCAACGCGGCAAACTGCGAGGAAGTTGCTCGCGAAATCAGTCGAAACTGGTTCGACGTAAAGCACATTTTTTCGGAAGGTGTTGGTAGTAAACGACCGCGTTCGAAGGATTTTCAGTGTATTTCCCCGCAGTATATGTACAACTTGCTCCCTCGTCCGCTACCGACACTCTCCAACCAGTTGATCTGTTTCAAGGAAAGGGAAATTGCCGCCTGTTGTGATCCCCAGATGCGTGCGTGTGCGACTTTATGAATGCGTTGGAGGAAGTGGTTTTTGGTTCGCTGCAGGGTAAAATGCGGTCATAAAGAGGCACGTATTGACGAGGCGATATGAAGATTATTTTGAGAACTGCGCTCCTTTTACCGCTTTTTATACCGACGTCCGTAATAGCAGATACTGCGAGTGCTCTAGCCAATGCCCCGAGTATTACGGCTCAGGAACTTTATGCAGCTCAGAACAAAGGCTTGAGTTTGTACGGCAGTAAAGAATATCAAGAAGCGAGCCCGCATCTTATGTTGGCCGCACAACACGGGCTTAAAAATGCTCAAGCTACGCTCGGCCTGATGCATCTTACTGGGAATGGAGTGGATCGCAGTGCCCAGTTAGGGATCGGTTGGTTGGGTGTGGCAGCTGACGGCAAAGCTGGGAGTCGCATTAAGAAAACGTACAAAGATGCGATCGAGTCGATTCCCAATGAGTACCGACCTCAGTTTGACAAGATCGTGAATGCGTTTGTCTCGCGATATGGGACCAAGGCGCATGGAGTACGCTGCGAAGGCTATAAGCCAGTCGGTACAAACGTAAAGCAATACCGGTGTCATTTCTCGGATTCGAGATACGGCGATCAGATCGAAGATCCGTTCACCACGATCAGCCATCTGGATACGGGCGGGAGTGACGTCGGGAGTGTTTATTCGAGTAGCGGGAGTTCAAGCGGCGCGGCATCTCAGCAGAGTGGTTTTACTGGTGGTGGGGGTCGCCGCTAAAACGCGCAAGGATTGCATACGTTGGGGAAACCAATCCCATGCTTCGTCTCCCGAGCCAACCTTAGGTTGACTTCAAAGCGCAGAGTCGAATGACCGGTACGCGCACAATTACTGCATGGTGATTGCTGTTTGGAATGCTGGCCGGGCCTGGATGCGCTCAACGTACGCTTTAATATTCTGCATTTCGTCGTTCACACAACCGAGTCGATTACTCATGAATATCGCATGACCGAGCATGATATCGGCGCCAGAAAATTCCCCAATTAGGTAGTCCTTTCCATCGAGTGCTTCGTCTATGGGCTGCAACGCTTTTGTTAACAGGCGCTGCGCCTGCTCTAACGCTTCCTTATTTTGACGTTCGGGCGGCAGCAGTACCGTTTGTACGACGATGGTGTTGACGGGTGGCATCACCATGCCCTCGCAATAATGGAACCACTGTAAATACGCTGGGAATTCGGGTGCGTCGACGGAGGGTTTGAGACCCCCATCTGTGTGTTTCGCGAACACGTATTCGACGATCGCACCGGATTCGTAGATAGAGACACCCCCGTCTTCGAGAACGGGGACTCTTCCCAGGGGATGCCGTGCGCGGTGCTCGTCCGATTTCAAATCTTTAGGGTGAAAGGCCATTTTGTTAATGTCGTAAGGAAGCCCCAGCTCTTCCAATAGCCAGACGATGCGCCCTGCCCGCGAATTTGGTGCGAAGTGCAGCTTCAACATATGTTGTCTCCATGAATTGAATTCATATCAATGAGGCGTTGCCGTGTTAAACCGCTACGCCTCCCCAGCTTCCTCAAGTGCTTTTTTACGGTCCGCGTTGGCGCGGAATAACACGTACCCGAGAATACGTTGGCTTTGTTCGGCCGTGATCATGTCGCCCCGGCCCCCCATGCCCAGTTTCTCTAATGCGCCGTCAAGAACAATGTTATCCCAAGCCGACCGTTTCGACGCATCGATAAAACGTAAATCTGGCATAACGCCAAAACTCTTTGCTTGGCCTCCGTGACAGGCGGCACAGAAATCGTGGTAGAGCACGCTTCCGCGACGTACCTCGTTTCGGTTATTGGTCAATAACGGCTGCTCTGGCGGAATTTGTTCACGAATCTGGGGTTCTTTTAATTTGTCGGTTCCACCAAGGGTGAACACCAATAATTGAGGGTGATTCCCGTAGGTGTCGGTTGCCGTTCCAGACTCTTTACCGATAAAACTCTCAGCACCACCCGACCCCGTCAATATCGCTACGTACTGAGTACCATCAATGGCGTACGTAATGGGCGGGGCAATGATGGAAGTGTACGTGTTAAACCCCCATAACTTTTCGCCGGTTTCCTTGTCGTAGGCGTAGAGATTCCCCATGCCTCCGCCTTGGAAGACTAATCCTCCCGCCGTTGCAACGACACCACCGTTCCACCAATGCTCGAGCTGGTTTTGCCATTTCACTTTGCCGGTGAGAGGATCAAAAGCGGTCAAGTAACCGTCAGCGGCGGGCGAGGTCATTCCTTCAACGATGTCGGCAGTTTCTAAATCGGTACCCAAATTCATCTGACCGGCACGCCATTTGTAGATTCCAGTTTTCTGAAAATTCGGGTCGAGCTTGAAGTACCAGGCGAAATCGTGCGTGCCCATGTAGACCACGTGGGTCTCGGGATCAACGCTCATGGCCTGCCAGTTGTGAGCACCCAAAGGTCCCGGCATGATCCATTTGGCTTCCTTGTCCCAATTGCCCGATTCCAGTTCGACCGGACGGCCGGTTTCCATATCCACGTGGGATGCCCAAGTGACCGTCGCGAACGGATGCGCACGTAATAATTCTCCGTTGGTTCGATCGATGACATAGAAAAAGCCGTTTTTGGGGGCTTGCATGATTACTTTGCGCATAGCGCCATCGACTTCGAGATCAACGAGCGCCATGTCCTGGACCGACGTGAAATCCCAGTTATCTCCGGGGACCTGTTGGTAGTACCACTTCATGCGACCGGTATTGGCGTCAACCGCCACGATAGAGGCGGCGAAGAGATTATCGCCGCCGCCCGGACTACGAATAATCCTTGCCCAAGGCGCCGCGTTGCCCATACCGAGATAGACTTGACCGAGTTCAGGATCGTAGACAATCGAACTCCAAACGTTACCGCCACCGCCGTACTTCCACCATTCGCCGCCCTTCCAGGTCTTGGCGGCCAATTCCATTTCGGGATGTTCAAACGGTAAGGATGGATCGCCCGGGACGGACCAGAAGCGCCAAATTTGCTCACCAGTGTCGGCGTCATACGCGGTGGTATATCCGCGCGTACCCCACTCGGCACCGCCGTTGCCGATAAAGATCTTGCCGCCGCCAATGCGGGGTGCCCCCGTAATAAAGTAGGGAATACTGCGATCCGCAATGGTATCTACTTTCCAGATTTGCCTTCCGGTGGAAGCATCGAGAGAGATTAGGTATCCGTCGAGCGTGGCGACGACCACTCGACCAAGGTACACGGCAATACCTCTACTAAAGGGTGCCCAAATCGTTCCAATGCGGCCACGATCAACTTTGGGGTCGAAGACCCACTGGGTCTCGCCTGTGACGGCATCGACAGCGTAGACGATGTTCCATGCCGTCGGATAAATGATCAAGCCATCGACAACCAACGGCGTGGCTTCCTGGGCGTGGAATGTCCCCAGATCTTTATGCCATGCGAGCCCCAGGTCATGAACGTTGTCGCGATTAATTTGTGTTAACGAGGAGAATCGTCGCTCAGTAAAATCCATACCGTATGTCAGCCAACTCCCGGGCTCGTTTTCAAGAGCCGCTTCGATACGCGCGTCGTCGACCATGCCAAAGACGCTCTCGGGCAACGTGGTAGGTTGTGGTTCCGTGGCGATCGGGTCTGGTTGAGCGTCATCCTGCAGCATAAAAAACGCGCCAATCGCCAATACGATTGCGGCGACAATTGCTATCAGTGCCTTCATGATTTCCCCCAATGCATGACCACCCACTTCCAGATTCGGTCCGGTGGGTAACGAATCTATGTCGACAGAAACTAAACCTTAAACTGCTTCGGTCTACAAGCGGAATCGGGATTGTCTTTTTCGCGTGGCAAGGTGCGTTTTAGTTCCTCGACTACATTTCTCCGCGAGTTTCCGGATCCCATTTTTATCAGAGTTGATGGCGATAAGTTCATGCGGAGTTGTGTCGGTTGATCAAGGAGGCGATGCTTGAGTTTTCAGCTTTAGTGCGTCTGGTTACAACGTGGAGAAAGGATTCAAGGCCATATTCAACCTCGATTTGCCGAGGTATGAAGTTTGGGAGAATTGTCGGTTCGATGTACACGACGAAATCTGCCGAATCCCGGGTTTTCCTTCATCTGATACGGACTTGCCTGGCTGTCGAGCACGCGTCCTTGAATACGAGCCGGAACGCTGTTGGTTGCGGTGCCGCAAGGACGATTGGCCATGTATGGGAACCGAGATTACGATCCGCGTGGAACCTGCTAACGCGTCGGGATGGCCGACTAGAGTGCAGATTGAGCAGGGTGGTTTTGATCCCTCGCTCTTCGCGTTGAAGGAGATATTTGAAACACATTGGTTGCAGATTGTTGCCAATTTCCGGCTCTATCTCGAACGCCGTGTGCACGCGCCCGATACGCGTTGGGGGCCGAGCGTCGGGGCGACGGTTCGACAAACACCCGTAGGCCTCGAGATTACGAACGTCGATGAAGGTGGGTTCGCCGCACGTTGCGGACTATCACAAGACGATGTCCTAATCGCCATCGACTCGATTCGAATCCACGATCTTGCTCAGTTGTGGACCGTTCTCGCGCTTAAGAAAGCAGGCTCTAAGATGACGGTGTCTTGGGTCCATGGCCGAAAATCGTTTGATGCGACTGAATCGTTATGATCAAGAGCGGTTACACGTTGGTCCGGCCAATCGTAGATAACGCGTGCTTTCGAAAATGTTGGGAGATGCTCCTTTTGTTGTGTTGTTGCAGCACCGCAATTGGAGCTGAGTCGACTTTATTTTGGGCTGATGGTTCGGAACCGACGTCGATGGACGAGCGCCGAATTGTTCCGGCATCGTATCGTAACGTTCGTATCGACCTGGCGACGTTTAGTCTCGAATTAACGACGGTTCCGCACGAAACCAACGTTTCGTTGCATGAATCCGAATACAAAATCACGATTCCGTTACCCGACGGGACGGACCAGGAATTTCGGATTGTCGAAACGCCGGTGATGGCTCCCGAACTGGCAGCTAAGTTCCCATCTATCAAGACATACGCGGGTCAGGGGGTTGATGATCCGACTGCGACGCTTCGGTTCGACGTCACGCCACAAGGTTTCCACGGCGCGGTCATAAGTGAGCGGGGCGCCTATTACATCGATCCATACTCGCCGAAGGATCTACGACATTACATTAGCTATTGGAAAACGGAATACCAAAAAAATAACGCCCCTGTCTTCCAAGAGCTACCGCCAATACGGAGGGACGCGCCGGTCGACTCGAAGTTCGACGACGTTATTCGCCGGAAGGAAGCTACCAAAGAAGTCCTGCGCAAACGGGACGTCGTGGCTCAAAAGACCTCATCCGGGACGGAACTCAGAACCTATCGATTGGCATTGGCTGTCACAGGGGAATACACGACTTTTCATGGCGGCACGGTTGCGGGTGCGGTGGCTGCGATGAACACCACCGTGAATCGGATCAATGGGGTCTACGAGCGCGAAGTGGCCATCCGGATGGTGTTAGTCGCCGATAACGATCTGCTGGTATACACCAATGCTGCCGAAGATCCCTATACCAACGACGACGGTGGAACGCTTTTGAGCGAAAACCAAACCAATATTGATGCCGTGATCGGATCGGCCAATTACGATATTGGTCACATTTTCAGTACCGCCGGCGGCGGCGTGGCAGTCTTGGGATCGGTTTGTCGCGGCGATAAAGCGCATGGTGTCACGGGACGCAGCGCGCCGATTGGCGACCCTTTCGACATCGATTTCGTTGCGCATGAAATGGGCCATCAATTTGGGGCGAACCACACGTTCAACAATTCGTGCGGGGGCAATCGATACGGTGGTGGGGCCTACGAGCCAGGCAGTGGCTCCACGATTATGGCGTATGGGGGTCTATGCGCACCCAATCTTCAGAGTTCTGGCGACGGTTATTTTCATAACGCGAGTTACAACGAGATCATCGCTTTCTCCGTGAACGGGGGTGGTAACGCGTGTGCGGCAATCAAACAGACAGGCAATTCACCGCCAACGCTCACCATGCCAGAAGGCAATCTCTCGATTCCCATCTCGACACCCTTTGAATTGACGATGGTGGGTAACGACGTCGATCAAGACACACTGACCTTCAATTGGGAGCAATTCGACCTCGGACCTTCGACGGCGAGTACCGATGCTGACCTCTCACAACCGTCCGGGAATCAACCAATATTTCGATCTTGGCCACCCGCGACCACCGGTGCCACTCGCGTCTTTCCACGTTTAGACGACTTGACGGCCAACACGACCGTGATCGGTGAGCAGTTACCGACATACGCTCGCGATCTGACATTCAAGGCGACGGTGCGTGACAACCGTGCGGATGGCGGTGGCGTTGC
>PBAA01000041.1 GCA_002715785.1 Gammaproteobacteria bacterium | reverse complement strand
ACGACGTGCGAAATTCGTATGGCGAGGCTGTCGATAAGCCGATCGGGCAGTGCCCCGCTACCTATTTGCGTTTTGCTGTCGACCACTTCGACAGTGAAGTCGTCGAGTTGTTCCTGCAACAATTCGGCGAGTACTTTGCCACGTTGGGCCAACGTCTTTTGAGATAGGGTGAGTGTGCGTAACAGGGGTATTTGTTCGCGGGCGGTATCTGGGTCTTCGTATGTTTTGAGCGTCGTATCTAGGAGCGCCAACGTAATCTTGTCCGCCCGTAGTGTGCGTTTTAGAGGGTTTGTTTTGATCTGCTCAATGAGATCAGCCGATCCGACGATAATCCCAGCCTGGATACCTCCCAGAAGCTTGTCGCCCGAGAATGTAACGACATCTGCACCTTGGGCGAGAACTTCGCGCGGCGTTGGTTCATGGGGTAATCCTAAACGCGTGAGGTCAAATAAGGCCCCACTGCCGATGTCTTCGATTACGGGTAAACCGTTTTTTTCGCCAAGTTCTTTAAGTTCGCTGGTGGAGACCGTCTCGGTAAAACCTTCGATATGGAAGTTGCTGGGATGTACTTTGAGCAGCATGGCTGTGCTTTCATCGATTGCGTTTGCAAAGTCAGATAGTCGTGTCCGGTTGGTCGTTCCTATCTCAACCAATCGGCATCCGGCGCGCTCCATGATGTCAGGTAGGCGAAAGCTGCCACCGATCTCGATCAGCTCGCCGCGGGAAACGGGTACTGACTTGTTGCGGGCGAGGGTATTGAGCACAAGCAATACGGCGGCCGCGTTGTTATTTACCACGGTCGCTGCTTCGCACCCGGTGAGGAGCTTGAGCCGATGTTCGACGATATTTTCTCGTTGACCGCGACGCCCGGTTCGTAAATCGTATTCAAGGGTGGTTGGTCTGGTCGCGACGCGAATTGCGTCCACCATCATTTCTTCACTAAGAAGTGACCGCCCGAGGTTAGTATGAATGACGGTTCCCGTAAGATTAAAAACGGTTTCATAACCGTGTCCGACGTGAGCTCTTAGCCACGTGGTGATCGGTCCAAGATAATGTTCGGGGCGAGTTGCCCAATCCGATAATTGCGAACGCTCTCGTTCTGTTGCTTGTATCGCCCGGATCGCATTTGCAACAGTCGCCATGCCCCATTGGTGTACCAGGGACTCGAGTTGCGGCGCCCGGAGTATCTGATCGACCCCGGGTAATTGGCGTCGTTGATTGCTTTTTTCGATCACGGTCAAAGCTTACCAGCATCGTTCTTCGGGAACGTGAATGGGGTCGTTCAATTGGGGCGTCGTTTTGTCAAGATCGCTCACCGATTGGGTATGCAACTGCTTAACGTATCGGAAATGCGGTAATGTCCTCGCATTCGAACCGGAGAGTGGGCGATGACGGATAGTAGGCGATTAGCGTTTGTTGGTCTCGGCGTGATGGGTTATCCGATGGCGGGCCATTTGGCAGCTGCTGGACATCAGGTTGTCGTCTATAACCGAACCCAAGCTAAGGCTGATCAATGGTGCGACGAGCACGGTGGATCGAGTGTTGAGACCCCGCGTGAGGCTGCAGTGGGTGCAGAAATCGTGTTTATGTGTGTGGGTAACGATGAGGATGTACGCAGCGTTGCCTTATCGGAGGAAGGCGTTATCCAAGGTATCGAAGCCGGAACTATCGTGGTCGACCACACGACGGCATCGGCGGAACTTGCAGTCGAATTAGAAAGCGCGGTGAACGCAAAAAACGCCGATTTCTTGGATGCACCCGTTAGTGGTGGTCAGGCAGGTGCAGAAAATGGACAGCTCACGGTCATGCTTGGGGGAGAAGAGGCTGTTTTTGCGCGTGCGGAGAGCGTGATTGGTTGCTACGCAAAGTCCTCGCGATTGATGGGCGCCGTAGGTGCGGGTCAGTTGACTAAAATGGTCAACCAAGTCTGTATCGCAGGCATTCTGCAAGGCCTCTCTGAAGGACTTCATTTGGCCGAAAAAGCGGGCCTTGAGGTAGAGGACGTAGTGGAAGTGATATCCAAGGGGGCGGCTCAGTCGTGGCAAATGGATAATCGTGCGGGGACCATGGCGAAACGTGAATTTGAATTTGGTTTCGCGGTGAACTGGATGCGGAAGGATCTGGATATCGCGCTCGCGACTGCTCGAAAAGTGGGTGCACGAATGCCTTTGGCTGGACTCGTGGATCAATTTTATGCAGATGTTCAGGCGATGGGTGGGAGTCGCTGGGACACCTCAAGTTTGATCGAACGGTTACGGCGAGTCGAAGAGTAGGACCGACGAGTTAGCGTTCATTGATCGGCACGAAATCGCGGAACCCGGAACCCGTATATAACTGTCGTGGACGCCCAATCTTATAGGCAACGCTGACCATCTCTTTCCAGTGTGCGATCCAGCCAGGGGTTCGTCCGGTCGTGAAAATCACGGTAAACATCTCGGTCGGAATGCCGATAGCTTTTAAGATAATGCCGGAGTAGAAATCGACGTTGGGATACAAACGCCGTTCGACAAAAAATTCGTCCTCAAGAGCGATCGTCTCGAGTCTCTGTGCCATTTGTAGGGTGGGATCATTGTCAACGCCGAGTTCGCTCAAGACCTCACGGCATGTCTCTTGCATAACCGTTGCCCGGGGATCGTAATTCTTGTAGACACGGTGTCCGAAGCCCATGATGCGGAAGGGATCGTCCTTGTCTTTCGCTCGATTCACATACTGATCGATGTTCTTGGGATCGCCAATTTCGGCGAGCATGTTGAGCACTGCTTCGTTAGCGCCCCCATGGGCGGGTCCCCATAATGCGGCGATGCCTGCCGCTATGCTCGCGTAAGGATTTGCACCGGTCGAGCCAGCAAGTCGCACCGTTGAGGTGGAAGCGTTTTGTTCGTGATCTGCATGGAGCAGAAATATGCGATCCATTGCCCGTGCAAGAACAGGACTTACTTCGTAGTCGTCGCCGGTCGAGAACATCATATTTAAGAAGTTCTCTCCGTATTCTAAGTCAGGTCGTGGAGCAACAAATGGCAACCCTTGACTATGCCGGTAAGTCATAGCGGCCAGTGTCGGCATTTTCGCGATGAGGCGCTGACTGGTGAGCATGCGATCGTCTTCACTGTCGACGTTTAGATCTGCGTGATAATGCGCCGATAGGGATGCTGTCATGGAACACATGGTTCCCATGGGATGTGCGTCTTGAGCGATCGACGCATAGGCTTTCGCGTACCGNGTGTCCACGGCCGATTCGCGTTTGATGGNGGCAACAAATGCTTCCTTCTCTTGGACGGTGGGAAGTGCTTCGTTCAAAAGCAGGTAGCACAACTCCAAGTGATTGGATTGTTCTGCAAGTTGCTCGATGGGATATCCACGATGCAGTAGCACGCCGTTATCGCCGTCAATATATGTGATTGCAGATTCGCAAGATGCGGTTGAGACGAAACCGGGGTCGTACGTGAAGTAACCTTGGGCGGTTAGTTTTCCAACGTCAATAACGTCTTGGCCTTCGGTGGGACTGTAGATCGGGAGATCTACATCTACCCCGCCAACTGATAGTCGAGCTGCCTTATCCGCCATGCCCGCCATTGCCCCCCGAAGTGGATCATTGTTGCAGCAACCGAACGATCGAGCGTATCGGTGCGGCATTGATTTTGTCAACGTAACAAAACGCTCCCTGGGATTTTTCTTCTTATTCCATAGTCAAGTTTTAGGTCATGGACTATGATGCTAGTGCCGGGCGGTGTTTCCGGAAACACTCTTGATATCTCGGGAAATGACCAGCATCACCTGAATGAATACTGAACGCCCCGTCAACCTAGCGTTTGACACGATCATCCGGCAGCCGGTGCACGCCATTGCTTCATTCTTACACCGTGTTTCGGGGGCTTTTTTAGTTTTTGGCTCAGGCTATTTGCTGTTCTTGTTGGATCACTCGTTGGTGTCCGAGGCTGGACTACAGGCGGTGAAAACTCGTCTCGACGCAACGCTGGAAACCTGTTTGCTTTGGTTAATAGTAGTTGCGTTGATTTATCACGTGGTNGCCGGTGTTAAACATCTTTTGCTTGACATGCACATTGGCGATACNCAGACCGCCGCGGTCTTGGGCTCTTATCTAGTAATGATCGTGAGCGCGATGCTCGCTGGCTTGGCGGGGTTTTGGTTGTGGTAACGCGGTTCTGGAACTCGAGTCAACGTGGTCTTCTTGATTTTGTATTGCAGCGCGTGACGGCTCTTTTACTCGGTCTCTATTTTCTTTGCTTGCTTGGGTTTTTACTGTCTCGCGGCGAGCTTTTGTACGTCGAATGGGTCGGTTTTATGAGGTCGATGCCGATGATGATTTTTTCGACCGTATCGCTAATCTCCCTGGGTGTGCACGCGTGGATCGGGATGTGGACCATCGGCACCGATTACATCCGAACGTTTNCGNTTGGTAAACGGTCAACGTTCTTGCGACAGAGCTACCAGGCCCTTATCGCCTTGATATTGCTGATCTACGTGCTTTGGGGAAATGCGGTTATCTGGGGTCTAAGATAATGGCTATACGTACGCTCACATTTGACGGCGTTATTGTGGGGGGCGGCGGTGCGGGCATGCGNGCGGGTCTTCAACTGGCTCAGTCGGGGCTAAACACCGCGGTTATTTCCAAGGTCTTCCCGACACGTTCGCATACTGTGTCTGCGCAAGGTGGAATCACTTGTGCGATCGCGAGTGACGATCCCGACGACGATTGGCGCTGGCACATGTACGACACCGTCAAGGGCTCTGATTACATAGGCGATCAAGATGCCATCGAGTATATGTGCAGCGTGGGCCCGGAGGCCGTATACGAACTTGAGCACATGGGGATGCCATTTTCACGCACGGACTCTGGGAGAATCTATCAACGACCGTTCGGGGGCCAATCGAAGGACTATGGNAAGGGTGGTCAAGCCTCNCGAACCTGCGCTGCCGCAGATCGCACGGGACACGCGCTTCTGCACACGTTGTACCAAGCAAATTTGCGAGCCGGGACCACGTTTTTGTCGGAGTGGTTCGTCGTGGATCTTGTCAAAAACCAAGACGGGGCGGTGGTGGGTGTCATTGCGATATGTATTGAGACAGGCGAGACGGTTTATGTCAAAGCGCGAGCAACAGTATTAGCGACGGGGGGTGCTGGCCGCATTTACGCGAGCACGACCAACGCACTGATGAATACAGGCGATGGNGTCGGTATGGCACTGCGNGNTGGATTCCCGGTTCAAGATATCGAGATGTGGCAATTTCATCCGACGGGAATTGCGGGCCACGGCATTCTTATCACCGAGGGTTGCCGTGGTGAGGGTGGATATCTCATCAACAAGGATGGGGAACGCTTCATGGAACGGTATGCGCCCAACGCGAAAGATTTGGCTAGTCGTGACGTCGTGGCTCGTTCGATGATCCAAGAGCTCCTGCAAGGCAATGGCTGTGGACCCGAAGCCGATCACGTTCTGTTGAAACTAGATCATTTAGGAAGCGACGTTCTCGAACGACGGTTGCCGGGTATTCTGGAGTTATCACGCACGTACGCACACGTGGATCCGACCAGGGAATCGATACCTGTCGTTCCGACGTGCCACTATATGATGGGTGGTATTCCAACGAGCGTCGATGGGCAGGCGTTGACCCAAGACGAGGCCGGTGGCGACGCTCCGATCCAAGGATTGTATGCGGTCGGCGAGACGGCGTGCGTTTCGGTGCATGGGGCTAATCGTTTAGGAGGTAATTCCCTGCTCGATTTGATCGTGTTTGGTCGTGCAGCCGGACTCCATATTGAAAATATCCTCCGACAGGGCGTCAGTTTTCGTGANGCAACTGATACCGATCTGGATCAAGCGGTCGCTCGTTTNCAGCGATGGGACAATTCTNNAGATGGCGANTCGGTCAACGAATTGAAGAAAGAACTGCAAGACACCATGCAGATTAATTTCGGGGTATTTCGAACGGAAGCCAACATGATTGAGGGTATGCGAACTTTGGCCGAACTTCGCGAGCGNATCGCGCGGGCCCATTTGTCAGATAAGAGCGAGGTTTTTAACACTGCGCGACTCGAAGCGCTGGAACTCGATAATCTCTTGGACGTGGCCGAAGCGACCGCCATTAGTGCTGAAGGTCGCCGCGAAAGTCGAGGTGCCCACTCTCGCGTCGACTATGACTCGAGGGATGATGAGAATTGGCTGTGTCACTCNATGTATTTTCCGAACGAGATGAGGGTCGGGAAACGGGCTGTGAATTTAACGCCGAAGACTGTACCGAGTTTTGAGCCGAAGGAGCGCACGTACTAAATATGCACGTAAGCATCTATCGATACATACCTAGCCAAGACGTCACACCACGAATGCAANNCTACGATATCGACATTCCGGCAGACCGGGACTTGATGGTTCTTGACGTTCTCGAACTCGTTAAGGCCGAGGATCCAACGGTTGCCTATCGACGTTCTTGTCGTGAGGGTGTGTGCGGATCTGACGGGATCAATATGAATGGAACCAACGGTTTAGCATGCAAAACACCGGTGTCGGAAGTTGCGAACAACAAGACTTTGGTCCTTAAGCCCCTGCCGGGCATGCCCGTGGTTCGCGACTTAGTGGTTGATATGACGCAGTTCTATGACCAATACGAAAAAGTGTCCCCCTACCTTGTCAACGAGGAACCACCGCCTGAACAAGAACGGTTGCAATCCCCTGAAGAGCGTGCAGAACTGGACGGCCTATACGAATGCATACTATGTGCTTGCTGCTCTACGTCTTGTCCCTCGTTTTGGTGGAATCCAGATAAATTCATCGGCCCAGCGGGGTTGCTTCAAGCGTATCGGTTCCTTGCGGACAGCCGGGATACAGCGACGGACGAACGTTTAGCCAAACTTAGCGATCCCTTTAGCGTCTTTCGATGCCGCGGCATCATGAATTGCGTAAGCGTTTGTCCGAAAGGTCTGAATCCGACTCGAGCTATCGGCAAGATACGCTCGTTGCTGCTGAAGCAGGGTCCCTAACGACGTGTTGTCTTGTGATCATCGATTAGTCGACAGGCAAGAGGTGGTTCGTTTCCTGGTTGCGATGGCTGGCGTGATTGAAGATCCTGCGAGGATTCCATTGGAGCTGTGAAGGATTTTTCGTGAGCGATCCGTTCAGCTATGAAGTCGTAGTGATTGGTGCCGGCCCGGCAGGATATACCGCCGCGATCCGGGCCACACAGCTGGGATTGAAGACGGCGTGTATTGATCGAACCGTGAACTATGGCGGCGAACCTTCGTTGGGAGGAACTTGCTTGAACTGCGGTTGTATTCCTTCCAAGGCACTACTGGACGCATCGCAAAAGTACGCGGAACTCGAAGGTCTCGCGGCGTTGGGGATAGAAGCGAAGGAAATAGGTCTCGATCTCTCGAAAATGATGGCCCGCAAGGATGCGGTAGTTAGACAATTGACAGGGGGTATTTCATCGTTATTCGATTCCAATGGAGTAGATTTTTATCCAGGCTCGGGTCGGTTGCTTTCTGAGCGACGAGTGGCATGGGAGGACCACGAAGGATCGACCAAGGAATTCAACGCCGAACATGTTGTGCTTGCTCCTGGGTCTGTACCAATGGATATCGATGCGGTAGCTGTTTCTAACGAAGGAATTGTGGATTCGACGGGTGCTTTGGGATTCGACGTTGTCCCGAATCGACTTGGGGTCATTGGTGCGGGCGCCATTGGGCTGGAGCTTGGCAGTGTCTGGGCCCGCCTCGGATCGCAGGTGATCGTGCTTGAAGCTTTGGACTCCTTCCTACCAACGTTGGATAAGCGTATTGCCGGTCAGGCGATACGAGTGCTGCGGAAACAGGGGCTCGATATCCGTTTGGGTGCGAGGGTCGTTTCTGCGGCTGAAAAAAAAGGCGTGGTCGATGTCGTCTACCAGGACGATGATGGCGATCAGGAGATTTCGATCGATAAGTTAATTGTGGCCGTTGGGCGCCGGCCCTACACGGAAAATCTTCTCGCAGAGGATAGCGGTGTCGACCTGGACGAACGTGGCTTTATATCCGTTAACGATCTTTGTGAAACGGGTGTTCAGGGCGTATTTGCTGTGGGTGATGTGGTTCGAGGCCCGATGCTCGCGCACAAAGGAGCGGAGGAGGGGGCGATGGTGGCCGATCGAATCGCGGGTTTTAAACCGTCCGTCAACTACGCGACTGTTCCGAACGTGATCTATACCCACCCGGAAGTCGCATGGGTAGGGCGTACCGAGCAGGAATTGACGGCGGAAGGCCATGCAATTGCGACGGGATCTTTTTCCTTCGGGGCGAGTGGCCGTGCAATAGCGGCAAATGATGGCGAAGGCATGGTCAAGATTATTGCTGATGCCGAATCGGATCAGATTCTCGGTGTGCACGTATTTGGCCCACAAGCATCTGAGTTGATCGCGCAAGCCGTTATCGCCATGGAGTTTAGTGCGAGTGCGGAAGATTTGGGTTTGACGATGTTTGCACATCCGACGCTCTCTGAAGCCGTCCACGAAGCAGCGCTGGCGATAGGAGGGCGCGCAATTCACACCGTAAATAGAAAGAAAAAGTGATCGTAGTTGTGTAGCGTCTGCGTACGGTGCTGCATGTCCGGGGGAACAATACTCAATGAATCTTCACGAGTACCAGGCGAAACGTCTTTTCGCCGACTATGGATTGCCCGTTTCAGTTGGCTATGCGGTTGATACGCCGGAAGAAGCGATCGCAGCGGCGGAGAGGATTGGGGGTACGGCGTGGGTCTGTAAAGTGCAAATCCATGCAGGTGGTCGGGGTAAAGCCGGTGGTGTCCAGGTAGTCGATTCGATCGAGAAGGTGCGTTCTTTTGCGGAACGCTGGCTCGGTACGCGGCTGGTAACCATACAAACGGATGCCGATGGGCAACCCGTGAACCAGATTTACGTCGAGGCTTGTATAGGTATTGAGCGCGAATTGTACCTAGGGACCGTGATTGACCGGAGCAGTAGCCGCATCGTCGTCATGGCGTCCCAAGAGGGAGGGGTTGAAATTGAGAAAGTGGCTGAAGAAACTCCCGAGAAAATTTTCCGCGTCGCGATCGACCCATTCGTTGGAGATCACTCACACCAGGGCAGAGCCATGGCACTTCAACTGGACTTGGAAGGAGATCAAGTCGATCAATTTTCTAGATTATTCAATAGTTTATTGGAACTATTTAATGAATTAGATTGTTCATTGGTCGAAATCAACCCATTGGTGATTACGGACACCGGCGCCGTCCACTGTCTGGATGCGAAGATTAATGTAGACAGCAACGCGTTGTACCGCCAAGAAGGTCTTCGTTCTTTGCGAGATATCTCGCAGGAGGATGCGCGGGAAGTACAGGCTGACGCCTTCGGACTCAATTACGTTGCGTTGGATGGCAACATCGGGTGCATGGTCAATGGTGCCGGTCTTGCTATGGGGACTATGGATTTGGTCAAGTTGCATGGTGGTAGTCCAGCAAATTTCCTCGATGTTGGTGGGGGCGCCAGTCAAGAAGCTGTCGCTGAGGCATTCAAGATCATTCTTTCGGACACCAACGTTCGTGCCGTGCTCATCAATATCTTTGGTGGCATTGTGTCTTGTGCCACCATCGCAGAAGGAATCATTGCAGCGATTGAAGAGATAGGGGTTGAGGTTCCCGTGGTGGTGAGATTCGAAGGGAATAACGCTGATCAAGGATCCAACAGACTGGCCTCGAGTGGACTTAATCTCATAGCTGCTAACTCGCTGGTGGACGCTGCCAAAAAGGTTATTTCGGCCGCGGGAGGTACCGTGTGAGTATTTTTGTCGACCGAACGACTCGGGTCATTTGCCAGGGTTTTACGGGGTCTCAAGGAACTCTGCATTCTGAACAGGCCATTGCGTACGGCACTCAACTGGTTGGTGGCGTGACGCCTGGCAAAGGGGGTAGCGAACATCTGGGCTTACCGGTTTTCAATAGTGTTCGCGAGGCTGTGGAAGAGACCAATGCGGATGCGACGGTGATTTATGTTCCAGCGGCTTACTGCAAAGATTCAATATTGGAGGCCGTCGATGCGGGCATCGAGCTGATTGTGTGTATTACCGAAGGCATTCCTACACTCG
Organism: Gammaproteobacteria bacterium; assembly: GCA_002715785.1. Taxonomy (GTDB): domain Bacteria; phylum Pseudomonadota; class Gammaproteobacteria; order Pseudomonadales; family Azotimanducaceae; genus UBA11889. Next base: position 18,223 of record PBAA01000041.1, on the reverse strand, counting down.
ATATGCTCGAGGTTAAAGCTCGGGTAGAAGTCTCGGGGATTCGACTAATCGGCCCCAATTGTCCGGGTGTAATCACGCCGGGTGAGTGCAAAATTGGCATCATGCCAGGCGATATTCATCTGCCTGGAAAAGTCGGCGTCGTATCGCGTTCAGGGACGCTCACCTATGAAGCGGTCAAGCAGACGACGGACAAGGGTTATGGACAGACGACGTGCGTAGGGATCGGAGGAGACCCCATACCGGGAACACACTTCGTTGACGTGTTGAGTCTTTTTCAGCAGGACGATGCAACCGAAGCCGTTGTGATGGTCGGGGAGATTGGTGGTACGGCAGAAGAGGAGGCAGCCGACTATATCAAGTCGGAGGTACGCAAACCCGTGGTCGCGTATGTCGCAGGTGTGACAGCACCGCCTGGTAAACGGATGGGACATGCGGGTGCGATTATCGCGGGCGGAAAGGGAACCGCGCACGAGAAATATACCGCGTTAGAGGCGGCAGGAGTCAGGACGGTTAGGAGTCTCGCCGAAATCGGCGAGGCGTTAGCGGAAGTTACAGGTTGGGAGTAGGCGATGACGGCGGAAACACATGGGTTTCAAACCGAGGCGCGGAAGTTACTGCAACTCATGATCAACTCACTCTATTCGAACAAGGAGATTTTCCTGCGGGAGCTGATCTCTAATGCTTCGGATGCAATCGACAAGTTGCGGTTCGAAGCGCTAGCTCAACCGGAACTGTCTGAGGCAGATTCCGACTACCGAATACTGATCGAATTCGATAAAGACGAGGGGACGCTTGCCGTAGAAGACAACGGTATTGGAATGTCTCGCCAGGAAGTTGTAGAGAATCTCGGCACAATTGCCCGATCGGGTACCGAAGAATTTTTCGCCAACCTTACGGGTGATCAACAGCAAGACTCGACGTTAATTGGGCAGTTCGGCGTGGGTTTCTATAGTGCGTTTATTGTCGCAGACGAAGTCCAGGTGTTTACCCAAAAGGCTGGAGATGACCAAGGGACCAGCTGGAAATCGAGCGGTGAAGACGATTTCATCGTCGACGATGTTGATACCAACCGTGGTACGCGCGTGGTACTCAAACTAAAAGAGGATGCTCTGGAATTTGCTGACGGATTCAGGCTCCGAAATATTGTGAGGCGATACAGCGACCACATTGGTATCCCTGTCGAAATGCCCAAAGGAGACGATGAGGCAGAGGATGAAACGGAGGTTGTCAATTCCGCAAAGGCACTCTGGACGCGATCTCGATCCGAGGTTTCAGAAACCGAGTATCACGAATTCTACAAACACATCTCTCACGATTTCGAGGACCCCACGACCTGGTCGCATAACCGAGTGGAAGGCAAACTTGAGTACACTAGTTTGCTCTACGTCCCTGCGCGTGCACCCTTCGATTTGTGGAATCGAGAGTTGCCGAGAGGCCTCAAGCTTTACGTCCAGCGGGTCTTCATTATGGACGAGGCGGATCAATTCTTACCGCTGTATCTCCGTTTCATTCGAGGCATCGTCGATTCTAATGACCTGCCGCTCAACGTGTCGCGGGAATTGCTGCAACAATCAGAGCACGTCCTTTCGATTAGGAATGCGCTCACCAAGCGCGTCCTCGACATGCTAGGAAAGATGGCGGAGGAAGACCCGGATAAGTACGGTGCATTTTGGGACGAATTTGGACAAGTGCTCAAGGAAGGCGCAGGAGAAGATGCGACCAACCGAGATGTCCTACTTAACCTCTTGCGGTTTAATTCGACGGCCGACGAGTCCTCGGATCAGCGCGTCTCTCTAGCGATGTACAAGGAACGCGCCAAAGAGGAACAAAAAAAGATCTATTTTGTATTAGGCGAAAATCTCACGACAGCGCGCCAAAGTCCGCATCTCGAAGTGTTTAAGCAACAGAACATAGAGGTGTTGCTGTTATCCGACCGCGTCGATGAATGGTTGACATCGTTTCTCACTGAATTCGATGGTTGGGCGTTTCAAGACATTATGCGAGGAGAGCTTGATCTGCCCAATGTCGAGAAGCCTGCGGATTTGGATGACGATCCTTTGGTCCAGAGGATTCAGGAGGTATTGGGAGAGAAGGTCGAATCGGTACGTCGGTCGACCCGATTAACCGACTCGGCGGCGTGCCTCGTACTCGGCGACGATGACATGGGACAACAAATGCGCCGTATCATGGAGGTCACCGGTCAGTCCGTACCGGACTCAAAGCCACACTTTGAGATTAATAGCGACCATCCGCTGATCCAACGGTTGGACGCCGAATCTGACGAAGATAGATTTAAAGATATGGTTCTGATTCTGTTTGATCAGGCTTCGCTAGCAGATGGAACCGCATTGCTCGAGCCAGGTGAGTACGTGCATCGCATTAATCGCCTTCTCCTGAACCTCTTGGAATGAAGGTGGAAACTTGCAAGTAGCGATTATTGGGGCAGGTAACTTCGGTACCGCTGTCGCCAATATTGTTTCGGGGAACGGGGTGCCAGCGTACTTGTGGATGCGCGATCCTCAACAATTCGACGATATTGAAAAGTATGGGGAGAATCGTCGGTATTTAAGTGGTTATCCACTTGAAGAGAAAGTCACGCCGACGCTGGATCTTCAATTGGCCGCAAGTAAAAGTGATCTGATTTTCGTGACCGTTCCAAGTGCTTCGTTTAGAGAGATGACGGTTGAGTTAGCTCCTTTTGTTTCCAAAGACACGTACGTTGTCAGTGGGACGAAAGGTGTGGAGGCGCCGAACCTTAGCCTGATGAGCCAGATTCTAGAAGAGGAATTACCTGACTGTCCGATTGGAGTCATTAGTGGGCCAAATATCGCTGAAGAAATAGCAGGCGGTCACTTTACGGGAACGGTCGTTGCGAGCCGCGATTCCGGGTTGTGTGATTGTGTTCAGACGGTATTTGCCAGCGATAGTTTCCGCGTCTATTCGAGCGAGGACATCTATGGTGTCGAGTTGGGCGGTGCGCTGAAGAATATTTATGCGATCGTTTGTGGAATCGCAGCACGACTTGAAGTGGGACAAAACACGGTCGCGATGTTGATCACACGAAGCCTCGCTGAGATGAGTCGATTTGCGGAAGCGATGGGAGCCAATCCCTATACTTTTCTGGGGTTGGCGGGCGTTGGTGATCTGATGGTGACGTGCACGTCACCGCTTTCTAGGAATTACCAGTTGGGTTTTCGGATCGCCGGTGGTCGGTCGCTAAGTGAAGCGATGGATGAGTTGGGTAAGTTGGCGGAAGGTGTTAATACCTTGCAAGTCGTGCATGAAAAACGGGAACAGTTAGGGGTATACATGCCGTTAGCTGAAGCGTTATTCCATGTGTTGTTCGAGCAAGGCTCGATAGATGAAGTAGTCAGTGCATTGATGACGGGTGAGCAACAAGCTGACGTGGAGTTTGCTAAGCCAACGACTTGGAGCGCGCCAAATTGAAATGGTCGCCGGTCATCATTGTTTTTGGGTTATCTGTTTGGGCGAACGAGGATATACCAGGTTCTTTTGACATGAGTGGGTTCGATCGTTTTCCGCGGTCGTGGATCGTTGAGTTCCAAAGCATGAACGAGTCTCAGCCCCACGAATTTGTTGTGGGTCCGGTCGACAAAATGGGTCAAGAAGTTCGGTTTGAAAATTCGATCCGCACCGAAGGCGAGAAGGTTCGAATCACCTATCAGATCCCTTCGGGTTATAAGTTGTTTGAGGTGCTCGAGCACTACGAAAAGCAAGTAAGTCAGATCGCCGACAAGCTTCTTTTCCAATGTCGCGGCCCAGCTTGTGGTAGGGCTTCAATTTGGGCTAACGATATTTTCGGTATCCGCCTACTAGCTGCTCCAAATAGGAATCAACATTATCTCGCGGCATCATTCACTGTGGGCGAGAAGCAATCCTTGGTTGCGGTTTATGTCGTCGAACGTGGCAACAAACGAATCTATGTCCACGTTGAGCAGGTGGTAACAACCACTCCCGTTGAATTTGACGGGAATCGTGACTTTGCGGAGCAGCTAACAAAACGAGGATTTATAGAGATTGATGGGATTGTCCCGAGCGCGCGGGGTGTGTTGGACAAAGGTCAGCTCGAACAATTGGGTTTGCTTGCGGAATCGTTGACAAGTTTTGTTGGGCAACAGATTTACGTGGTGTGCCACGTATACGGATCCCTCGGTGTCGACGTTCTCCTTGAACGATCCAAGGTTTGTGCCGAATTAGCGGCTGAGCGCATCGCCGAGGCCAGCGGTGTGACGACCGTACCGTTCGGAGTGGGCCCAATGGTGCCGACCCGACAGGCAACCCAATCAAGAATAGAACTGGTGGTTCCAAGCCGTCTCCGGAGTGAGTGAGCGACATAGAAGTCCGGCTGGGACCCGTGCATTAGTGCAGGATGTTGCCAGACGTTTGGAAAACGTTTCGGATATCTATTATGGCCATGGGTCCAACAGCGCTTTCATGGAAGCTTGGATGTTGGTGCATGGCCTTCTTGAACAACGCGTCTCTGAATCAATTGATGAGGTGTTCGAACGGCGCGTAGAAGATTGTTTGTCTATTCGTATCAGTGATCGGATACCAGTCGCGTACCTGACTGGGTTGGCTTGGTACTTCAATCGATGGTTCGAAGTCGAACGCGGTGTGATGATACCGCGCTCGCCAATTGGCGAACTGATCGACACCCGTTTGCATCCTTGGACGAGACGGCCTCCCGAACGCATTTTGGATCTATGTTGCGGGGCGGGTTGTCTTGGCGTGATGGCAGGATTGGCATTTCCGGGGGCCGTTGTCACGTTGATAGATATTGATGGGCGGGCGCTGTCTTCCGCGAAAGCTAATGTTTTAAGACATGGCCTGTCGGCTAACGTCGAGGTTCTGCAGTCGGATTTATTCGATCAACTAAATCCTGGTGCTTACGACATTATCATCGCCAATCCTCCGTACGTTTCGACGGCCGAATTTGATCAACTGCCGCGCGAGTATGGGTATGAACCGCGATCGGGTCTGGCGGCGGGCGATGACGGGCTTGCGACTTGGAGATCGATCTTGATGAGGATTGGCGACTGGCTGTCGCCCGAAGGAATATTGGTTGGAGAAACTGGCAGCGCAACGGTGAAGTTTTTGAATGCGTTTCCGTCTTACGATGTTTTTTGGCCGGAACTTGAGAAAGCGGCCCGACAGGAGGACGGAGGATTTGGCGTTTTCGTGGCCGACGCAGAAACGTTCTTGCGGTAAGCTGAAGCAATGGCAGGCAATACTTTTGGACAGACTTTTACGGTTACGACCTTTGGCGAGAGTCACGGAATTGCGATGGGTGCGGTGGTCGATGGCTGTCCCCCAGGTCTCGAAATTAGTGAGGAGGATCTGCAGGGGGATTTGGATCGCAGGCGCCCGGGACAGTCGAAATACACGTCGCAACGCCGGGAAGACGATCAAGTAAAGATTCTCTCGGGTGTTTTTGAAGGAAAAACCACGGGCACGCCGATCGGAATGGTGATTGAAAACACTGATCAACGGTCAAAGGATTACGGGCAAATAAAAGACCAGTACCGTCCCGCTCATGCAGATTTTACATATGACCGGAAATACGGCCACCGAGACTATCGTGGCGGTGGTCGAGCGTCCGCACGGGAAACCGCAATGCGAGTTGCTGCTGCCGGGATTGCTAAGAAGTACCTCCGCTCGACCTTTGGCACAGAGGTGCGGGGTTACCTTGCCGAGATAGGCTCCATAAGGCCCCAAATAAAATCGTTAGATGCGGTCGATCAGAATCCGTTTTTCTGTCCGGATCCAGAGATGATTGAACCAATTACCGAGCTGATTGAACAGCTTCGACGAGACGGCGATTCGATCGGAGCGAGGATTAACGTGACGGCAAGCAACGTGCCTGTCGGCTTGGGCGAACCGGTGTTCGACAAATTAGATGCCGATCTGGCGGCTGCGCTTGTAAGTATCAATGCGGTCAAGGGTGTTGAATTCGGTGCGGGCTTCGGAGTGATTCAACAACGTGGGAGTGAACATCGAGACGAAATGGATAAGTCCGGCTTTCTTTCCAACGATGCGGGTGGAGTTCTCGGCGGCATATCGTCGGGACAAGATATCGTGGTCAGCATAGCGTTGAAACCAACGTCGAGCCTGTCCCTGCCTGGTAAGAGCATCGATCGTGCAGGTAAGGAGGTGGAAGTGGTGACGACTGGACGCCACGATCCGTGTGTCGGTATCCGTGCGACACCCATCGCAGAGGCCATGGTCGCGCTCGTATTAATGGACCATGCACTTCGAGATCGAGCGCAGAACGCGGATGTAACGCGGTAGTCGTGTGACGATGACTGTCGGACGTCCGACACACGTTCCCCTTATGTAGAATGCTTCATCCCACTGGTTGAATTATGAGAGTGCCGACTGTTGTTTAGAGCGGGAACATGAATAAAACCCTCTACGATAAAGTATGGGACGCACACGTCGTTGGACAGAGGTCCGACGGCACGATTTTGTACATTGACCAACATTTATTGCATGAAGTCACTTCCCCACAGGCGTTCGAAGGTTTAAGAGCCGCGGGGAGGTCGCCTTGGCGGCTGGGCGCGAACCTTGCCACACCAGACCACAATGTCCCGACGCAGAATCGAGCGGCAGGGATCCAAGGGATCGACGACCCGATCGCTCGGGAACAGGTCATGACGTTAGATCGAAACTGTAACGATTTTGGGATTCGACAGTTTGACATTACCGATCGTCGGCAAGGCATCGTTCACGTCATTGGTCCAGAGCAAGGAGCCACCTTGCCGGGAACCACCGTCGTGTGTGGTGATTCGCATACCTCGACTCATGGAGCGTTCGCAGCGCTTGCACTTGGTATTGGCACTTCGGAAGTCGAGCACGTATTAGCGACTCAGTGTTTGGTCCAAGTGAAGTCTCAGAATATGCGCGTCGAAGTGAAGGGCGGACTACAACAGGGGGTGTATGCGAAAGATGTCGTGCTCGCGATTATTAGGATGTTGGGAACCGGTGGCGCGACTGGACATGCGATTGAATATACAGGCAGTGCGGTCCAATCCCTATCGATGGAAGGACGTATGACGGTGTGCAATATGTCTATTGAAGCGGGCGCGCGCGCAGGTTTAGTTGCCTTTGACGACGTGACTCTCGGTTACCTTAAGGGTCGTCCTTTTGCCCCATCAGGAGACCTTCTTGAAAAGGCAGAGCAGTATTGGCGGGGGTTAATCTCGGATCCTGATGCGGAATTCGATCGATCTATCGAATTGGATGCTGACAAACTAAATCCGCAGGTATCCTGGGGAACTAATCCCGAACTCGTTGTCGATATCGATGACGTTGTTCCCGCGCCGGATATCTTTGATGATCCTGCCAAAGAGGAAACGGCAACCAGGGCACTAAAGTATATGGGCCTGGAACCTGGTACGCCGATAACGGAACTTCGGCTCGACCGCGTTTTTATTGGTTCGTGTACGAATTCTCGGATTGAAGATCTTCGGGTAGCGGCGGATGTCGTGCGGGGTAGGAAAGTGTCGTCAGACTTGAAGTCTGCGATCGTAGTCCCAGGATCAGGATTGGTTAAGGCGGAAGCCGAGCAAGAGGGCCTGGACCAAATTTTTTCGGATGCTGGTTTTGATTGGCGTGATCCCGGGTGTTCAATGTGTTTAGCGATGAACGCGGATCGTTTGTATCCGGAAGAAAGAGCGGCCTCGACGTCGAACCGAAATTTCGAAGGACGACAGGGCCACTTAGGACGCACACACCTCGTGAGCCCAGCGACGGCGGCTGCAAGTGCCATTGCGGGTCACCTTGCTGATCCTCGGGAATTTATGTGATGAAGCCATTTAAACTACATCGGGGAACCGTGGTCCCGTTGGATCGCGCAAATGTCGACACCGACCAAATCATCCCCAAGCAATTTCTTAAATCGGTGAAGAGGACGGGGTTTGGCGAGAATTTGTTCGATGCCTGGCGCTTTAACGACGAAGGAGAGATTGGCAAGAACCCCAATGAGAGGGAGATCAACAGGGAATTTGTTTTTAACGATCCTCGATACCAGGATGTCAGCATCCTATTGGGAAGACAAAATTTTGGTTGTGGCTCTAGTAGAGAGCACGCGGTATGGGCGCTACTTGAGTTCGGCATCCGTTGCGTTATAGCGCCTAGTTTTGCTGATATTTTTTACAATAATTGTTTTAAAAATGGATTGTTACCTATTGTTATTAAAGAAGAAATAATAGAAAATTTATTTGGGATAGCCAAGGACCAACTCGCATTAGAGGTCGAGGTCAATCTTGAAACACAGAGCCTCTCGATTGAAGCCATGGACGACATTTTTTTTGAGATAGAACCGGGACGGAAAGAACCTCTATTACTCGGTCTTGACGACATTGGCATGACGTTCATGCATTCAGACCAGATCCGCGAGTTCGAAGTTCGACATCGTCAGGCCATGCCGTGGATTTTCGATCATGACTAGACACAATGTTCTGTTACTTCCTGGCGACGGCATTGGTGCGGAGGTGATGCCGCACGTGGTACGCGTTTTGGAAGCAGCCGCAGAGGGACATGCGGAACTGGATCTTTCCACAGCGGACATTGGTGGTATTGCGATCGATCATTACGGCAGGCCTTTGCCGAAAGAAACTCTTGATGACGCTCGTCAATCGGACGCGATTCTTCTCGGATCGGTTGGAGGCCCAAAATGGGATCACTTGCCAATGGACGATCGACCAGAGCGAGGTTTGCTACAAATTCGTGCCGCTTTGGACCTATACGCAAATCTTCGTCCAGCGGTGGCATTCCCCTCTCTTGCAAGCGCTTCGTCCCTGAAAACTGAATTGGTGACTGACCTCGATATCTTGATTGTGCGTGAGTTGACCGGGGGTATTTATTTCGGCGTACCGCGTGGTATCGAGCACGCGAGCGAAGGCCGGCGTGGCTACAACACGTTTGAGTACGACGAGCATCAGATCGCGCGCATTGCGCGAACGGCTTTTGATCTTGCGCGTCAACGAGCTGGACGTCTTTGTTCAGTGGATAAGGCGAATGTGCTCGAGGTCACGCAACTTTGGCGCGAGGTTGTCACTGAGGTTCACGCGGATTATCCCGACGTGGAACTTTCCCATATGTATGTTGATAACGCCGGGATGCAGCTTGTTCGGCATCCGAATCAGTTCGATGTGATGGTTACTGGAAATATGTTTGGTGACATTCTTTCAGATGTCGCCGCAATGCTGACGGGTTCGCTAGGAATGTTGCCTTCGGCTTCTCTCAACGCCAGCGCTCAGGGACTTTTCGAGCCGGTCCACGGCAGTGCGCCTGATATCGCGGGACAGAACGTTGCCAATCCGCTTGCGACTGTTCTTTCGGGTGCGATGATGTTTCGGTATAGCTTGTCCGAACCAGGGATCGCAGACCGATTGGAACAGTCGGTAGCCGATGTCTTAAGTCGTTTTCGCACGCCCGACATCATGCCGCCGGAAAAAAACGCGGAATTAACAGTGGTAGGGACGGACGAGATGGCTGACGCCGTCATTGCGGGACTGCAGGGGTAACGGGGCCTACACAATGGAAGAAATCAACGTTGCCATTGCGGGTGCCACAGGCGCTGTGGGCGAAGCCATGCGAGAGATCCTCGAGGAGCGTAACTTTCCGATTGGTGAACTCGTATTGCTTGCGAGTGAACGATCTACGGGCAAACGACTTCAGTTCCATGGGAAGTCGATTCAAGTTCGGTTACTCGATGATTTCGACTTTTCGGACACTCAGATCGCTCTTTTCTCGGCGGGTGGAACGGTATCGATGGAGCATGGTGAACGGGCCGCGCTCTCAGGAGCCATCGTGGTCGACAATACGTCAGCATTCAGATACGACGATGACGTGCCGTTGGTGGTACCGGAGGTCAATGGCCATCGAGTTCAAGACGCTTTTACGCGACACATTGTCGCCAACCCTAATTGTTCCACCATACAAATGGTTGTTGCTCTGAAACCGATTTATGACGCGGTTGGGTTGGAGCGAATCAATGTTGCTACCTATCAAGCGGTGTCGGGGGCTGGGACCGGGGGTATCAACGAACTAGCTGAACAGACCCTCAGTCTTATGAATGGCAAAGATGTTGAATCTCGAGTTCACCCGGTTCAAATCGCATTTAACGCGATTCCTCATATCGATCCTTTTCAGGACAACGGTTACACGAAAGAAGAGATGAAAATGGTTTGGGAAACCCAGAAAATATTCGAAGACGAGCGAATACGCGTTAACCCCACTTGTGTGCGGGTGCCCGTGTTTTACGGACATTCCGAAGCTGTTCATATCGAAACAAGTGATCCGATCAGTGCTGAGGAAGCGCGAGATTTATTGGCGAGTGCGGAAGGTGTTGAGGTGTTAGACGACCAAAGTGCCAACCGTTATCCAACCGCAGCCCTTGATGCTGCCTCTAACGACGCAGTCTTTGTCGGGCGAATTCGGGAAGATATTTCGCACCCCTGCGGGCTGAACCTTTGGATCGTTTCAGACAACGTTCGAAAAGGAGCCGCTCTTAACAGCGTGCAAATCGCTGAAGGCTTGTTGCCTCTGTTGGCTTAACTCGGACCCTTTACGTTCGCACACGCACAATGGGCATTTATCGGTTTAGCAATGGATCGTCTGCTTTTTTGGTTCGAGGGAAGAAAAGCCGCAGTGTCTAAGGAAACCATTGCGTTGGGAATTGAGTACGTGGGAACGGCGTTCCATGGATTTCAAATGCAACCGGGGCCGTTGTCGGTTCAGGGGGTTCTCGAACGAGCATTGGCTTACGTTGCAGATGAACCCATACGTGTTACGGCTGCGGGTCGAACCGATGCGGGCGTCCATGCAACGCAGCAAGTCGTTAGTTTCGCTGGTCCCAAACGGCCTCTTTCGGCGTGGGTTAGAGGGGTGAACTCCGCGATCGGGGACGATGTGTCGGTCATTTGGGCAGAACGTGTTTCAGAGGATTTTAATGCGCGGCGATTCGCGGTGCGACGCCGATACATGTACGTTTTTGGTGAGTCTGATTCGACCCCCGCGATAGGCAAAAACTTGGCGTATTGGCAGGACAAGATCTTGGATGAGAACTGCATGCAAGAAGCCGCTCAGGTTCTGTTAGGAGAACATGATTTTTCATCATTTCGGGCAGCGCAGTGCCAAGCATCGACGCCCCGTCGATGTATCGAGAAAATATCCGTTAGTCGAAGTGGACGGATGGTGGTGATAGACATCGCCGCCAATGCGTTTCTAATGCACATGGTTAGAAACATCGCTGGGGTGTTAGAGCTTGTGGGATCGAATGACCTTCACGCGTCGGATGTCGAGGCCCTACTTGCTGCACGAAATCGATCTCTGGCTCCTCCCACCGCGCCACCACATGGGCTGTATCTAGTTCAGGTTTCGTATCCAAATTTTTCACGCCATGTAGAGGTCCGCCGTCCCATTATCTTGGGCCCGTAGGTGGTAGACTAGCGCGCTTTTTTCGGGCATGCCGACTATGAGCGTCGTAGTAAAGTTCTGTGGAATTACGACGGTGGAGGACGCGATCCATTCGGTCGACTTTGGTTGCAATGCGATTGGGCTGAATTTCTACGAGCATAGTCGGAGGCTGGTCTCGCTAAAAACCGCGGAAGCGATTGTTCGGAGTATCGGTAACAGCGTGAAAACGGTGGCTGTTTTTGTCGATCCGGAAGTCGAAGAAGTTATGCGGGTCGTTAAGGAAGTAAGGGTGGACTACTTGCAGTTTCATGGCGACGAATCCGCGGCATTTTGCGAACAATTTCAAGTACCTTTCGTGAAAGCGATATCCGTAACGGAAGGTTTTGATTTCGACGAATTCTCAGACAAATATCGTCGAGCACGGGCGTTGATGCTTGATTCTTCTGCGGGCGTAGATCGGGGTGGGACGGGCACAACTTTTGATTGGGCGTTATGGCCTAAGGGCGCGAAACAGCGAATCATTCTCGCGGGCGGATTGGACGAGACCAATGTTGCGCAAGCTATACAGCAGACGAATCCTTGGGCAGTCGACGTGGCAAGTGGGATTGAAAAAGACGGTGGACCCGCTAAAGATGCTCAGAAGATGGAAGCGTTTATGAATGAGGTTTTACGTGTCGGGGGGTAACCGTAAGCCATACAGCGCGCCCGATGAAGCTGGCCACTTTGGTGAATTTGGCGGTCGCTTTGTCGCGGAGACGTTAACGCATGCTCTCGATGAACTCACCGAGCTTTACGAGAACTTATCGACGGACGAGGCGTTTCGTCAGCGATTCGAACATGACTTAGCGCATTACGTCGGCAGGCCGACGCCATTGTACGAGGCCCGAAGGCTCACTAGCGAAATCGGTGGTGCACGCATTTTCCTGAAGCGAGAGGATCTCAATCACACAGGCGCACACAAAATTAACAACACCGTGGGACAGGCCTTGCTTGCGGAACGGATGGGGAAAAGACGGGTGATAGCAGAAACTGGAGCCGGCCAACACGGTGTCGCCACCGCAACGGTAGCGGCTCGGTTGGGTTTTGACTGTTGCGTGTATATGGGCGAGGAAGATGTAAGACGCCAGGCGCTCAACGTATATCGCATGAAACTGTTGGGGGCCGAGGTAGTTCCGGTTTCGTCTGGTTCGCGAACACTCAAAGATGCCATGAACGAAGCAATGCGCGACTGGGTAACGAACGTCGACGACACGCACTACATTATTGGCAGTGTTGCAGGCCCCCACCCGTATCCCGCGCTCGTCCGCGACTTTCAATCGGTCATTGGTCGGGAGGCGAAAGAGCAAAGCCTTGAGCAGTGCGGACGAATTCCGGATTTGCTGATTGCATGCGTCGGCGGTGGTTCGAATGCTATGGGCCTTTTTTTTCCATTTGTAGATGACGAGGGAGTCGATTTGATAGGCGTCGAGGCAGCAGGGCTGGGTATTGAGACGGGTAGGCACGCGGCGCCGCTGAACGCTGGTCGGCCTGGGGTATTACATGGAAGCCGAAGCTATCTCATGGACGATGAAGATGGCCAAATACGAGAAACCCATTCGATATCGGCGGGTCTCGACTACCCCGGCGTAGGTCCCGAACATTCGTACTGGAAAGATATTGGACGCGCAAATTACGTTTCCGTGACGGACGAACAAGCCGTTGAAGCCTTCCGACTATTGAATCGGACCGAAGGGATCATGCCCGCGTTAGAATCTAGTCATGCAGTCGCCTATGCAGCTATCGAAGCATTACGCCGCGACAACGACGAAATTATCGTCGTGAACCTCTCGGGACGGGGGGACAAGGATATCCAAACCATTGCCGACATGGACGGGATTCAAATTTGAGTCGTATTGGTTCGCGTCTGGAAACGTACAAGGACGCAGGTAAAACCGCGTTGGTTTCGTTCGTCACCGCGGGGGATCCGTCGGTTGCTACGACCGTCCCTGCGCTTCATGCGCTGGTTAGGGGAGGGGTCGATATTCTTGAGCTAGGTGTTCCGTTTTCAGATCCCGAAGCCGAAGGTCCGGCGATACAGAAGTCGTCGGAGCGGGCTCTCGCGAACGGGGTCGATTTGGTCGCAGTTCTTGAGATGGTGTGTGATTTCAGACGGACGGATGCGAATACGCCGGTGCTCCTAATGGGGTATTACAATTCACTCTTGCGTCTCGGTCACGAGCGTTTTGCGAAGGTGGCCGTCGAAGCCGGTGTTGATGGGGTCATCATTGTTAACCTACCGCCGGAAGAAGCGATGGGTATTCAGCCAGCATTCGCGGCGGTGGATCTCGACCTTGTCTTTTTAATCGCACCTACGACCACGGAGACACGGGCACGTTCGATCGTTTCTGTTGCGAACGGTTTTATTTACTACGTTTCGTTAAAAGGGGTAACCGGTGCTCAGCAAATGGAGGTCGAGGGCGTTCGGAAGGAGGTACTCCGGGTCCAGTCGTATACTGAGTTGCCGGTAATGGTGGGTTTCGGTGTCAAAGACGCACAGGATGTTCGCCGGATTGCGAAGTACGCGGATGGTGTGGTTGTCGGTAGCGCGCTTGTCCGGACAATGGACGCTCTTCAGAATTCGGTCCTTGAAATTCCGGACGCACTCGAAGCACAAGTAAAAGAACTACGCGATGCGATAGACGAGAGCGACCGGGACACACACCAATAACTGGTTCTCGGTAGAAATTCTTAGATGGCTAGTTGACCTGTGATGCGAGAGGAATCATCTCTGTTAAAAGGGTGGCTTGCCAGAATCGGGCGAGAACACCCGAAGAATGTACTCAACGGCCTCAAGCGAGTGCACGACGTTGCGGTGCGGTTGGAAGTATTAAGGCCTGCACAGACAGTGATCGTAGTGGCAGGAACCAACGGTAAGGGATCCACTGCCGTTTTTCTTGAGCAGATCTTACTGTCCGCCGGTACTCGTGTTGGCACGACGTTGTCGCCGCACCTCCATGTCTTTAACGAAAGGGTCAGGGTTCAAGGCGAAGAGGTGAGTGACCAGCGATTGATCGAGAGTTTTGAAGCGATAGAAGCCGTCCGAAACGATGTGCAACTGAACTACTTCGAGTACGCCATTCTCGCCGCGCTCGCATGCTTCAACCGTGAGGAACTCGATTACGCGATTCTGGAGGTCGGTTTGGGTGGACGCCTCGACGCGGTAAATATCGTCGATGGTGATCTCAGTATTATTACCAGCGTAGGCATCGACCATGAGGAATACTTGGGGTCTGATCGAGAAAGTATTGGACGTGAAAAAGCGGGAATATTACGAAATGGCACGCCCTTGATCTTCGGTGAGCCCCAGATACCTGAATCGGTTGAACAACGTGCGAAAGAGCTCGGAGTCGTGACCTATATCGCCGGGCGGGACTTCCAGGAGCATACGGATGTCAACGGTTGGAGAATCGAGGTCGTCGAAGGCGCCGAACGTAATGTGTATCACTATTCGCGAACGCCTTTCGTCGCGAAGAACAATGCCGTTGTCGCTTTACAGGCGGCTGTACTGCTCGGTATTTCCGTAGATTCCAAGATCATTGAGGACGTCATAGACTTTCGTCTACCAGGCCGCCTCGAAGTGGTCGACAAGGTAGACCGTACTTGGATTCTTGACGTTGCCCATAACCCGCATGCCGCTCGGTTTTTATCGCACCAGTTGAAGGAACGTTATCCAGGGCGTCAGCTTAGAGGGATGTTCGGTTGTTTCACGGACAAAGACGCCGTAAAGATCTTACGAGAGTTAGGAGACGTGCTAGATCAAGTGGTGTACGCGGACACTACGGGGACCCGAGGACAGCTCGCGACTGAACTCGAAACCAGGATTAATTTGAGCTTTGAGGGGTGTGTTGGCGGGAAGATCGAGTCTAGTGTTGATTACCTCATCAATACGACGCAGAGTAGCGACCTAATTCTCGTGTTCGGATCCTTTGATTTAGTCGAGCGAATGCGCACTTGGTTATTTTCACGATAACTAACTCCCAGCCAATCCTGTGAAGGAATTGACTCGGTACCGGGTCACAGGAGCGATTTTCCTAGTCTCGATTGCAATTATATTTCTACCGATGCTATTCGACGGAGACGGACTCGAACCTAACGAATCGTTAAATTCAGACCTGTTTGACCTTCGACAAGCCGTTGACAGGTTAGATTTTTCGGAAGTTGTTCCGGACGATCGATCCCGAGCTCCAGAGTTGAAAGCGGCGTTAGAAGCGCGGCAAGCGCTTCGCGCGACTGTTGACGAGGAAGGTTATTTGGAAAGCAACGGTACTCGGATCGGCGATCCGGTTTTGTCTACTGAGGATACTGATACTGTCATATGGGCGGTACAGATTGGGAGCTTCGATCAGCCCGACAACGCAACCGCCCTGCGTGATCGCCTGCTTCACGACGGTTATTCGGCCTGGCTTTCGAACGTACGCAATTTTGGAGGTGATCGAACCCGAGTCGCCGTCGGGCCGATGCTCTTGCGTACGGATGCACTTGCTATGCAGGAAGAGCTGGTCGATAGGTACGATGGCTTGGAAGCGCTGATCGTTGGTTTTAGCCATTGACCGTTTGGCATTATGCGGATCTGGCCATTGCGGCCGTGATCCTAATCTCGGCCGCGATCGGAATGGCGCGTGGGCTTGTACGAGAAACAGTTTCTCTTGCAATCTGGTTGGCAGCATTCCTTAGCGCCACGATGTTTGCTGAATCGGCCATGAACTTCATTCAGTTCGATTGGATGCAAGGATTGTCTGAGCAGGCGCAACAAGCGTTCCGATATTCGGGTGCCTTCGCCGCAATATTTATTGGAGTTCTCATCATCGGGGCCATCGTCCAGTGGATGTTGGGCAAGCTTGTAAAGGGAACAGGCTTGACCGGAACCGACCGCACGCTTGGATTTTTCTTTGGTGGAGCACGAGGCGCTATACTAGTGATCGTTGTGCTTGTGGCGGTCGAATCTTCTCAGTCAGAGGCTGGTTGGTGGCAGGAGTCAATGCTTAGACCCCATTTGATGGCGTTCGAGACGGACGTCGTGCGGTTCTTTGGATTCATAAAGGAAGCTCTGCGAGGTTAAACATAGTATGTGTGGCGTCGTTGGAATCGTCGGTAAGGGTCCGGTCAATCAGGACATATATGACGCACTGACTGTTTTACAGCATCGCGGCCAGGATGCTGCAGGGATAGTCACGGTTGACGGCGATAGGCTACATCTTCGAAAAGACACGGGTCTTGTTAGCCAAGTTTTCCAACAACGCCATATGCATAGGCTCGCAGGCAACTTGGGCATCGGCCACGTGCGTTATCCCACGGCGGGAACCAGTAGTTCGGCTGAAGCTCAGCCGATGTACGTAAATTCACCCTACGGCATAAGTTTGGCTCACAATGGGAATCTAACGAATGCTGAAGAATTGGTTGCTGATGTATTCCGCGCCGATTTGCGCCACGTAAATACTGAATCTGATTCCGAAATTCTGCTGAATGTTTTTGCCCACGAACTCGATAAACTCGGTGAGTTCGTTCCAGCTCCTGAACATATTTTTGAAGCGGTTGCCGGCGTTCATTCGCGCTGCCTAGGGGCATACGCTGCGGTCGCAATGATCATGGGAGGTGGCATCGTCGGGTTTAGGGATCCGCATGGGATACGACCGTTGATCTACGGGTGTCGTGAGACCCGTGGTGGCGAGGAATATATGATCGCCAGCGAAAGTGCGGCGTTAGCAGTCCTAGGGTTCGAGATTATGGGCGATGTGGCACCCGGCGAAGCGGTCTATATCGACGTCGAAGGCTATTTGCATGTGCAGCAATGTGCCGTTGCTCCCAGCCTAACCCCGTGTATTTTTGAACATGTTTATTTGGCTCGACCTGATTCAATCATGGACGACATCTCTGTGCATAAAGCACGGCTTAGGATGGGCGAAAAACTTGCCGATCGGATTTTGGAACAATACTCCGGTCGGGATCATGAGATCGATGTGGTGATGCCGATACCAGAAACAAGTCGAACTGCGGCACAACCTCTCGCACATCGATTGGACGTCAAGCTTCGTGAAGGGTTTGTCAAGAATCGTTATGTCGGACGCACGTTTATTATGCCGGGCCAAAATCAACGGAAAAAATCTGTCAGGCAAAAGCTCAATGCTATCGATCTTGAGTTTGACGGAAAGAACGTCTTGTTGGTTGAAGACTCTATCGTTCGGGGTACAACCACTCGGGAAATCATCCAACAGGCGCGCGATGCAGGTGCTCGAAAGGTGTTTGTTGCTGTTGCCGCTCCACCCGTTAGGTATCCCAACGTGTACGGCATCGATATGCCGACGTCTGCGGAGTTCGTTGCATACAATCGTACCGACGAAGAGGTGGCCGCCAATCTAGGTGCTGACTGGCTGATCTACCAGAACTTGGATGATCTCGTGGAGTCAGCTAGAGAAGGAAATCGTGCCATCGAAAGGTTCGATTGCTCTGTCTTTGACGGCGACTATGTGACAGGGGATATCGACGACGCGTATCTGGAAAGATTGTCGATGGACCGAAATGACGAATCGAAGCAACGGCGTGACGCGGAATTGACAGACGGGCCAACCGTGATCGAACTCCATAACCATGCTTGATGTCTGAGTAAAGCTAATTTCACTTCGATTTTCGATAACGACTGAGTGCGACATGTGCGTCGGTGCGATGGAAAGCATGGGTCGGTGGGCTGTCGAACGTTGATTAACCGAAGGACACCTTGTGTTGGAGTGTGTTCTACAACGTACGG
>PBAA01000040.1 GCA_002715785.1 Gammaproteobacteria bacterium | reverse complement strand
TACAACGAAAAAAAGAAGGCTCATAAGACAATGAAACAACGCGTGTTGGTAACAGGCTCCGAGGGTGGCGTCGGTAGGGCCGTTTGCAAGCGGTTGAGCGATGAGGGACATAAGGTTTATCGCTTTGATCGACTCGCGAATCTCGACCTCAACAACGCTATCGCTGGCGATATCACTAACCGGGATCAGGTGCGTGAAGCAACACACGACATGGATGCGATTATTCATCTTGCGGCCACCCCGGACGAGGCCGATTTCCTCGAAGAACTCATCGAACCCAATGTTCGCGGACTCTACAACGTTTGCGACGCCGCCAGAGAAAACGGGGTAGCGAGACTGGTTCTAGCAAGCTCCGTACAAGTAGTTTCAGGCCACCGATGGGACAGCATGGTTCAAATCGAGCATGGTCCCAAAGTTATTAACCACTACGCCCTCACCAAACTTTGGGCAGAACAGATCGGTGAAATGTATGCGCGGGTGTACGGCTTATCAGTCATCGCAGCGCGTCTTGGCTGGCTACCGCGGGATCCCAGCCACGCCGAGGAACTTCAGGCGAGTCCAGTCGGAACCGACGTCTACCTGAGTCATGACGATGCTGGTCGTTTCTTTAGTGCTTGTATTAACGCATCAATGCAAGAAGGCAATTTCGAAATCGTGTTTGCAACCAGTAAGCCTCTACGCCATGTCCGCATCGACCCAGAACCCGCCCTGCGCGTGGTCGGCTATCGTGCTCGCGACACTTGGCCCGAAGGACACGCGTTCCCCTCGTAAGCAATCATTATCTCGCCAGTTTCAAGTGAGCTTCGTCAAAATCCACCTTGAGCCGATACGGCAATCAACAACTGACCGGCGAGTCCTGCGCTCCGATGGACGCTGAATTCACCGACCTCGGGCGCGGACACAATTTCGACGAATGCCTCCTTCGAGGGGTATTCCATAATTGCAGCGACGTCCCATAATTCATCCACCTCACCAAGCATCAGGTGCTCGGCACGACCTCCAAAGACCAAGCGACCGCCTTTGGATATAACGAACGGGGCCATCTTCTCTGCATACAAGTTGTATGCTTCCGCCCCACTCAACTCCGAGGTTCGACCATCGGTATACTCGGCACGTTCCTTAAACTTGAGCAAATTCAGCATAGAAACTGGGCCTTCGAAATCGCTAGCCAATAAGTTCTGTAGCTGCTCTTGCGTCGGTGTCACCGCGTTCAAAACATTCATTTTCAAAATCCTCTACCAGTAGATGTATATTTCAATTAGATGCACGGGTCATACGCCGGCATATCACGACAAACCTATGTATCGGGAAGATCTCGCTAGAGTTCTTCGGGTCGATGTATTTTCAAGAAATCTCGCGTCAACAATGGTTCGGGCATGCCGATGATGTAGACCACCCGATCTTTAACCTCGCCTTCGGCATGCAAGGTTCGTTTCGGGATAGTGACTTTGTCACCGGGGCCCACTTGTGTAGTGTCTCCCGAATCACCGTCAAAAAAAGATGTCTCACCTTCCATTACGTACGCGCAAACGTCTTCGCTGTGCCAATGTACCTCGACCCCCGGATAAGCCGGCGAGACGAACGTCGTCGGCCAAGTCCTATTATTTCGAATGTCGGTTAGCACGTCGTCTTTCGAAGCGAAAAACGACTTCTCTACAAGAATGCCCATGCCCGGCCCCCTTCAATCTTGACCGCCTCCAACACCCGATACGATCACCTTCGCTTGGTGATTTCAACCGTTGCCGATAGCAGGCATGTCCTCGGGTACCACCTGATGTTCTAACCAAAATGGCCATTGACTGTACTCGTCGGGATTGGGACAGTGTTCGGCATCGTGCGAGAACCGTGACGGGAGCCAACGAGCAATGAGTTACGCTGAACATAGAACAATTATCGATGTCGACAGCCACGTCATCGAGCTCGATGATTTTCTCTCGAACGTTGCGCTCCCTGACGACGCACCACTCATTCCAGATGTTACCGAACAAACAGAGCTTCCATACGTGAAAGCCTGGGCGGATCGCGGCCGTTCGTTACTCGAGAAACGTCAGAGTGATCCCGAGACTATGACTAAATTTGAAGCCTCGCTGACCGACGCACGCAAGGGCGGATTCACCCGACTCGGAGCCTTCGACCCCGAGGAACGATCCCACGCGCTTGACCTTCTAGGGTTTAAGTCGCAGTGGGTGTTACCAACCTTTTCATTTCATCAAATCGCACACGTCGACAACCTCGACCAGTTGGAAGCTGGCGCACGAACCCTCAATCGTGCGATGGGAACGTTTTGCGCGCATGACGATCGTTTACGGGCGATCGGTTACATTCCGCTAACTCTCGGACCCGCGATTTCGCTACAACTCATGCGCCAGGGATTCAAGGATGGTTGTTACAGCTTTATGGTCGACACCAATGAACCGGACCCCAAGAAAATCTCGTTCACGCACCTCGACTTCGATCCCGTCTGGGCCGAATTTGCGAGTCACAACGCCCCCTTCGTGACCCATGTCGCCGTTAACGGCCATTACGATCGGATCCCTCGCAGCTTTCGTCGTAACGGCCGAGGGACGCTAGAGCTCGGCGGCGACGCACCTGCCGGAGAGATCGGCATGGTCACCATCAAAAACAGCGTGGAGATTTTTCTCTCCGCAATGATCTTCGATGAGGTTTTCGAACGCCATCCGTATCTGCGAGGGATATCGATGGAACATGCAGCATTCTGGATCCCGTCGTGGATGCATGCACTCGACTTTGCAGCGGCCAACTATAAACACCAACGGAAGTTCCAGCGATTGCCGTCAGAGACCGTCAGAAGACACCTTCGGTTTTCGCCGTTTGCAGGCGAGCCGGTCGGCTGGATTATTGAGAACGTGGGGCCTGAGATACTTGTATTTGCGTCCGATTACACCCATCCGGAAGGCACGTCGGACCCGATCGGAAAATTCGAAGCCAGCATGACTAATTGTGATCAGGCGACCATGGATGCGTTTTATCACGGCAATATGGAAGCGCTGATGGATGTTTCCGCGTAATCGCAACCGCAAAACTCGGAACTTATAAGCGTCTTACTCGTCTCGAATCCGACCCAGGAGAAGACTCACAATTTCTGGTCCATGAGTTTCCTGAAGAAAATGGCCAGCATCCACGCCATCAAAGGTAGCTTGCGGATAGAAGCTCGCCCATTTACGACCCCAATCCTCGTTAAATGTTTCGTCGCGAAGACCCCAAATGAAATGGACTGGGCGGTGCCATGAGCGCAGCGCTTCAAAATTTTTTGTTTGAACCTCTGCGTTTCCGCCTTCTGGATTGTCAAACGGTAAAGACAATGGGAACCGTCGAGGCCCGGCCTTAGAAGCTCTATCCGGGAACGGAGCTTCATACGCATCATAGGCCGCGTCGGGGCTTAACGGCGTCGATCCATTCGGGTAATTGGTGAGAAAGTTCTGCAACACGAAACCGCATCCTTGCACCTCATCCATCCTGCCGCCTTCATGCCACAAGCGATTCCAGCGTCTCAGCCCATCGCTGTACGTGTGCCACGGGCCATGCAACCAGGTGTTCATAATCGTCAAACGCTCGAAGCGATCAGGCATGTCAGCCACTTGCCGCAAGCCGATTGGACCACCCCAGTCTTGGCACAAGAGCGTGATGTTCTCTAGCGACAAGCTCTGAATGAGATGCGTCAGCGCTTGACTGTGCCGTTCGATCGAATACCAAGCGTCATCCAAGACCTTGTCACTCTTACCAAAACCAACGTGGTCGGGCGCGATGCACCGATAACCAGCATCCACAAGATCCGGGACCATCCGTCGATAAAGGTACGAGGAGGTCGGCATGCCATGAAGTAGCAACATGATGTGGCCATCCGAGGGACCCTCGTCGACGTAATGCATGCGAATGCCCTTCCAGTCGATGTAGTGCGGCTCGAAGGGGTACTCCATCCAGCAGGAAAAGCGTTCGTCCGGTGTCCTATAGATCTCGACCATGCGTCAATTCGTCCCTCCCTAGCGCATCAAACTTACACCGTTACCGGCCACAAAGCCCGCCGGAATCTCGGCGATGGGCCCTTGCGACGCCGTCGCAAGGACGAATATTCTAGCGTCTGAATCATTGGGACAAAGTAGTCATGGCACATAAATTTTTCGTATCGATTCTCCTTGCAATCGCTTGCACACAAGCGTCCTTTGGCGCGCACCACGAAGCCTTAATTAAAGATGCTCTAGCAGCCGCACCGCCGACCTTGGTCGATTCAGTATCGGTCGTTGACTGGGACGGCAATGTCCTGCGTCAAGGCACCAGTGACTATACCTGCATGCCAACGCCCCCCAACGTCGCCGGAACTCAGCCGATGTGCCTCGACGGTCCATGGAAGACGTGGGCCGACGCCTGGAGCAACAAGAAACCGCTCAACATCACGCGTCTTGGCATTTCTTACATGCTGCTCGGCGATGAAGGCGCGAGCAATATCGATCCTTACGCGACCGGCCCCACCGACGATAACGAGTGGATCGACGAGGGACCACATCTCATGATCGTTGTCCCGGATGCATCGTTGCTCGAAGGGATTCCAACGGATCCGTCGCAAGGTGGTCCGTACGTGATGTGGAAGGGCTCGCCCTACCAGCACATCATGGTGCCTGTCGGACCTAGGTAGTGAGCCAGCGCTAACACGAGGCTGCGCCCGCGCCGCTTTTAGTGAACGCGGGCGTCGTCTATTACCGCGACGCGAATATTACGCCGGTCTGTCCCCGCCGATCGTCACCCGCTCCATCAAGCGTTCTTGATCACCAAAGTCCGGAACTCCGTAATGTTGCACCGACCGGTTATCCCAAAACGCCACGGAACGAGTTTGCCAACGAAACCGGCATTGGTATTGTGGTTTCGCGACTAACGCATACAGCGACGCAAGCAGTTCCTTTGATTCATCGGCGTCCATACCGTCGACACGGTCAGTAAAACCACCGTTTACGAACAACGATTTCCGCCCAGTTACCGGATGGGTGCGAACAATCGGATGCCGAACTTCCGGGAACTCTCGACGCCATGCGTCGATTTGTTCTTCGCTCTTACCGATTGCCCGCATGCGTCGTCGGTGGCTGATGTGATCATGCACGGCATAAAGTCCATCAAGATTTTCTTGCACGTCGTCCGACAAATCATCGTAGACCCGCTCCATGTCGGCGAAGACCGTGTCGCCGCCATACTCCGGCACGGAACGACCGTAGAGCACCGAGCCTAATGGCGTTTCCTCCCGCCACGTCTCGTCCGAATGCCAACCCGCCGCCGCGGCATTGTAGATGAGCATGATGTTTTTGAAATCCGCCTTAGACGCCGACCACGGATGCACGTCCAACACGTCGCCAAAATACCCGGAAAAGGCAACATGTTGTTCACTGGTTAGATGCTGATCGCGGAAGAAAAGCACCTTATTTTCGACGAATTCGTGTTTCAGCCACTCCAAGGTTGAGTCGTCGAGGGGAGACCCAATATCAATATTCGATATTTCGGCCCCGAGAGTGCCGGTGACTTTTTCTATGGTCGGCTTCGTGCCCATTGTCCCTTGCTCCTATCTTTCGTGCTGATGATTACGAGGACACCGTTGTTGTTAACGAAATGCGGAGACAATTTGTTCTTCGAAACGCTTTAGCATCTCGACATCCCCCGACGGAACGCCACCAAACATAATTTCGGCGATGCCAGCGTCTTGGAATCCACCAATCCGATCTACGATATATTGACGCGAACCAGCCACGGTTCCCGGCCCTAAGCCTTTCACCACGCGATCGATCATTTCCTGATCTTCCGTCAGATAACACGGCATCAACAACGTGCGCCGGATCTCAGCCGGATCTCGGCCAACATCCTCGCAATGTTGGTCGAGTATCTGCGCTTTGTGCTGATAGTACTCGAGGGACATACCACCTCCAGCCCAACCGTCGAGATTCATGACATCACCAAATTTGGCGAGTGTCCTTAGCGTGCGTTTAGGTCCGGTCCCTCCCACCATAATTGGAATGGGTTTGTCGTAGGATCCTGGCGATAGACGAGCTTTATCAATCTGATAATACGTTCCGTTGAAATCCACCGGATCCTCGGTGTGAACCAAAAGTCGGATGATTTCGCAGGCCTCTTCAAAGCGATCCTGCCGTTCTTTCATCGACGGGAAGGTCCAGCCATACGCTTCATGTTCGCGTTTGTACCAACCAGCGCCAATTGCAAGCGTGAAGCGGCCTTGGCTCATGGTGTCGATTGTTCCCGCTATCTTGGCCGTCAAACCGGGATTTCTATAGGTGTTCCCCAGGACGAGATTGCCTAAACGAAGTTTTTTGGTCATGCCGCCAGCAAACGCGATAGCCGACAACCCCTCGAAGGCAGTAAGAGCTTCTTGCTCATGGTTGGCCCCCGGCGGTATGAAGTGATCCGCAAACCAAACGCTGTCCCAATCGCCTGCCTCCATCGCCTCCACCGAAGCCTTAACGGCATCCCAATTGGTGCGATAGACATTCACTTGAACTCCGAACTCCATGACGCTCCCCTTCCCTACGATAAGTTGTCGTGCTGAGCGAACGATAATAACGAACCACACTCGCTTGACCAATCTAGCCTGTCGGGTCGGACCAGCGAGCGACACCAACACCGTTCGGTCCACTGGCATAATGTTGGCGAGGGTAGATGTCCGCAGCAACGTGACGGGAACACCGACTCGGGGAGAATTGATATTCCGCAAGCGCTAATCAATGGTGTCACGCTCAATTACGAGCTCGTGGGTGGAGACGGTCCGTGGATCGTTCTGACGCCTGGCGGTCGCGGTGCCCTCGAAGGTAGCCGCTATCTTGGCAATCGATTAGCCGGGAAAGGTTTCCGTGTCCTGCTGCACGATCGTCGGAATTGTGGCGCGTCCGAGATCCGAATCGAGGGTGAAATATCCGAGCAGGAAATCTGGGCCGATGACGTATATGCCCTGCTACAGCAATTACAAGCAACGCCCGTCATTGCCGGTGGTGGGTCCGCCGGTTGTCGGCTGTCACTACTGCTAGCGTTGCGGCATCCTGAAGCCGTACGCGGACTCTTGTTGTGGTGGGTGACAGGCGGCCACGTGGCGTCAACCCAACTCGGCCACGCCTATTACGGTCAATTTATCGAAGCCGCAAAAAACGGCGGGATGGACGCCGTCTGTCAGACGGATTATTTCGCTGCGCGAATCGACTCGAACCCCCGGAATAGAAACTACCTGTTAGGGCTTAATCCGGACGAGTTTATTCATACCATGTCGATGTGGCGGGACTTCTTCGTCGAAGGCGCTCAGTTACCCGTGATTGGCGCTTCGGAGAAGGATCTCGCGTCAATCAAACTGCCAACATGCATCGTTCCCGGAAACGATCCCGTCCATCCCAAAAGTCGCGGCGAAGATTTACATCACCTCATGACTGGTAGCGAAATCTGTTACATCCATACTGAGGCCGAGCAAAAGAAGTTAGCTGATCGCAATCCCGGGGATGTCATGCGTGAAATAGGAACAAGGCTTGGAGACATCTTCATCGAATTTCTCGAGAGACATCGTTTTTAGAAGAGGATGTATTTAGTTATATATCAATAGCTTATAGATTATTTCTCTTCTATTTCAATAATGGCTCAACCAATCGGATGGTGTTTTGAAGTTCTTGTTCTATCAGGAGCTTAATCAGATAGAGGGCACCAAAACATCGATTTGTGGCATCGATCCCGCCTGTTTTTCCATCAATATTTGGAGTACTTTCGTTCGTGGGGAGTTATTGGGCTCATCAAGTCTGAGTACGGTTTTTTCTCGAGAGGACACGACACCTCGACTAGACAAACTCTGTGCTGATCTCACGATGGGTCGCAGTCTTAGCCTACCCCGGTAGCGCCGTTTTCCGGCGATCAACGGGGACCTCGGTTCGAACAGATGGGACGGATTAACATGCAACACAGGCAGCTAGCGACCTTAATCGTAACAACACTTTTCACCTTGGCAAGTGCATCTGCGGAGATCACATTCGAACGTGTCGCCGCGTATGTTGCCACGGCAGCCAACGACGATCCTCAGCTTTCCGCCGACGGTAAGTTGATCGCGGTACAGCGCAATAGAGGCGGCAACGAAACGGTCGACATCATCAAGCTCGATGGAGGAGACGTTTTAGAATCCTTTCAATTCAAGCAACAAATAGATGTCGGCTTGCATCGATGGATCGACTCCGAGAATTTAATGCTGCGGTCCTGGCGCGGCGATCCCCACTGGGGTATCCCCTCTCGAGGCCGCCCCGAGCGATTTAACTTCAAACAAAGGAAGGTCGAAAAACTTTTTTCTGGATACGAGTACACAGAAAAAATGCAGGACTACTCGTTACGCAGCCGTTTTGGAACAGACCAAGCTCGCATTGTCTTCGGTGTCTTTCCAAAATCGAATGACGCGCGGGCGATCGTTCAACATGACTTCTCTGGTACCACGGGCAAGGCCGGTTCTGGAAGGCAGCGCACCGTGGTCGGATCTTCCAAAGTTATGCGCTATGACATGGCGAACGAAAAATATGAAGAATTAGCGGATATCAAGGACATGACGGTCATTGATGTATATACAAACGCCAAAAGCGAGGTCCTGGCCGCATGGGGGCAGCCAAAGCGAACCCGCGCCATCACATTTAACGAGCAGGTGCATCTCTATTATCGAGCGAGTCAGAAAGATGAGTGGCAAATCGCTCACGAAGGCAACATCGACGACAGTGAACTCGCAATAATCGGTGACGGTCCGAAAAAGGATACCGTGTACGTTCTCGAAACTATTACCGGGAAGAGAGCGGCACTCAGTTACCTTGACCTAAAAACGGGGGAAATTAAGGCCGTGTTTCGTCCCGCGAGGACCGACGTATCCGCATACTACGTCGACGGGGAACATTCCCTATATGCGGTCAAGCACGACGACCACTTTCCCCAATACTATTACCCAAATCCTAAACACCTCGGCGCGCAAATCCATCAGGCAGCCAGGAAAAGTTTCAAGAACGCGAACGTCACGATCACAAGCTTTGCTCGGAATAATTCCGGCGCCATCATTCTTGTCGACAGCGATGCGATACCGGGTGAGTACTATTGGTTCGATGTCAAATCAAGCCGGATGCAGAAGCTATTTGACCGGTACCCGCAACTTGAAGGGTATCCGCTCGCACAACGCAATCCCATCGAATTTCCTGCACGCGACGATCTGAGAATTCCCGGCTACCTGACCATTCCCAGCAACTTAACGTCGAAGCGGCCATTAATCGTCTTACTCAAGAATGGTCCCGGAGGAGCTGAGACCTGGGGTTACGATTGGGAGTCGCAACTTTACGCAAGTCTTGGGTTCGTCGTACTCGAAGTAAATCATCGTGGCTCATCGGGTTTCGGCAAGGGTTATACCAAGGCGGGATTTGGCGAGTGGGGAAATATGATTATCGATGACATAGCCACGGGGGTTCGGTGGGTTAAGAAAAACGCTGGCGTTACCTCGGACGAGGTCTGCGTTGTGGGGAAAGGCTTTGGCGGGTACGCAGCGCTCATGTCGATCATTGAACGACCGGGCATATTTAAATGTGCGGTCTCCATCGATAATGTTTATACCGACCTGTTCGCGAACTGGAACCGTATGCCACGTCGCGGTGCACAAGAACGTGATGCATTCACAAAAGTCGGCGTCGAACCCGATGCCAATGTCTTAAAAGACGCTTCACCCAGGTGGCGGGCGCGATCCATAAGACACCCGATCCTTTTGATAGAGCCGCTGCAAGGATTCGCAAACTTTGCCTACGCCCAATATGGCAACGCCCGCGCGTTTGTCGACGAACTACGGCAGGGCGGTGTTGACCACAGACTGTATATGGTCGAGTCGAGCCGGAGTGATAACTGGCTCAAAGACAACGATCGGCAAAAGAGTTATTTCGAAGTTGCCAAATTCCTCGAGCAAAATCTGCTGTAAGGCATGCAGCCGACAGGTCCCCAACTACATAGACGTATCTCTACAGATAAAGGCGGTATCAACATGCGAACGTTAAGAAACTTGGTGCCTCGTTTATTCGTCATTAGTCTTCTGGTGCTGTCTCAGGCACTCAGCGCAGCACCACCATCCGTCGATCTCTGGACGGCTGCCGCTACTGGGAATGTCGGTGCGTTGAAAAAACATCAGGCAGCTGGAACCAATCTTAATGCCGCCGACACAAACGGTAGCAGCGCACTCAACGCCGCAGCCTTTTTTGATTCAGCCAAAGCCGCCGAGTGGTTGCTTGAGAATGGCGCCTTCGTCGATATCCGCGATGGTAACGGTGGAACACCCTTGATAACCGCTGCGTTTATGGGGCATTCCGCGACCGTCAAGGTCCTGCTAAAGCATGGCGCAGACGTCAACGCCACCAATGACGGCGGACAATCAAGCCTTCAAGTATTGGGCACCGATTGGGACACCACCCGTTATATCATCGAAGACATAATGCAGGTTCCCGCCAACCGGAAAAAAATCGAGCGCGGGCGCGAACAAGTCGGCCCTCTTCTGTACGGTGCTTTACAGGAAATCGCGAAGAACGACGTCTGGACAGCGGTTTTGATTGGCGATGCGAGTGCCGTGAAAAATCATCTTGCCGAAGGGTTCAATGCCAACACGCCACATCCCGACCTCAACGCGACTCCGCTGGTACTTGCGGTCGTGGCGGGAAGCGCTGACACAGCTCAGGTCCTGATCGATCATGGCGCAAAGCTCGACGCACGAGGCGACGACGGATCAACGGCATTGCACGCGGCCGCCCTCTTCGGTCGTACCGCAGTCGCCAAAGTCTTACTCGATAGCGGTGCCAACGCAAAGATTATGAATTTTCAGGGGGTGACTCCACTCGACAACGCCCGCGTCGATTGGCCAACAACTCAGTACATCGCCCAGTTACTGCAAATCCAGCTGCAGGAGGACGCCGCGGTGGAGGGCAAGAAAGCAATCGAAGCCATGCTGACCGCCAAAGCGAATTAGCCATCGACCGAACACCAGAGGCCGCTTTTTAACTCTTAAGCGATTAACGCTTGGCGTTGTTGAACGTGTCGAGGAGCTTGTCGTATCGGAAGCCCGTCGGGCTATCCAACGAGTCCTGACGACCCAGTAACTGAGCCATGCGATCACCGTGCCGTTCAATCAGTTCGTCGGCAATCGCGCCGTAGTCCTCAACCGGACGCATCATGAGACGCGTATAGGTGATGTGCGCGACAACCCGTTCCCCCTCGATGCTGCGAGGGTAATTCGAGTGCCACAAATTGCCGTCCCACATGGCCACAGACCCCGGCGGGCACTCGATGGCTATCGCACCTTCTTTCGCCGCCACTTCGTCAGGATCCGGATGGCGGTGAAGAACATTGCTCCCCGGGATCACTAACGTCGAACCACCCTCTTCGGTGTACTCATCGCACGCCCAGCACCCGGTCATCAACATGTTGTGGGCTGGAAAGGGTGCGGGGAGCCAGTTAGCGTCGGCGTGCAATCCGATCGACGGAGATCCCTTTGGTCGGACACTCGCCGCCACTTGGCTGATGAGAAAGCCACGACCGACCGAAAACTCCGCCATCGCCAGCAATTTCGAACTCAAGATGGCCTCCGAAAAGACCGGATCTTTTGCCAGGAGCATATTTCCACCCGGACCTAGCTCTAGAATCTTGTTGCGCAAACGCTCGTTGAATTCAGGGGATGCGACGTCTTCCACCACAGTCCACCCTTCCGTCGCCAACTGACGACAGTTATCTTCGAGGTCGAGTTCTTCGATGGTGGGCGCTAACTCATCTGAGATCGTTTCTGGAGCCAGTGTGTCGTGCAGTATCTGGAATGCAGGTGCTTGGGCCGTTGGTTCGTCAGCTTTTTCAGCTTCGGACATGTTGTCTCTTCCTATCGTTCGTCGGCGAAATCACGTGTCTTGCGATGCGTCATCATAAATTGCCGCTCTTCCTAATGCCACGAACCTTGTCTTTCGCTGCGCGTCGGTTTCATGGGTTAATAAGCTTCCACCGCCGATCCACACGAGGGAACCCTTATGGCCAATTCGCCCGTTGAATCGTTGGATTATTTCCTTACAACAACCAAGCAAGTCCGACGACGTCTCGATTTGACGCGGCAGGTACCAACAGACGTCGTCCTTGAATGCATCGACCTCGCATCACGCGCTCCTATTGGCGGGAATCTAGAACGCAACCGATGGTTACTCATTGACGACCCCGAAACTCGATCGACGTTAGCCGATCTGTACTCAAGATTTGGGCGTGGTTACCTCGAGGCTGGACAAAAACAAATCGAGTCNATGGGCAACGATCCCACCGCCACTCGGGTGGTCGAATCGTCCNTGTANTTGCTCGAACATNTACACGAAGTACCGTTAATGATCATCCCCATCAAGCTCGATCGACCGGGTACGTCCACCTTCGANCAAGCNACCTACTGGGGNTCGGTCACGCCAGGGGTATGGAGTTTGCAGCTGGCNCTGCGCGCNCGGGGCATNGGATCCGCTTGGACAACNTTGCACCTNCANCACGAANAGGACGCCGCCGAATTGNTNGNTCTGCCGGCATCNGTGACCCAGATCGCNCTNCTTCCCACCGCGTACTTTACNGGAGANGGTTTCCANCCGGCACGTCGCNGACGCGCCCAAGAAATCACCTATTACAACCGNTGGAAAGAACCCGTCCCGGAGACGACTTANGTCCNCCGTNANGGNCTGAANTGNAGCGCCCTNGGTCCNAGTCGNTCGGGCTGGGACACCAATCGATGCGCCGATTCCACCCAGTCGCAGATGTGTCGCCGNGTGTCGCGNGGATCNACAATCTCTTCNATTTGAAANCGTGACANGGGNCCCANCGGTCCNCGAGCGCTNTCGATGCGNGCNTTTAATTCGGCGCGNANTGCCACNGGNTCTTCTGCTTCCGCGAGTTGCCGTTTGTANGCCGCCTCNATNCCTCCTTCNGGCGGNATCCCNCCNACATCAGCNGCNGGCCAAGCNACCCGCATCGANGGCTGCGATCGTGGTGTNGCGTAATTGTTGCCNGCAACGCCGAAGCTACGCCGCATCAANACNGAAAAGATCGGTATCCCNACTTGNGCGAANGCCACCATCCATTCGCCACCACGNCGNATCGTGCCGGCAAGCTCNTGC
This sequence comes from Gammaproteobacteria bacterium, assembly GCA_002715785.1. GTDB lineage: Bacteria > Pseudomonadota > Gammaproteobacteria > Pseudomonadales > Azotimanducaceae > UBA11889. Next base: position 18,886 of record PBAA01000040.1, on the reverse strand, counting down.
TCNAGNCCCACNGCNAAGCCNGGGTTNTCGATCAGNTTGAGNACNGGCAAATGAAATAAGTCACACAAGTCGAGATGTCGTTTGAGTTTGATACANCCATCGGCNGTGAGNGAACCGCCATTGGCNTGTTGACTNTCAGAAGCNATNACACCCAACGGGTANCCNTTAAATCGAACGAACCCCGTGACNTGGTCNGTGGCCCANAGNGGCCCNATCTCGAAAAATGAATCNNNGTCGGCCATCAATNTAATGGCTTTTCGGATATCGAANGTCATGGTCCGNTTNCGTGGNACNAGCCTNAACAACTCTTCGTCNCGNCGATCGGGNGGATCNNCTGGATTNGNCGANAAGACAGGCGGTGGCTCGTAGACACTCGTGGGCAGGTAGGAAAGAAACNTCCNCGTCATCNGTGCAGCTTCTTCCTCCGTNTCCGCCAGATTGTCGACNGAACCGTTNGTGCAGTGAATNTGCCANCCACCNAGCTCCTCCTTGGTAATTTCGTATCCCATCGCGTGACTCACCACAGGAGGNCCNGCAACGAACAATTGGGCGATGTCGCGAACCATGACCGAAAAGTGCCCGAGAACCGCTTTCGCAGCGCCAATACCAACCACGCTGCCGAGCAGCATGTTGACCACGGGGACCGTACTTANTTGTTCCGTGTACATGGTGCTGCCCAGATGTCCGGGGAGGTACGAGCCGCCGCCGCCCGATACCCGCGGACGACCGGCTTTTATCGCGCCTCGGCTTTCCTTGGCGGTACTTTCACCTTCTTTCTTCTGGGCGGGCACCATCGCAGCGACGCTGCCACCGCCCGAAGAACCGTCCAACAAGCGTACTGAAGGTGCACGCATTTCCAACGACAGGCGGTCCAGATAACCGCTTTTCGCACCAATCGCTCCATCCGCATGTCCACCACGCGACGTAAAGTCATCTGCACAAACAATCGCGGTGCGTCCGTGGATCTTGCCCCAACCACCGACATGGTTCGCCGGCGTGAAATCTACGATCTCGCCTTCGTCATCGTACGACGCAAACCCAGCGACGCTTCCGACTTCACGGAAAGAACTATCGTCAAGGAGCAGCGTGATGCGTTCTCTGCACGTCAATTTACCTCGGCTACGTTGTCGTACCACGCCGGGATCGTCCGACCCCGGCGCGAGTCTTTCTGTCGCAAGCCCCTGCAGGGTGTCGATGGCGTCGAGCACAGGGGCCCACGTTTCGTCGTCACGATCANCNGAAGGCGTCTGACCGCCAACCGATTCATCAACTGGTGTGATCACCGCAACGATTTGATCTACGGCAACGACATCACCGGGGCTCAGCGGCTGCAGCTTCTCGACGATCCCATCGCAAGGCGCCGTGACCATCGTCTCCATCTTCATTGCGCTCAAGACAAAAAGCGCNTCCCCCACNGCAACATGATCACCGACCCCTACCGAAACTTCGACAACACTACCAGCAATCTGACTGGTTACTGTCAACGCGTCTTCCGGGATCTCGAGATCGGGCATTGGAGTGGCAGCTGCAGTTGTTTCGGCTGTATGGGTGAAATCGGATCGCATCGCCTGGGATTCAAAAAGGTCGAGTACCGGACTCATCGATCCACCAGATGACGGGGTGAGTTCCGGTTGGTCAGCCAGCAACGTGGTCCTTGCATCGCCGGCTCGAAAAGTCTCGTGAGAGAGGATAGCGATCAACTGGTGCAAATTGTTTCCAACACCGCCGATATGAAATTCCTGTATCGCGCGAAGTGTNCGACCTACCGCCTTCGGATATGACCCNGCAGCGTNCGACGAACCAATAACCTTNGCCAACAAAGGGTCAAATTGGGAACGTATNGGATATCCCTGATAGCCGCTGGCATCAACNCGCACTCCGACGCCTGACGGTTCTTTATAGGCCGTAATGGTTCCCGGGCTTGTCGCTACGACACGCGCCTGAACCGCAAAACCGTTGGGTGGTCCTACGTCCTCTTGCGTAGCAAGACCCATCGCCTCGAGTGATTCTCCCGCCGCGATGCGGAACTGAGCTTCCACTAAATCAATGCCCGTCACCTGTTCTGTNACGGTGTGCTCAACTTGAATGCGCGGATTACATTCAATAAAGAAGTGTTGCTCTGTCTCCGGCACGACCAGGAACTCGACCGTCCCTGCGTTCGTGTACTCGCCTGCTTGAGAGAGTTTGATCGCATCACTGAAAAGACGTTCACGAAGTACCGCTTCGAGCCCCGGCGCAGGCGCTATTTCGATGACCTTTTGATTGCGAAGTTGTACCGAGCAATCACGTTCGTGCAAATGGACGAGATTTCCCTCGCAATCACCCAATACCTGNACTTCGATGTGACGAGGTTTCGAGATCCGTTTCTCAAGAAATAAGGTCGGGTCACCGAACGCTGCTTGCGCTTCGCTTTGACAGCGCTCGAATGCATCCGCCATTTCTCCTTCCTCTTCGACGAAGCGCATGCCNCGTCCNCCTCCGCCNGCCGCCGCTTTCAGCATCACGGGATAGCCGATCTCCCGCGCCAAATCTTGGGCCTGTGCTGCGTTCTCGACGGGTTCTTCGCTTCCATCAACAACCGGAATATCTATCGATGTAGCCAAAGCGCGAGCACGTACTTTGTCGCCAAATAAGCTCAATGCGGTGGGTGTCGGACCAATAAAGGTGATGCCTTCGGTGGCACATTTGCTCGCAAACTCCGCGTTCTCGGAAAGAAACCCGTAGCCAGGGTGAACGCAATCACACCCCGCTACCTTGGCGGCATCGACAAGCGCTTCGATATTTAGGTAAGCGCCGACGGGGTCGACTTGATCTCCNGCAGAACTCCCAATTTCTATATTNTCAGTGGTATANCGAGTATGAAGTGACGCGGCGTCTACCGGCGCATAGACACCAACTGACTCCATCCCGAGACTCGTCGCTGCCTTCGCAATCCGAATTGCGATTTCACCGCGATTGGCGATAAAAACTCTTTGAAACGGCTCGACGTCTGGCACTTCCTGACTCATGGCACCCCTCCTCGCGCAAACGAGACTGAATGGTCTCAGGCGGCTTGTCTAGTCCAGCAGACCAGATCTTATCCACCATCACCATGGTGCTATGCTGCCCGTATCTGCCGGCTTTTGATGGAGCAGCCTTGCTCACGAAAAACCATATCGAGTTCTTTAACGAGCATGGATACCTCCACATGCCGGAGGTCTTCTCTCCCGACGAGACACTCGAACTGGAGACGGAACTCGACTGGCTCATTGGGTCGTGGGCTGGTCGTTCGCCGGGTTGGTCGGGTGACTGGCGACAGGTTTACATGGATCCTGAAACCGAAAAAAAGTCGAAGTTGGTCGCCATGCACGATCTCTACTTTTACTCAGATGCCTGGATGAGGGCCGTGACTCATCCCCATTTGACGGCCGCCATATCCCAACTGATCGGCCCGAATGTCGAGGTCCATCACTCGACCATGCATGTCAAACCGCCCGAAACAGGCCACCCATTTCCCATGCATCAGGATTGGGCGTTTTATCAACATGAGGACAGTCGCTACATCGATGTTCTTGTTCACCTCGATGATACCGACGCGAACAACGGCGAAATACGGTTCCTTGATGGATCGCACAAAGAAGGCGCGCGCGCACACATCACCAGCAATGCCAGCGGGCCGTGTACGCCTTTCTTACCAACGGATCAGTATCGCTTGGCGGACGCGATTCCGGTACCAGCCAAAGCTGGAGACGTCGTGTGCTTTAGTATTCATACCGTACACGGCTCCTACATCAATCAGACACCTCGAAATCGTCGGATTGTTCGAATCGGTTATCGAGATCCAGACAACCGTCAAACCGCAGGCCAAAGCGTCGGTCGACCAGGAATCATGGTTAAAGGCCGCCGCCGTCGCGAACCCGAACAACCATTGTTTTCGATCAACGGACCTCACATCAGCCGAAAGATGAAATCTGGTTGACCTCCCCCGCACCACCGGGACACGTTCGTTCCGGCGGCCATTCGACATGAGGTTCGATGCACAGATAAAACGCTTAGGTTGTTAAGCAGGTCGCGCTTATTTTCTATTCCTTCACGCGCAGGTCGATGGGGTTTAAGCTCCCTAACAAGATAATTCCTGGATATTCCATGCCTCAGATAGCCGAACCCAGTGCGCAGGAACATGCCGATAGCATGAAAACGTATTTACGGGAGGGCAAAGAACGTGCGATCCGTTTAGGAAATCGAGGACCGATTCATTTCGACGCAACCGGTGCTCTGCGAGACGACATTCTCGAGGCCTACTGGAGGCAAGGATTTTACGTCTTTGAAAATGTCATCGAGGCGGAAGAACTTGAAGAACTTCGAGCGGGTATTGCGGACATGCTCGATCGAGCTCCAGTAGAACGAGGGGCCGAGCTGGATGCCAAAGGGAGACCCGCATTCGGTCGAGAATTCGAGAGAGATACGTACACCTGGATTCCGCCCTTATCCGATCCGGTCGGTGGAACAACTCGGAACGGTGGTCGTCATCCATCAAAAATGGTCGAGCCCGTGCCCCCGATCAATGCTCCGAAAGAGATCATCTACATGATGTTTGGCATGTGCCAGGCGATGGACGCCGGTTTACGTTTATACGGTCACCCGCAGTTATTAGCGATCGCAGAGAGCATCAACGGACCCGACTTCACGCCTTTTAATGATGCCATTTTTCTCAAGCAGCCCGGGTTAGGCGGATCGGTCGCCTGGCATCAAGACGGTCTAACCCATTGGGATTCACCAACATGGGACGAAGGTATCCACGGGTTCAATTTTCAGGTTCAGCTCTACCCCAGCACGCCCGGTAACTGTCTTTGGGTCGTTCCCGGCACACATAAAGAAGGACGTATTGACATCCGTGCCATGGTGGACGACAACGGCGGGTCCGATTGTCTTCCGAATACCGTGCCACTCTTCTGTCAAGCTGGCGACGTCACGGTAGTGAACCGTCAAACCCTGCATTGCTCCTTTGCCAATACTTCACCGGACGAGCGAGTGTCGCTGACGTTTGGATTTCACCGGCGTTCATCCGTGCTCGGTGCCACTGGCGTCCTCGGATCTACCGAAAACGATGTCTATGACGAACAACGGATCCATCAACGCTCCAGCGTAATTGCAGTTGCGATCGACGCACGGCGTCAGCGTTACCCCGAGGAAAAACCCTATCGCTATCAACCGTTCGTGGGCTTGGAGAACGAATTTCGTTGGAACGAACAAACCCGCGAAACGGTAATCAAGGACTACAACACCCAGGATTTGGGTATTTAAACACTGTGGTTGTTGGGCAAAGTGACCCAAACGGTATTTGTCGTATCCCTCCGGGGTCACCAACAGCGAAAAGCGACGGGACTATATGGATATTGCTACTTACTTCACTGATCACTGGATCAACATCGAAGATGATCGCGTCGAGCGTTACGAACGTATGTTTCAGTGGCGCGAATCACAACTCGAGCAACTCGCTCCTGCCTCAATAGAAACCGGGCACCATATTCTTGATTTTGGCTGCGGCCCAGGCTTCTTCGCTCTCGCACTTGCCGACATCGTCGGTAAGCAAGGTCGAGTATATGGCGCAGACATCAACGAGCGATTTATCAGCGACGCGACGCGACGAGCCGACGATCGAGAAAACATCAGTTTTCACCATCTCACCGACCATGTTTTGCCGTTTCAAGCGGCAAGTTTGGATCGGGTTCTCGCGAAAAATGTTCTCGAATATGTACCTGACGTCACCGTAACCCTTGATGAGATGTATCGTGTCCTTCTCCCTGGGGGCCGTATCCACGTTCTCGATAGCGATTGGGGATTTGTCCTGGTCGAACCGTGGGGAAAAGCGACAGCCGATCGCTTCTTCGATGCCGCATCCGTGGCATTCAAGGAGCCTCACATTGGTCGCAAACTCGTTCAGTTACTCAAGGCAGCCGGTTTCGAAGCGGTTACAGCGAAAATCGCTGCTTCCCTAGATACCTCCGGCGGCGGTCTTTCTGTACTCCGAAACATGCGCCGGTATATTGGCGTTTTTGACACCATGGACCCACAAGAAGCTGACGAACTCATCGAGGCCGTGGAACGAGGTGTGGATGACGGGACTTATTTGTTCGCTTTACCGCAGTTCGTCGTGACAGCCACTAAACCTTCCTAACCGAATAGATCGGCATCTATTCGTCATCACATCCAATCGTTTGCGCGCGAGTCGACTTTCCATCGACCCTTACCTTGATACTGTGCGATCTTGGCCAATGGGACCGCTGGCGTGCCGCCGCCGCCCCTTGGAACGCTCCCGGTCGGCAACAGGGGTAACCCGTATTTCTCCCACCACGCAGGCTCATCAACGACTCGTCCTTCAATTGCGCGATGACCTAAATTCCATTCAGCAAACATATCGTCCAACGGCGCGTGCCGCGATTGCACAAATTCATTGGAATCCATGATCCACTGATTGGTGACTTCGCGATCACCGTCGGCCGGATCGTCGTCGTTATCGAGGGGAAACGTAAAGACACCGTCCATGTCGCAACTGATTCTTTCGGCGCCATGCTTACCTGCCGCTGTCCATCGCATGTGGCTCCTACGTCTCACCTTATTAAAATCTTGCACCACTGCCATCCGGATCTTGTCACTCTCGTGAATCCCAGCGGAATGAACCATCCAACCGTGACAGAACAGTACATCGCCCGCCTTGCCAGTAAATTCGATCGGCTGGACACTCGTTTTGACGTGATCCATCACGTCTTTAGACTTATCTGTAGCTACCCAGTTCAAGGCTTGCTCGGAGGTCGGGTACAAAAGCTGCGGTGAAGTCGGGTAAAACGTATATCCCCCCGATCCCGGTTCAACATCTTGCAGGTAGGTGATCACGATCAGCTCCGTCATGCTCTGATCCATGTGCGGCCCGAGTTTAGAAGCCGGCCCTGTCGGATCCCTCGGAAATATGGCGTAAATACCCCGGTTGCGTCGCGGTCTCTTGACGGGCCCACCTAACAACGCTTCCGCCATGTTCAATACGCATGGGTGGGCGGATGTTGCCGCCACAAATGCTGGATCGTGGCCTATCCCATGCCAGCGCCAGACATCATTGCTCATGTCCCGCGTCAGCTTATGCGGTAGGCGACCAACGCGTTCTCCCACCGACGCTCCCTTCCTCTCCTGTTCCGGTGTTGGCCAGCTACGACGACCCATCCAATTCTTAGCCAGGCCCCAGCGATTCTCTTTAGGCCAACGGTCTCCTGGGGAGACCCATGAATCCGGATCCGTCGACGCCATTTTTGCCGCGATTACCGGTGGCTGCTGCCACCACAAGTTCAGAAATGGTTGAAATTCGTCTGTCGAAATCAGTCCTCGTTTAATGACATAACCTTGTTCGCGAAACTGGATCACCTCCTCCGGACTCAGCCCTAGCCTCTCTGCTCCCGGCGGATCTGCGTCCAGCCTAGATGACCGCGGCGACAACACCGGCGGCTGCTTGGTGCCGAACGCTGCCTCAGGATCCCTTGACGGAGGGACAGGCTGTTGAACCCCAGATGTGTCATTTAGGTCGACGATGGTGGATGTCTCCGAAATAGACGGCCCGTGTCTTGAGCATATCGATTCAATCCCGTGATCGTCCATTTACTTTTCGATCGCCATGCGCAGGAAAGAAGACCAATCATGGACCCTGGGCATGTTTCTTCGGAGCGCTATAATTCGACCGTGCTCGACCTCGGGAGGCATCGGGTGAATAGCAATGAACGGATTCGAAAACGCATCGCGATTATCGGTGCGGGACCCGGCGGAATCTGCGCCGGTATTCAACTGCTAAAAGCGGGCATCAAGGATTTCGTCATTATCGAAAAAGCCGCCGGTATCGGCGGCACCTGGTGGCACAATCGGTATCCGGGTGCGGAGTGCGATGTCCCATCCCACCTTTACTCCTTCAGCTTCGAACCCAAAAAGGATTGGTCCCGGCCCTACGCTCGCCAGCCCGAAATTCTCGAATACATGCGTCACTGCGTCACGAAATACGAGTTGACGCCCTATATCCGTCTCACCAAGGAAGTCGCGAGTGCTCGTTGGGACGAGGACAGCACAACATGGGACATTTCGCTCACCGACGGTACGTCGGTCGAATCAGACATTCTTATCAGCGGTGTTGGGATGTTTACCGAGCTCAATTATCCAGACATTCCCGGGGTCGACGAATTTAGAGGAACCATGTTCCATACGGGAGCCTGGAAAGACGGCCACGATCTAACAGGGGAACGGGTTGCAGTGATCGGTACCGCCGCAAGCGCAGTCCAGATGATTCCCGAAATCGCTGACTGCGTAGCGCAACTCTCGGTCTATCAAAGACGTCCTCAATGGATATTGCCGAAAGAAGACACGGCGTTCACAACCGAGCAACTCGCCGAGTTTATTGAGAGCGATATCGCCGTCCCCTCTCGAAGGGCGAAAATCCGTGAAGGCCTTGAAGGATTCATTACGTTTTCGAATCGTGAAATTCTGCTGAACGCAGAAGACGCCGGACGAAAAAATCTCTCCGCTGTAAAAGATCTCCAAACCCGCGAAAAACTGACCCCCTCGATGGCTTACGGTTGCCGACGACCACTCGCGTCAAACCTTTACTACCCTGTATTTAATCGTCCAAACGTTCGACTGATTAATAGCGCCGTCGAACGAATAAGCGCTAATGCCGTACATGCAGAAAATGAGTCGACCGTCGTTGATACCGTGATTTTTGCAACTGGGTTTCAAACAACGCGATACCTGTCGTGCATCGACGTATACGGTCGCGACGGCATCAGCATTCACGAAGCGTGGGAGAACGGCGCTCAAGCGTACCTGGGCATCACCACCGCAAATTTCCCCAATCTCTTTATGCTTTATGGACCAAATACCAACAACGGCTCAATCCTCGAGATGATCGAGCTCCAAGTCGCCTATATCCTGCGTCAATTACGATTCATGGATGAGCATGAGCTGCGATGGATGGCCCCTAAATCCTCCAAAATGACCGAATACAACAAATCGCTGCAGCGCGATCTTCAGAATGTCGACGTCTGGCGTGCGGACTGCGGCGGTTATTATCGTGGGCGCGCCGGGTTTATCGTGACGCAGTGGCCGCACACCATGGATGAATACAAGTCACGGCTTGAGTCCGACCGCGGTAGTTTTGCCACGGGCTAGCACTTGATTCAATATAAACTACTTGTTAGATGAATTAGGAGAGTCCGCTCCATGGCGTACCAACACCCAGAATATTTGATTTCAGCGACCGAACTCAGCGACCAACTCGACGATCCTAATCTCCGTATATACGACGCAACCGTGTACTTGAGACCCTCCGAGAAAGGGCCGTATCGAGCTGAGAGCGGCGAGCAGAATTTTCGGGAAGGCCACGTGCCAGGTGCGATGTTTCTAGACCTCATAGAAGCGGCGTCCGACACAACCACAAACCTCGGATTTAGCTTACCTAAACCCGCGCAATTGGAATCGCTATTTCGCAGCCTCGGTGTCAACGACGAAAGCCAAGTCGTGGTGTACAGCGCCGACAACATGATGTGGGCCACCAGGGCATGGTGGCTGTTGCACTACTGCGGACATCCCAATGTTCGTGTTCTCAACGGAGGTTTCGACGCCTGGGTCGCCAATGATCTCGACACATCGGACCAGGCGACGAGCTACCCCATAGGATCATTCGCCGTCAACGTTGATCCCGATCGGTTTGCCGATAAATCCACCGTCCTTAAAGCCGTCAGTGATCAGGCCGTTTGCACGGTTAACGCTCTGGCCCCCGCCATGCATTCTGGAGAATCGCCCATCTCATACGGTCGGCCCGGACATATTGCGGGCAGTATTAATGTCTTTTACGACGATCTGCTTCTCGACGGGCACTTTCGACGAAGTGAAGAACTCGTAGAAGTTCTAAGCCACAAAGGACTCCTGCAAGCACCCAAAGTCATCGCCTATTGTGGCGGCGGAATCGCAGCCACCATTGATGCCTTCGCTTGCCTGCTCGTGGGGCAGGAACAGGTTGCTGTTTATGACGGATCGATGTCCGAGTGGGTAAAAGATGTGTCTTTACCCCTCGAAATAGGTCCTTGATCTAGGTCGAACGGTCGAGATCCCGCAGCGCGGTGTCTGCAATGTTATTTCCGGGCAGCTAACGTATTCTCAACGGGACTGATCATTGGAGAAGAACATGGCAGAGAACGGAGAGATGAACGACGATTCCAAAGGTTTCGTCTCGGCACGCGGCCCCTTCGAAATTTTCGAGAATCCACCCATGAACGCACCCTTCCCTTCAGAAGCGGTCAAGGTGGACCGGGCCGCCGATGGCTTTGAATATAGCGGTCTCGCCGAAGAATATGGCGAGGAGCCGGTCCGACAAAAAATCGGCGAGATGGTTAAGGCCTTTTCGGCAGGCGTGAGTACGACACCCCTTTTCGGCCAACAAACCGAGGGGGGCATGAGTTTGGTCCACGTCTGGTTTGGCCCGAACTTCCCTTTGTTTCGTCACAGCCACCCAAAGTACGGGGACTGCCTCTACTACGTCGTCGCCGGCGAGGTAATCCTTGGTAGACGACGTTTGGGACCCGGTTCAGGTTTCTTTGTACCCAATGGAATGCCGTACAAGTACACGGCTGGCCCCGCGGGGGTCGAAGTCCTAGAGTTTCGGGCAGGAGGCGGCGAACCGAGTGCGCCCGGTATGAAGCTTGACGAGCATTCACTGGATTCGATTCAGAACATCATTGACGGGGCCAACAAACACGTTGATGAGTGGCAAGTCCCCGAACGGATTGGTGATACCGCGTTGCGTCAAGCGGAATACGACAACGGCGCAAGCTAGTGTCCCGACGAGCCAACAGGCGTGCTGTCTGGCTCGTCCTTTTAATATCCAGCGCTGCGTGTGCTGACGACAGTGAGGCGGTCGTCGCCGCGCGGGATAGTGTCAACGCATGGCTTGAGTTGATTGACACCAGCCAATTTAGTGAAAGTTTAGGTAGAGCCTCGCCGGTGTTGCAAAATGCGATTACGGATAAAAGCTGGAATCGGTCTCTGCGCGGGTCCCGATCACCGCTTGGGGCGGTCCAATCGCGCAAATTACTGGGAGCGAAATTTTCCGAAGACCTTCCAGGCGTGCCGCAAGGTGATTACGTGATTTTCGGTTTTGCTTCTGTGTTTGAAAACCAAGACAACATCATCGAAACGGTCACGGCGAAAAAGGATGCAGATGGTATCTGGCGCGTGGCGGGTTACTTCATTCGTTAAACACCGCGCCATCCCGATTAGCATCCCGAAATAACTGGAAATCATCCAGCCAGCTAAGCCTGTTACAAGAGGGTTAACCATTAAAATGGGGGATTTTCGATCCCCCAGTAAACGTACAACATGCGATTTGGATGACCCGCCTGACATGCTCTGGTAGGTTATCGCCGCGCTAGTTCCACAAGAACGCTAGCGGCACATTTACGCCGAAGACAATCAAGGTTAATTAGTGAGCAGTACCGATTCCTATGTGTTGCCTTTAAACACCGACAACGATTCGCTCGAACTAATCGGTGGTAAGGGAAAGTCACTCGCGCGCATGGCGAGTGCTGGTTTTACCGTCCCAACCGGGTTTCACGTGACGACGGCAGCGTACAAGAACTTCGTCGACACGAACGAACTTCAATCGAAGATTCTTGAGCTAGCAAAGCCTGAAATTAACGGCATCGCGCTCTCCTTCGAACAAGCCTCCAAGAATATTCGCGCCTTATTCGATCAAGCGCGCATCTCGGATGACATCGTCGCCGAAGTCGCGAGCGCGTACACCATGTTCGAGAGCGAAAGCACGGCTGTTGCCGTCCGATCGTCGGCGAATGCCGAAGACTTACCGGAGTTGTCGTTCGCCGGTCAACAAGAGACGTACCTGAACGTACGCGGCGGCGACGCGTTAGTATTAGCCATTCGCGATTGCTGGGCGTCCTTGTGGACAGCCCAGGCCATCAGTTATCGACACCAAAACGGTATTGAACAGGACTCGGTAGCGATGGCCGTCGTCGTCCAAGTGATGGTGCCGTCGGATGTGTCCGGCATTTTGTTCACCGCCAATCCGGCGACGGGCGAGCGATCTGAGATGATCATTAATGCCAGCTTCGGTCTTGGCGAGGCCGTTGTCAGCGGTCAAGTCACTCCAGACACGTACATCGTCGATCGCGAAACGCATTCCGTTAAAGAAACGGTGATCGGTCCAAAGGCCCAGAAAATCGTTTCCGACGCTGATCAAGGCACCCGCTTCGAAGATGTTGAAGACGATGAGCGGACTCAGTCCTCGTTATCCGAGACCATGATTCAGGAACTCGCCGCAGCCGCCGTCAATATCGAATCCCTCTACGACGGCTTGCCTCAAGACATCGAATGGGCGTTTGCAAACGGCAACCTCAAGCTATTGCAGTCTCGTCCCATCACGAATCTTCCAGTCCAACCCATCGAGGTAGATTGGTCCCCCACACCACCTGCCAAATACGTCAGTCGGCGCCAAATTGTGGAAAACATGCCGGGTCCCATTTGTCCGCTGTTTGAAGAGCTTTACCTCACGGAGGGGCTTGAATCATCGCGTAAAGGAAAAAGTCTCATGGTCGGTGGCGGTCCAATGTTTGTGACGGTCAATGGCTACGCGTACATGCGGTTCGACTTCCCCCAACTCCACGAGTCGGGCACAGCCCTGAAACAAGCCAAGCCCCCTAGCGAAGAAGAAATCGAGGCAGCGGAACAAAAAGCGATGGAAGCGATCCGAAAACGCCTGGAGCAAGAAGAAAACGTCGCGAAGTTGGAAAAAAACGATCTGGCCTTGTTCGTCTCCGAATTGTCCGACGCAGATCGGACCGCGTTCGAGAGGTGGGCGGCAGATCAGCCAGCGGAAGATCTCGCCCATCGTGTGACCATGCCTGAGAGCGACAATCCAACCTACGTGGCGTTCCACAAAACGGCCGTTAACGACCGGCAACTGGGCGAATGGCACGAAGTAACCCGGCCCCGATTGGTCGGTATCGGCGAAAAATGGAGCAAACTGGATCCGGCAACCGCGACCGATGAGAAGCTCTTAGAGGGCATCCGCGAGATGGGAATCGAAGAGGGATACTACTGGTCGAGTAATTCAAGTCATACCTTTGGCGTCGCTAAATCGACCGACGACCATCTGCAGTGCTTCCTCCGCGAGACACTCCCCGATCACCGCTTTATTAGCGGTCAATTTCTTTCGGGAATCGAATCGAAATCCATGCAAGCAAACGCGGATCTCTTCGAAATAGCGAAGTCGGTGCGCAGCAACGACGAGCTTGCCAAGCTCGTCATCGTCACCCCATCTAGATTCCTCATGGATGCCCTTCATCAGCGCAACGACAGCCGCGAGATGTTGGATGCGATTGAAAACTATCTAGGCACCTACGGCCACCAAGGCTATAGCATGGATTTCATCGAGCCCACACAAGTGGAAGATCCATCCGCGCTTTTTGCGAGCTTGAAGGCGATGGTCCAGGACAAGGATTACGACCCCAAAAACCAGGACTTGCGCGCATCGGCAGTCCGAACAAACAAGTACGACGAAATCTCGTCGATACTGGAAGGGCTTGAATATTGGCAATTTCGTTACCGGCTGTGGCTCGCCCGCAAGTACAACTACATCCGGGAAGAAGTTGCATTCATGTTTGGATACACCTGGTCGGTGTTGCGGCCCATGGCACACGAACTCGGGCGTCGTTTGGCAGACGTGGGGTCTTTAGATCGATTCGACGACGTCTATTTTCTCGTCACCGAAGAGCTGAATCGCGGAATCGAGGCACGTCGTAGCAATGAAGGATTGGCGCAACTAGCAAGCCTTGCTGCAGAACGTAGGCAACTTCGAGAAGCCCGAAAACAACATCATCCACCGGGCACCCTTCCGGCCGAAGCGAGCCAGATCAAAGGCATCGCTTTCAAAGAAACACAAATCAAAAACGACGATTCGAGCGATACGATGCGCGGATTTCCAGTGAGTTCTGGGCAGGTCACCGCAAAAGCGAGCGTCGTCATCGGCGCAGACGAGTTCGACAAGATGGTGCCGGGATCTATATTGGTTAGCCCTTTGACGACGCCCGCGTGGACACAACTCTTTGCACACGCAGTGGGTCTTGTCACCGACATGGGAAGTATCCTCGCCCACGGATCCATCGTTGCCCGCGAGTACGGCATTCCTGCTGTGCTGGGAGTTGGCAATGGCACTAAAAGAATTCAACACGGACAAACGATTAGCATCGACGGCGATGCCGGAACCGTTGTGATACACGACGACGCGGATACACAATCGTCGTAATTAGAAGCAACGAGGAATCACCGAATCTCGGGTTGTTGAACGCGTAGTTCACCGATACGCCTGCCAAAGAACTCTCGAATTTCGGATAACGCTTTCTTTGACGCAGGCAACATGTTGGCGGAATAACGTTAGTGGTTTCTGCTAACGAAATACGGATTGCATCAACAACTGGCGATCACGAAGCCTGAGCCAAACTACCGGCATCAACCTTACGCATTTCATCAGGCACCATGAACGATCGCGGATGGTCGCCAATTCTAGGTGAAGGTTCGTTGAAAGACCGAGTCCACTCTCTCACCGTTGGGCGCCGTTTAAGTATCGCCACCTCAAAATAGATCGTCGCGTGTAGCAAGCCAAGTAGTACTCGTAACCGATCGTACGTGAGGACGCGTACCTGCGAGAAGTTAAATGCCTCTTTCTGGGAAGCGATGGCGCGCACAACGTCTGGCAACTGAAACGTCGTCTCGACGATCCTGGCGAGCTGTTCGCGTTCCTTTACCGCTGGTTCTGAACTCAAATAGATCAACGGTTCCCCCTGCTCCCCCTCGGCTCGGCGAGCGCTAGGTATGTCCCAATCGACGACTATAAGGGACAGCGGCTTCTCTGGTGTCTCCGGAAGGCTGACCTCGTTTGATCCAAACGAACAAACCACGGCCGTCTCGACCTCCACGTTCTGTGCGCCTCGTATCCATTTGTACGTCGTCACACCGAATGGCCTCTCGACCAGATGCGGAATTTCATTAATAAACTTTAGGTGTCCTTCATGTAACAACTCAACGCGGCCCGACACCGCCGTTACATATCTGAAGGCATCGCGCGATACCGAATTCGCGAATGGCTCTGCTCGCAACATCAACGCACCAACATCCGCATCGAGAAAGAACACACCTCGCCCAGCCGTTGCTTCTTGGACACGTTTAAGGACACTCAGGATCTCGTCACTATCGTCGACGTAATCGGGCGCGTTACGTGACCAAATATGCGCCGCTATCGGCATCAAAACACCGCTGATCGGATCGTACGCGACCACCTCGCAAACCTGATAAGCCGGGTATCCCGTTTCTGGCAACGCCTCCGCGTCGACCAGGAACTCCATCTTTCTCGCGTACTTCTTCTGCAACGGGTATACGTGCGTCACAAGCGGCGTTTCTTGCTTGACTCGACGCGCGGTCATACTCAGCAGATTACGAGAGATCGTGTCAGCCAATCCTTGGCGAGCCAGATTGCGACTCAATCGTTTATGCGTCGCGTGTATTCGAACAGGTTTGTCTAATGCTGCCGCGATGTCCCATATTCTTACGGATCGTGACCGGAGCATGCCGACCAAAACATCCCCGACAAACCGCTTGGAAACTCTACCGAGCCCCGCAGCCAGTTGATCGGTAAACTCATAAAACTTGACAGCCTTAGATTTAGACAAACGAATGTGCTGCCTGTACCCCGCCAGATAAACATGCCGTCAAACGCAGGTTATCGACCATCAATGCGGAGACTTTTTTCGAGAATAATTCATTAGATAACTTATTATATATTAATGACTTAATTGAATTATATAAACTATGCATTACGTATATATGGGTGATTTTCCTCGACATATCGTAGCGCACCTTTACATCGCATACGACGCACCCCGCCGCATCTTTATACTAGGCCAATGGATAGGTTCCCTCGTTACATAAAGCCACTCGATTCGAGCACCGATTTTGAAGTGGTCGGTGGAAAGGGAAGATCTCTCGCAGCAATGCTTCGCGCCGGACTGCCGATTCCCGCCGGCTTCCACGTGACCATATCGGCGTATCAGCGATTCGTAGAACACAACGACATTGCTCGTGCGATTCTCGAACTAGCAACGCCCGTCGTCGTTGGGGCGAGAGCCTCGTTTGAGACACCATCGACTCGAGTGATGAAACTGTTCGAACGAGGGGAGATACCATCCGATATCGCGGACGAAGTTGCTAACGCGTACGCAGCGCTCGACCGAGACAAAGTTGCTGTACGGTCCTCGGCAAACGCAGAAGATCTCCCTAACTTGTCGTTTGCAGGCCAGCAAGAAACGTACCTAAACGTATACGGTCACGACGACTTGCTGATCGCGGTGAAAAATTGCTGGGCATCCTTGTGGACAACTCAGGCTCTTAGCTACCGCCACGAAATGGACGTCGACCAAAGCGCCGTGGCAATGGCCGTCATCATCCAAGCAATGGTGCCGGCGGACGTGTCCGGCATCCTGTTTACTGCAAACCCAGCCACTGGCCAACGAGACCAAGCAATCGTCAATTGTAGTTATGGTCTAGGCGAAGCGGTCGTCGGGGGGCAGGTGACACCCGATACGTTCGTACTCGACAAGGCAAGTCTCGAGCTAAAAGAAACCGTTCTTGGAAGCAAAGAGCAAATGATCGTCTCGCGGAGCACCCAAGGTACGCACGTGCAGCAAGTACCCAGGGAACAAAGAGATACCTCGTCTTTGTCCGAAAACTCCCTCAAGGATCTCGTCTCGCTTGCGAAGGAAGTTGAACAGTGCTTCGTGGGCCAGCCCCAGGATATCGAGTGGGCGATTTACGAGGGGGAAATATGGCTACTTCAGTCCCGACCCATCACGCATTTACCGGAGCCACCACCCAAGGAAGTGACTTGGCCGATGATTCCGGGCGCACAACTATTGAAACGCCAAGTCGCGGAAAATATGCCCGATCCTTTATCGCCGCTCTTTGAAGATCTGTATTTGAGAGCGATCTTCGATACGCAAACCTGGCCCGATGGCTGGGAATGGAATGGCCGACTGACCAAGAACTGGATGAAGAATTTTGTCGTCACTACCGTCAACGGATACGCCTATCAGCCCATCTACCACGACAGTGGCAAAGACTGGGAACGTTTCATGGTTGAACACCGTAAGAAACAAGCTGCGTTACCGTGGCACAAGAACCTAAAGCGCGCGTTCTCCCTGCAAAGTTTCTTTATCGACGATATGAAGGGTGGCCCGCTGCATCGACTCTATCTCGTAGCTCGAACGTTCCGTGTGTTCAGAAAGTATCCGGCATTAGTTACTTGGGAAAAACAACAACTTCCCGACTATCTTGCACGCATCAAGCATTGGCGCGAACGCGATCACGCGACCATAACTAGCCAGGAATTACTCGTGGGCATGAAGTCCTTAACGCGCACGGAAGCTAACTATTGGCACGCACTCAGAAGCGTCATTGGTACAGCCAAGCAAACGGACGGTGGATTCCACGCCTTCCTGGAAAAAAACGCACCGAACGAAGGTCTCATTAGCGGTTCGTTCCTTTCTGGTTTCGCCTCGAAGACGTTGGAAGCCGAAAAAGAACTACGGCACATCGTAGAGAGAATAAGAACCAACGAAGCCTTATACGAACTCACCATCATCACACCCACGGCTCGGCTATTGAAAACCCTTAAACATCACCCCGAGGGAAGGCGGGTTCGCGACGCAGTCGACAAGTATCTCGATCGGTATGGGCGGCAGGTGTTCAATCTCGACTTCGTCGAACCGACCCTGGCCGAAGCACCTTCGCCGTTCGTTGAACGATTGAAAGCACTAGTCGTCGATCCTGGTTTCGATCTCGCAACCCGTCAAAAAGACGTGACACGGGATCGAAGATCCAAATGGCGTCACGCCATGAAGTTCTTTAGGGGTACTCACCGTATTGAATTTCTGCGTCATTACTGGACTGCACGCGTTAACTATCCCGCAAGGGAAGAAGCACTCTTTTACATGGGGCTCGCCTGGTCCACGTTGAGACCGTTGGCATTGGAACTCGGTAGCCGCCTCTGTGACATTGGCGATCTAAATCAACCCGACGACGTCTTCTACCTTACGAGCGGCGAGTTATCCGCAGCAATAAAGGCCGAGGCCGATTCCTCGACATCGCCCGAACTCAAAGACCTCTCGAACAAACGCCGCAAACTTCGCCGCCAACGTTTTCGAATGAATCAACCAAGTGCGATCCCCCCGTTAAAGAACGACAAGAGCGCGTACGCAACGATCAGGCAAAACGAGGACGAAAAAGACGGTCTGCGAGGCTTCGCCGTGTCACCCGGTAGGGTGACTGGAATCGCGAGTGTGATCATGTCGCCCGACGACTTCGACCAGATGCAACCGGGATCGATACTGGTATGCCCACTCACGACACCCGCCTGGACGCAGCTCTTTCCCCATGCGACAGGCTTGGTAACTGACATCGGTAGCATTCTCGCGCACGGATCAATCGTGGCACGCGAATATGGCATACCCGCTGTCCTGGGCGTTGGCGACGCGACCCAACGACTTGCCCATGGACAGCGCATCACCGTTAACGGCGACAAGGGTGTGGTGACGATCGAATGATCTTGCCGTATCCAAAGCCATATCATTTGAATGCACTGGGCGGCCAGTTAGATTGTTCCAAGCCGTCTAACGACAATCGATGATTCAACCAAATTCCGAGCAACAGGATCGCATCGTGGCATGGTTACACCTTCCGAGAGGAGATTTCGACCAAAGATGAAAAAGTTTCCTATTCTTGTCCCCGTCCTTCTAGCGATGGTGACCAACGCCCAGAT
>PBAA01000039.1 GCA_002715785.1 Gammaproteobacteria bacterium | reverse complement strand
CTCGTTCATCACCGACGCGGTGACTTCGTCTTCAAAGGATTCGTGGGCCATCACGTGACACCAGTGACAGGAGGAGTAACCAATGGATAGGAGGATGGGCTTATCTTCGTCGACTGCCCTTTCGAGAGCCTCGTCTCCCCACGGATACCATTGGACTGGATTCGTCGAGTGTTGTTGGAGATAGAGGCTAGGTTCGTTCTCGAGCTGATTCATTATTTGCCTTGATGCACTCGCGAAATAATAGCCTTGCTGATTTGTAAGGACACCCATAAAAACTGCTCCCTCGACGAGCAAGTTTCGACCCAAGAGTTGGTGGCTTCACAGGAGTTGATTATGAAAGAATCTTCCTGTGCCAAGTGAAATAGAGAATCTGGATGCCGAGGGCTTTCGACCGAACGTTGGCATCGTGATATCTAACAACTTGGGGGACGTTTTTTGGGCCCGTCGAGTTGGCGGTGACAACGCGTGGCAGTTCCCACAAGGAGGAATGCAACCGAACGAAGCGCCCGAAGATGCTCTCTATCGAGAGCTGTTTGAAGAGGTCGGCCTAACGCCGTCGTCGGTGAAAATATTAGCGGTTACGAGAAATTGGCTACGCTATCGACTACCGAACCGATTGCGGCGTAACAACTCAAGCCCACGTTTTCGCGGGCAAAAGCAGAAATGGTATTTACTTCAGTTGATAGGGAACGAAAGTGACATTTCGATGAACTGTTCTGATAAACCCGAATTTGATGCTTGGCGTTGGGTTAGTTATTGGTATCCGCTGACTCAGATCGTCGCGTTCAAACAGGAGGTCTATCGTCGGGCGTTGCATGAGCTTGCGCCAGCTATACAAGTCGGGGATACGTAATTGCTCGACGCGCTGCGACAAATCAGTCGCGATGTAGAAACCGCGCCAAGTTTCGAATATGCCTTGGGCATCATTGTGGCACGCGTGTGTTTAATTCTCGGTACCGAAGTTTGTTCTATCTACATTTTCGACAAAGTCAGCGGCGAGTTGAAATTGATCGAAAACGAAGGATTTCATAGAAGCGCGATTGGCACGGTATCACTTGCCCCCGGTGAAGGCGTTGTTGGGCTAGTGGCTGAACGCGGTGAACCCCTGAACATCGAGAATGTGTCAGAACATCCGAGATATCGCCACTTTTCGGCGATTGGTGAAGAACCTTTTTCTGCCTTTCTGGGGGTTCCGGTGACTCATAATCGTCGAGTACTCGGTGTCATCACGGTTCAACAACGGGAAGATCGACGTTTTCGCGAAGATGAGGAAGCGTTTCTGACCACGCTTGCTGCTCAGTTGGCAAATGTTGTCGCGCGTGCTGACGCCACGGGAAGAGTTTCGGCCATATTGAATGCGGATTATGTCCCGACCGATGTGAGGTACGAAGGGATCGCGGGCGCTCCAGGAATTGCGATTGGCACCGCTGTGGTCATTGGCCCCTCGGCTAACCTCGACCATGTACCCAACAAAGAGACCGATGAAGTCGCTGCCGAGTTGACTAGCTTTGATCGTGCGATCGACCGAGTCCGTGCAGATATCGAGGAGACCGATCGTTCTTTGTCTGAACATTTACCGGCGCAAGAACGGGCTCTATTTTCCGCGTACTTGCACATGCTGGACGACTCCGCAATCGCTGGTGAGGTTCGCGAGGAAATACGTTTAGGAAACTGGGCACAGGGGGCGCTTCGGACGGTCATCGCTAGGCACGTGTCGAAACTGCAGCTAGTTGAAAACCCCTATCTACGGGAAAGAGTTACCGACGTTCGAGAGTTAGGGCAACGCGTCTTGGCATATCTGCAGGATATCCATCGGGACAAGTTTTACTTTCCAGAACAGGTCATTTTGATAGGAGAAGAAGTAACCGCTTCGATGGTTTCGGATGTGCCGGCTAACCAATTGAAAGGCATTGTGTCGTTGCGGGGGTCGAGCAATTCGCACACCGCGATTTTGGCACGCGCGCTGAATGTCCCCGCCGTCATGGGAGTTTCAGAGTTTCCAGTATATGAATTCGAGAATCAGATTGTCGTAGTGGATGGTTTTTATGGCGAATTGGTGGGTAATCCCACGACGCAGGTGATGGATCACTATCACGAGTTAATAGCGGAAGAAGCGGAATTCGTAAAGGAACTCGAACCGATAAAAGATCAACCTAGCGAAACTCTGGATGGCCATCGGTTAAATCTTTGGGTGAATATCGGCCTTGTCGGCGAAATCACGCGTTCCCTCGACCGCGGTGCTGAGGGGATCGGACTTTTTCGAACGGAGATTCCGTTCGCTTCTCGAGATCGTTTCCCCACGGAGGAAGAACAACGGGTTATTTATAGAGAGCACTTGGAAGCATTTAACCCTCGGCCCGTCACCATGCGGACGCTTGATATCGGCGGTGACAAGGCGTTGCCCTATTTTCCTATCGACGAGGATAACCCCTTCCTAGGTTGGCGGGGGATCCGTGTCACCCTGGATCATCCTGAAATTTTTTTGGTCCAGGTTAGGGCAATGATTAAGGCGAGCTTGGGGTTGGAATCCGATCTTCGAATTATGCTCCCCATGGTGACTGATCGGAGGGAGGTCGCAGAAGCGAAGACTCTTATTTTGAGGGCATATCGCGAAGTGCGCGAGGAGAATGTTGCCGCAAAGTTGCCCCAGATTGGGGCAATGATCGAGGTACCAGCGGTAATCCATCAGGCGCGACTGATCGCTCGCCAGGTCGATTTTCTTGCAGTGGGATCCAACGACCTTACCCAATATATGTTGGCGGTCGATCGCAATAATCCCAGGGTCGCTAACCTATACCAAGAGATGCACCCGGCAGTCTTACATGCCTTGCGAGAGCTGGCCAAAGCAGCCCATGCAGAACAAAAGGGAATTGGTATCTGTGGCGAACTCGCTGGAACGCCAGAAGGCGCCATCCTTTGTGTGGCGATGGGTTATGACGTGCTATCAATGAATGCCGCGAATTTACCAAAGGTAAAGTGGGTCATCCGGAATGTTTCGTTGCGGGACTGCCGACGCATTCTTGCACGGGTTCGACGAATGGACGACGCCGAGGAAATACTCGATTTTATCCGTGATCAGCTCATTGGGGCAGGGTTGGAAAGGGCCATCCCGCATCACGAAACGCCAAGTGTGTTTCTTTGATCGCTACGAGCCTCGCTCGGCAAAGGACTAGACGACGCGGGAAAGCCCACCATCCATGTTGATCGCGCAACCCGTTAGGTAGGAAGCATGTTCAGACGCGAGAAACATAGCCACATCGGCCACTTCGCTTGCCTCTCCCATACGACCCATCGGTAGGCGTGTACCGGCTTCGGCCACGAATTGTTCGAAGGAGGTTGAGCGATCGCTAGCGTCGTACGCACGTTGAATCTGGTCTGACTTTATGTGCCCAATGAGTAACGCGTTCACGAGGATATTGTGGGGCGCGACTTCACCGGCCAAGACCTTGGTCAACGCCATACCGGCCGCTCGACTCACCGAAGTGGGGGCGGAACCGGGCGGCGGTGCTTTTGCCGCTGTGTTTAAAACNTTGATGATGCGTCCCCACCGGTTGGTGATCATGTTGGGGATCACGTGACGGGCCAAACGTATCGCGGCGAAAAGTTTTAAGTCGAGATCNGCCTGCCAAACGGCATCGGAGATACTCATGAATGGATGCGCCTCGGATTTACCTGCGTTATTGACCAAAATATCGACGCCCCCCATCGCTTCGACCACTTGTTTGTGGACGGTCTCAATTTCTGCTGCATTGGTCACGTCGCACTGGTAGGCACAAACTTTGCCAGGTCCGTTTTGTTCTATTTCTTCCTTCGCATCCTCAAGGTGAATGTCTCGCCGGGCGAGTAACGCCACATTAGCGCCTGCAGAGTGGAATGCAGATGCCATTGCCCGGCCTAAGCCCAAACTGCCCCCCGTCACCAATGCGTTTTTTCCGGATAAGTCCACGTTAAAGTTCCTAAATACTCAGAGTCATCACGTCGTAGCAAAACGCTGTTTGGGTTTTGCGGTTGGCTTGTGATATTGCGCCGGTAGGCACTCGAATACCACGTCATTGATTTTCGAGTAGGACAATTTCTTCAATGCGTTTTGTCGCACGTCCTTTCGATTCGAATGCCTGTTCGCAGAAAAGGAATTTATCGCGTTCTAATATCACCGCTGTGCTCGCACGAGTTCCATATACTCCGCCGCGAATGAACCCTGGCGATGTTCGTTGCTCGACGACCGTGCTTTCGTCGTCTAGCGAATTCGCCAGCGGGGATAGGGGTTCGTCCATCCTTAGGAGATCAATCAGATCGCTCAGCACGGGACGTACTATTGCGTTCGTTAACTTCCGTACACCGCGTGTCGATTTTGGCCAAGGGTCATCAAGGTGCGTATTGGTTAGGCCGTAAATCCCGGGCTCAAGTATTCTGGTGTCGCCAGTTCGGTTGGTTGTATAGATGAGCTCACGACCATCGAAAGCAATAAAGTTAAATCCTGCGAATTGATCCGGATTTATGGTCGACGTGTAATTGTGCGGCGTGGTACTTGCGAGCAGGAATTCAACCGTTAGATCCCCGCGGCTTCGCGGGAAACTAGGGCTGGATGAGTCGTGGGTCCAATTCGTTATAGCCGCGAAACGTCCATTCCTCGATATCCCAAGCCAAGTACCACAAGCTTCCATATCGCGTCCGGCGAATATACTTGGATGATCGTCCCAAGAGTGTGCAGCAAGAGCTGGCCGGGCGTAGTATTCGTCTCGATTGGCTGCAACAATGAGCGGCCGATCCGGGTCCATACGGTAGGCAATTAGGATAAGGCACACTGCGGCTCGGTCCCTCGTTCCGTGCCCCTGAAAGTGCCGGAGTCTACCAGTTGCATATAGTTGGTGGTTGAGGAATATGAACTATCCTCTGATCGAACCTATCTTGATAGAGATTGGCCCATTAGCCGTTCGTTGGTACGGCCTCATGTATTTGCTCGCCTTCCTAACGTGCTACGTATTGGGTAGTCAACGTGCGAAAAGGGAAAATTCCGGCTGGGATAAAACTGACGTATCGGACGTTATTTTTTATGGTGTCGTCGGCACGATCGTTGGAGGGCGGCTCGGCTTCGTACTCTTCTACTCTTTTGACAGGTTTTTGGTAGAGCCGCTGTGGTTGTTTAGATTGTGGGAAGGCGGCATGTCGTTCCATGGAGGTTTGCTGGGTGTCATCACCGCGCTTTGGTTATATGGTCGGAAGACATCGAGGGGGTTCTGGGCTGTGGCGGATTTTGCAGCCCCGCTAGTTCCAATCGGATTGGGATTTGGTCGGATAGGAAATTTCATTAACGCGGAGCTACCGGGTCGGATTACGGAGAGTCCGCTCGGTGTTCACTTCCCATGTGGTTCCCTCAGTGGCGTTAATCTCACGTGCTTCGGTCAGTGGGATATAGAGCTACGACATCTTTCGAGCTTGTATCAAGCTTTCGGGGAAGGTGTGGTGTTGTTCATGATTGTTTGGTTATTTTCCCTGCAGGCACGACGCTCGGGTCTAATCTCAGGAATGTTTTTGACGGCCTACGGCGTGATTCGGTTTGTGACCGAATGGTTTCGGGAACCTGACGCTGCGATCGGGTTCATTGCGTTCGATTGGCTTACGATGGGCCAGTTGTTGTCGCTACCTATGATCGTATTTGGTATTTTGTTGTTGTCTGGATTTGCTCAAGATTATTTCGAGGGATTGCGCCGGAAATGAAGCAATATCTTGCGCTAATGCGTCGGGTACGAGACGAGGGGATAGAGAAGGGCGACCGCACAGGCACGGGAACCAGGTCGGTGTTTGGCCATCAAATGCGCTTCGATCTAGGGGCAGGATTCCCTCTCCTGACAACCAAGAAAATGTTCATGAAAGGCATCATCCATGAGTTGCTTTGGTTCCTGCAGGGCAATACCAACATCGCGTACCTTCACGAGCACGATGTTCATATTTGGGATGAGTGGGCTGACGGAAATGGGGACCTTGGACCCGTGTACGGTTCACAATGGCGTTCTTGGCCAACGCCCGATGGTTCTGCCATTGATCAGATCGAGAGGGTGGTTACGGATATTCGTCACAATCCTAATTCAAGACGCTTGATTGTTTCGGCGTGGAATGTCGGGGAGGTGGACAAAATGGCGTTGCCCCCGTGCCATGCGCTGTTTCAGTTCTATGTCGCGGACGACAAGTTGTCGTGTCAACTCTATCAGCGAAGTGCTGATGTTTTTCTTGGCGTTCCCTTCAATATTGCTTCTTACGCACTATTAACCATGATGGTTGCTCAGGTATCGGGTCTTCAACCCGGTGATTTCGTGCACACGTTTGGTGACGCACACCTTTACCTTAATCATCTTGAACAGACCGATCGCCAGTTGTCGCGAGTACCCCTACCTCTACCACGAATGAAAATTAATCAACGGGTAAACGATATATTCGGATTTACATACGAAGACTTTGAGTTGCTGGACTACCGTTCGCATAAAGGTATCCGCGCTCCGATCGCGGTCTAACGAATCGGTGCGACTTTCTCTTATCTGGGCGATGTCCAACAATCGNGTTATTGGTCGATCCAATGCNCTTCCGTGGCAACTATCAGACGATGTCGCTTTTTTTAAAAGGACGACGTTTGGTCGTCCGGTCGTGATGGGTCGTCGTACGTACGAGTCGGTGGGTCGACCGCTTCCTGGACGCAGAAATATTGTGCTTTCGGCGAAGGGGTACCTTAATCCGGACGTCACAGTCGTTTCGGATATTGAGTCAGCGCTAACCATTGCCTCGACCCAGTGTGAAATTGATGCTGTGGAGGAGTGCTTTGTTGTCGGCGGTGCTAGGGTATATGCAGAGACCTTAGATCGTGCAGACCGCCTCTACTGCACATTAGTCGATGCGGAAGTTGATGGAGATACGTTTTTCCCTTCCTTCGATTGGGGATGCTGGCAGACTATCGAGAAGGAAGACTTTTTCGCTAACGAACGCAACACGCACCCGTTCTCGATTCATATTATGGAACGAGCATGATGTTCCTGCGATTGCTCCAATTGCTAATCTCTGAGCAGCTCGTTAATGGCTGTTTTCGAGCGCGTCTGCGCGTCCACGGTCTTAATAATTACGGCACAGTAGAGACTCGGTCTTGGGTTTCCATCGTCATGAGGCGGAGGCGGTAAAGACCCAGGAACGACGACTGAGTACGGTGGTACGCGACCCGTGTAAATTTCTCCAGAGTATCGATCAACGATTTTGGTGGTCGCGCCGATGAATACCCCCATCGACAAGACTGCGCCTTCTTCGACAAGGACGCCCTCGACGACTTCGGACCGGGCCCCGATAAAACAGCCGTCTTCGACGATCACGGGAGCCGCCTGCAGAGGCTCCAACACACCTCCGATCCCTGCGCCACCTGAGATATGACAGTTTTTACCTATTTGAGCGCAGGAACCGACAGTTGCCCACGTATCGATCATGGTCCCTGTATCGACGTAGGCACCAACGTTTACGAAGCTAGGCATGAGGATCACGTTCGGCGCGATATAGGCGGAATGACGCACATATGCTGTTGGAACTGCGCGAAACCCCGCCGCTTTAAACTGATCTTCGTCCCAGCCCGCAAACTTTGGCGCGACTTTATCCCACCAGTTGGTGTCTCCTGGCCCCCCCGCCACCTTCCGAAAGGGGTTAAGTCGAAAACTTAGTAGAACGGCCTTTTTTAACCACTCGTTTACCAACCATTCGTCAGCGACCTTTTCAGCGACCCGTAGCGTGCCGTCATCGAGGTTAGATAGAGCTTCGTCGACAGCTACCCGTACTTCTCCCTGGGTGCTCGCATCTATGTTCTCTTGGTCTTGCCACGCTGCGTCGATAACCGATTCGATATTCATATGTATTCCTCGGTACGGGGGACTTTTATTGCGCTTTCCCGCATGGATTCGTCAATACTGGTATCGAGAAAGAACAAACAGGGCACATGCCCCCATTGGTATTTCGTCAATTGCGAGCGTAGGAGTCAACAAGGTTATCCTTGCTTTCCCGTGACCAGACCCAATAGGTTAGCAACCTTTGCTATGGAAACCACTGCAATTCAGGCCATCGAATCAACGGACTAGGAATTGTTGCCGATTTTGACACGAAGAAACGACAATTAAGCGAATGAGTGCTATCGCTATTTGTGTGAATCCAATGTCGGGCCGAGATGTGCGTCGACTCGCGGCCCGGGCGACGAACATGACTCATGAAGCCAAGCGGGACATCGTTGCGCGCATTGCGGCTGGTGCGGATTCCATTGGGGTTAATGAAATATATATTGTTGACGAACCGTTTCGTATTGCGTCCATGGCGCTCGACTGGATGCCGCTGAAAGCCAAGGTCATCAGTCTTGGAATTGAACTACGCCATGACGCTTCCGACACTGAACGCGCGGTGCGGGCTTTTGTTGGAGAGGGCGTAGAAGTGATTGTTTCACTTGGTGGTGATGGTACCAATAGGATCATCGCGAGGAGCGCCCCTCAGCTGGACCTGATCGCGCTTTCCACCGGCACCAACAATGTGTTCCCTTCAATGGTCGAACCAACCACCGCGGGCATGGTTGCGGCATTAGCCGCGATGGGACGGTTTCCAGAAGAAAGCGCATTCAGAATTCGAACTCGAGCTAAGGTGCTACACACGGTTTTTTCGGATGGGATTAGCGACATTGCTTTGATTGACGCCGTACAACTTCGGGACGACTACGTAGGCAATCTGCTGCCTTATGACGAAGCTAAAATAATGAGAATGCTTTTGACAAGGGCGTTGCCGGATACGGTTGGCATGTCGCCGGTCGGTGGTCTTATTTCTGTGGTTGAGGAAAAAGATGATTGCGGATTGTTGGTGGAGATTGGCGAAAAGAGAGACTCAGATATGCATATCAAGGTGCCTTTATCGCCAGGTTTCTTTAAAGAAGTTGCGATTTCGAGTAGTCAACGAGTTGATTTGGGTGAGTCGGTGACATTTGAGGGAGAGGGGATCCTCGCCTTGGACGGTGATCGGGAGCACAAGCTAGCCAATAATCGATCCGTGTCAGCAACTATTCGTCGAGATGGCCCTTGGGTATATGACGTTGGCGCCGCCATGCGGTATGCCGTTGCAGAAGGTATGATGCTGCGCCCGTTGTAGTTAAACCCTGTCTTTGGGAACGGTAGCGGTAACACGATTGTGATTGTCAAACCACGCATTCGAGGTTTTATTTGTACGACGGCCCATCCGGTCGGTTGCGCAAAAAATGTAAGTACACAGATCGAGTATGTCCGTGGTTTCGACACAATAAGCGGTCCTAGGAATGTGCTTATTGTCGGCTGTTCGAGCGGCTACGGGCTCGCTTCACGTATTACGTCGGCTTTTGGATGTGGTTCAGCGACCTTGGGCGTCTCCTTTGAAAAGGCACCATCAGAAAACAAAACCGGTAGCGCTGGTTGGTACAACAATGCCGCATTCGAACAACGGGCCGAGCAAGCGGGACTGTATGCGCGCACTATTGATGGAGACGCGTTCTCAGACGAGATAAAAGCGCAGACAATCGACGCCATACGCTCGGATCTAGGCGAGATCGATTTATTGGTTTATAGCCTCGCTTCGCCGGTACGCAAACATCCGCGAACTGGTGAGTTCTACCGCTCGTCGATTAAACCACTGGGAAAAGTATTTTCCTCACAAACGCTTAAATTTGATCTTGTGTCGGGCAATGCGGAAGTGGTTGATATAGACCTCGATCCGGCTGATGCGGACGAGGCGGACGCGACGGTTGCGGTTATGGGGGGTGAGGATTGGGAATATTGGATCGAGGCGCTTCAGGAAGCTGATGTACTGGCATCTGGATTTGAGACCGTTGCCTATACCTATATTGGTAATCAGCTGACATGGCCTATTTATTGGGATGGAACATTGGGTCGTGCGAAAGAGGACCTTGATCGCGCGTCGGAAGAAATATCGACGAAACTAACGGGTACAAATGGCCGTGCCAACGTCGCAGTTTTGAAGGCGGTCGTGACGCAAGCAAGTACGGCAATCCCCGTTGTTCCTTTGTATTTTTCTATCCTTTTTCGAGTGATGAAGGAACGCGACTGTCACGAGGATTGTATCGCCCATATCCATCGGCTCTTCCGTGAGCAACTATATTCAAATCAGACCAAGCGTATGGATGAGATTGGTCGTATTCGCATGGACAACTATGAGCTCGATGCCGAAATCCAATCGGAAGTACAGCGTCGGTGGTCAAAAGTAACGACAGATAATATTGCGGACCTCGCTGACCTTCGTGGATTCAGAGACGATTTTTTTCGTTTGTTTGGCTTTGGCATCGAAAGTGTCGATTACGATGCAGATATAGAATTGATGATTGGCCACTGATGTCGATCTTTCTGGATGCATGTTCCGGCGATAGCACACCGTACACGCCCATTTGGTTAAATCGCCAGGCGGGACGTTATATGCCGGAATATCACGCCTTGAAAGGCGATACCTCCAGCCTAGAATTCTTTAAGAATCCCGTGCTTGCGGCAAAAGCGACGTTGGATGCGCAACGAATACTAGGCGTTGACGCGGCAATAATGTTTGCCGATTTGCTCCCCGTGCTCGAGCCCATGGGTCTCAATCTCGATTACAAACCGGGCCTTGGACCAGTGTTTGAAAATCCGCTACGGGACCAACAAGCGATAGAGGCTTTAACCGTTGTTCCGGCGGAGGAAGGGTGTGGTTATGTCGTAGAAACTCTAGGTCGCATACTTGACGACCTACCAAAAGAAGTCGCGCTGATCGGTTTCGCGGGGGCGCCATTCACGCTTGCATGCTACGCGGTTGAGGGTAAGAGCTCGCGAAATTATGCGTATGTGAAGCGGCTGATGTATGACCGCGAGGAGTTGTGGCAATCCTTGATGGATAAACTCGTGGATACGGTTGCAGATTATGTGCGACTGCAGATCGCCTCCGGGGCGCAAGCTATTCAGCTATTTGACAGTTGGGTGGGTTGTTTATCACTCGCGGACTATGAACGGTATGTGGCTCCGGCTACACGACGGCTCATGCGGAGCATTCGGGGGCAAGTGCCTATCATTTACTTTGGAACAGGCAATGCACATTTACTCGACTCCATGTATGCCACGGGACCGGATTTAATGGCGCTCGATTGGCGCGTTCCTTTGGTTGCGACGTGGGATCGTTTGGGCAGTCGAGCGATCCAAGGTAACTTGGATCCGATCGCCCTTTGCGGTCACTCAAGTAGCATGATCAGCCAAGCACAAACCCTCTTACGCGAAGTTGGTGAGCGACCGGGACATATATTCAATTTAGGTCACGGGATTGTTCCGGATACGCCCGTCGATAACGTCAAGCGTTTGGTCGATTTTGTGCATGAAGAAACGGTTCGATGAAGTATGCGCCGACGTTATTCAGATTCGCTTTCTGGGTTCCCTTAGCGATTTGTACATTCCTCGCGCTCAAGTCGGGCCCCTACCCGGAGGTGATTCAATTTCCCGACGTCGTATTACATGTATTTGCGCTTGCTTACCTGACGCTTGCGCTGGTTCTGGCCCACTTTGATACCGATCGAAGTTCACCATCCGTCGCATTCAAGATTCTCTGGATCCCCTTGGCGTGGATGTTCTTTTACTCAGTGGCGTTAGAGGTAGCTCAGACGTTCACATTAGACCGTCAAGCGGAAGTACTTGATGTACTTTGGGGCACGATTGGCCTAGGGCTCGGGCAGCTTCTCTATTGGGGTTACATACGAATTCGCCCGATACCTCAAAACTAAGTTGTTTAAGTTATTANTAGGGCGGAGGCTCGTTGACTCGATCAACGGCCTACAGTTATTGATTCCCAAATGGTCGGTTATAGGTACTTGTCTGTCACCGCACCTTCACTTGCCGAGGAAACGAGTCGAGCGTACTTAGCGAGGGTTCCCCGATCGGTGTAAGGCTCGGGAGCGCTCCATGCTTTGGCGCGGTATGTAAATTCCGTCTCGGGAATGTTGAGGTTAATTTCCTTCTTTTCTGCGTCGATGGTAATTTCATCGCCGTCCTGGATGAGGCCAATAGGCCCCCCTTCGAACGCCTCGGGGGTCACGTGTCCCACCACGAATCCGGAGGAACCACCGGAAAATCGACCGTCGGTAATCAGGGCAACCTTGCCGGCGAGACCGCGGCCGTTAATCGCACTGGTGGGACTTAACATCTCGCGCATACCGGGACCACCTCGAGGACCTTCGTAACGCAGCACCACGACGTCGCCGGATCGTACTGTCCCATCCATGATGGCTTGCATAGCGGCTTCTTCGCCGTGAAATGTTCTCGCTGTGCCGGTAAAACTCAGACCTTCATGACCGGTGATTTTTGCGACCGCGCCTTCCGGCGCTACGTTTCCGTACAGCACAACAAGATGGCTATCCTTCTTGATTGGATTTGTCAGAGGTCGAATAATTTCTTGATCCGCCGGATAGGGTTCAACTTCTTTCAAGTTTTCTCTAAGAGTCTTGCCGGTGACCGTCAAACAGTCCCCATGCAATAGGTCGGCGTCTAGCAACATTTTCATGAGCGGTTGGACGCCACCGATATCGATAAGTTCTGACATTGCATATTGGCCCGCAGGGCGCATGTCCGCTAAGACGGGAACGTTTTTTCCAATGCGTGTGAAATCGTCGAGTTCCAATGGAATCTTCGCAGCATGTGCAATCGCCAATAGATGGAGGACTGCATTTGTCGACCCCTCCAGAGCAATCGCGACCACGATAGCGTTCTCAAATGCCTCTCGACTAAGGATGTCAGATGGCTTGATGCCTAGATCGATTAATTGTGAGACTGCGCCGCCAGCGTCGAAGCTGTCCTGACGCTTCTGTTTGCTCACCGCTTCTTGTGCGGAAGAATTTGGTAGCGACAAGCCGAGCGCTTCGATCGCGGACGCCATTGTGTTGGCCGTATACATGCCGGCGCACGAGCCGGGTCCGGGAATAGCGGTTTGTTCGACCTCTTTTAGTTCGATATCCGAAAGTGACCCTTCAGCGTGCGCGCCGACTGCCTCGAACACTGAAATGATGTCACGACGATTCGTCCCTGTCTGAATGGTACCGCCGTATACAAAAACGCTGGGTCGATCCAATCGAGCCATGGCAATGGCGCATGCCGGCATATTTTTGTCGCATCCGCCGATGGCTACGAACCCGTCAAAACCTTGGGCGGCAACGACCGTTTCTATGGAATCGGCGATAACTTCGCGCGATACCAGCGAATACCGCATTCCCGGGGTACCCATGGAGATACCGTCGGAAACCGTGATTGTGTTAAATAAAACACTCTTAGCACCAGCTTGATCAGCACCGTTTGCCGCCATTTCGGCAAGTTCATTAATGTGCATATTGCAGGGGGTTACGCGACTCCACGTCGAGGCAATACCGATCTGGGGTTTGTTGAAGTCCTCCTCACTGAATCCGACCGGATAAAGCATGGCGCGACTGGGCGCTTGTTCAACGCCGTCGACAACGACGGATGAGTAGGGTCTTTTGTTGCTCATGGTGAGAAGAGGCCAGTACGTTCGCTTCGAGTCTGCGATGGTACTGGTATATGAAGAGCTAGGGGAAATTTGTCAGTGTCTGACGAGACACTCATATCTGCAATTTGCAAGAGTTGCTTGCGACTTCGATCACTAGAACGTCNGACGCACGNAGTGCNCTACATCTAGAGGATCAGCCTTCGGTCGATCGAGCGCTAGATCTCGCTCAGGAACAGTAATGGTGGATGACTTGTTCTAGCGTCTCGCGNGCCGTGGATAACTGANTCAAATCNANGTACTCNTTTGGTTGATGGGCTTGGTCGATCGACCCNGGGCCAAAGACTACGGTTTCCATGCCNAGGCTTTGCAGGAATGGCGCCTCGGTGCCAAAGGCCACCGTTCCTGGGGAGCGACCGCTCAAANTCGCCAAAGTCTTTGCCAATTCGCCGTCCTCAGATGTCTGATAGGCCGGCACCTCGTTGATCCGAGTGATCGAAAGTCTCGTCCCATGACTTGCTATTGTTTGGGAAAGTCGATGTTGAATGGTGTCAACCAGCTCNTCGTTTTCCATTCCAGGTAATAGCCGCAGATCAATTTGTAATTCGGCGGTTTCACATATCCGATTGGGGCTATCACCAGCATGCAAGCACCCTAAATTAAGGGTCGGAACGTTGATTTCAAAAGTCGAGTTTGTGTGGGTCTTGGCCAATTNCTGACGATAGACAAGCAGATCTTNGATTACGGCATGCATGGCGTCGAGCGCGTTGCAACCGAGGTTTGGATTGGACGCGTGTCCCCCCGCACCCTCTAAGGTGATGGAAAGNGCCAGAACGCCTTTGTGGGCAATNATCGGCTGCAGTCCAGTGGGTTCGCCGATGATAGCGGCGTCTGCCTTGGGTCTTCCATCGNGCAGCAATTGTCGGGCACCCGCCATTGAGGACTCTTCGTCGGAAGTTGCNAGAATCGTGAGTGGTTTGTTGAGCGNCTTNCGAGCAAAAAGNGACGCTGCTTCCAAAGCGATCGGAAAGAACCCTTTCATGTCACAGCAACCGAGTCCATGGACGNCCGGGCCAATTTCGGTGAGCGTATAAGGATCCGTGTCCCAGTACTTTTCATCGCAAGGCACGGTATCCGTATGACCGGATAGAACCAATCCTCCCTCACCCGAACCAAGAGTGGCGATCAGGTTCGCTTTCCCGCTTTTGTTGGGGAGGGGTAGGACGTCGACGTCGAACTTTAAGCTCTGAAGCCAATTCGCAAGATGATTGACAACCGCCAGATTACTTTGATCTCGCGACGCAGCAACGGAGCTTGTAGAGGGCTCGCTGACAAGGGTTCTCAACATCGCAAGAGTGTCGGGGAGTTTCATTTAACTCGTGGTACTAACGGAGGGCAGGCATTCTGCACAGTTTGTCGTAGCGCGTCGAACCGTCCTATCCAGCTAAGGTATGTGCTGCGAGGAAGTATTCCAATAAGAATGCGCTGCTTGGCATCNATGTCTGTAAACCGCTATTGCGCTAGTCTTGTCTGTCGAAATACGGAGTCACCATGGTTACTGAAACAAGCTTCGCGGATCGAGACGGTGCGATCTGGATGAATGGCGAAATGATTGAATGGCGTGACGCTAAGGTCCACGTACTGACCCACACATTGCATTACGGGGTCGGAGTATTCGAAGGTGTCCGCGCCTATGACACATCGAGTGGCCCNTGCATCTTCAGGTTGCAAGATCACACACGACGACTTTTTGATTCCGCACAGATCTTGCGCCTNGATATCCCATTTAGTGAATCGGAGCTAAATGCAGCCCAAAAAGAAGTTTTTGCACTCAACAATCTGAACGAAGGATATTTGCGCCCAGTCGCATATCTCGGATCCGAGGCCATGGGATTGCGAGCAGACGGACTAACGGTCAATGTTGCGATCGCTTGTTGGCCATGGCCAGACTACATGGACCCGCAGTCTCGGGAACTGGGTATTACCGTCCGGACGTCGTCATACACCAGACATCACGTCAATATCACCATGTGCAAAGCGAANGCGAATGGAAACTACATCAACTCGATCATGGCTCTTCGAGAAGCAATTGACAGCGGCTGCGATGAGGCGCTTCTGCTTGATAACGAAGGCTACGTGGCCGAAGGAAGTGGAGAAAACTTTTTCCTNGTAAAAAATGGGGTGATCCATACGCCCGAACTAACATCGTGCCTGCCGGGTATTACACGCGATACTGTCTTGGTGTTCGCGCGAGAATTGAATATACCGGTCATCGAACGGAGGATTACGCGGGACGAAGTCTACATTGCCGACGAAGCGTTTTTTACCGGAACGGCTGCGGAGGTTTTGCCGATTCGCGAGCTTGATGGACGAACGATTGGTGATGGCAAACCCGGATCGGTAACACTCAGACTGCAAGCGCTCTATTTTGATCAGGTTCGCGGAAAACGTGATGCACACCCAGATTGGCATGCCTTGGTCACAGATCCTGTTTGATGTGAACCCGAGCCCGTGTGAGGTCTGAACGAGTTAGTATTTTCGGGTTCCATCGGGCATGGTCTTGAACCGTCGATGTAGCCATAGGTACTGGGAGGGATCAGTAAGGATCTCGCGTTCGATGACTTGATTCATCAGGGTTGCATCGGCGATCTCGTCGCCTGTTGGGTAATCCGTTATGCGGCGTAGACGTACCGACCAGGAGCAGTCTAATTCGTTCCTAAAATGGCTCATAAAAATGACCGGCGAACCAGAAATCTTCGCGAGACGACTAGTGACGTTGATCGTTGCTGCTGGGATCCCAAAAAAAGGGGCGAATACGGAGTGTCGTCGACCATTGTCTTGATCAGCGGCGTACCAAATCGTTCGAGATTGACGCAATTGACGAACGGTAGCGCGCATATCACTTCGTTCAATGACGCGGCCGTATAAGGAATTCCGACGACGTAGACTGATGTAGTCAATCACGGAATTTCGGCTTGTCCGGTAGATGCAATCGAAGTCAAAGTGAGCGGCTAGAAATGCGCCTCCGAGATCCAATACAGCGAAATGGGCACCTACCAAAAGCACCCCNTTGCCCTCGTTTACCGCCGTTTCNAATACCTCCAATCCTTGGAACTGTACACGTGGAAGTAACGCNTCTATTGGTCGCAGCCAAGTGTAAGCAGTCTCGATGACCGCAATCCCGGTGGACGCGAAAACCTGTTTCAAGAGACGCTGTTTCTCCTGGACACTGAGATCTGGAAAACAAAGGTCGATATTTTGGGCGGCAATCCGAGCCCGCCTTCCACCAATGCGTTGAAAAAGATTCCCGATCAGTCGACCTAACCAGAATTGGTAATGTATGGGTAGTCGGACAACAAAAAAGGCTATGGCCATCAGTAGCCATGTGGGCCAATGAGCCGGTGACACTAGTCGAAACGGCATGGCGGTATTCTAACAGTTTGGATCACGTCGCTTATAGCAAGGTCGAACGGAATCGAGTGCGGGTGTATAAGAACGGCCAGCGTGTCGTGATGAGCTTTCTTTGTCGGAATTGATGTACAGCGTGTTGTCGCGTATGGCGTGGCCGTTGGTTTGGCTGCGTCTCTGGATCCGCGGTCGCCACGAACCCGCGTACCGAGAGCGTCGAGTCGAACGCCTCGGGTTTGTTCCCATGCCCATACCGCGTCAAGGGGTTTGGTTCCATACGGTATCCGCGGGGGAGACGTTGGGCGCAGTGCCACTAATTCGCGCTATCAAAGAGACCATGCCGGATGTCCCGTTCTTGGTAACGACGACAACCCCAAGTGGTTCGGCGGAAGTACGGAAGCACTTGGGAATGGAGGTGGAACATTGTTATTGCCCCTACGACTTCCCCAAGGCNGTGCGACGGTTTATGGATAGCGTGGNACCCAGGGCTCTAGTTCTCATGGAAACGGAGTTGTGGCCAAACACCATTCGCGAGTGTCGACGACGAAACGTGCCGGTCTACCTCGTCAACGCCCGCCTCTCTGAACGTTCGGCGATNGGATATCGGCGCCTGACCGGTCTTATGGGAAGTACTTTAACGAGCATGACGCATATTTATTGCCAGTATCAAGACACTGCTGAACGCTTCGTAGGATTAGGAGTTGAACGGGAGATTTTGAGCGTGACGGGAAGTGTGAAGTTCGATATTCAGTTTCCCGACGACATCGATTNGCGACGAGCTGAGTTCGAAAATAACTGGCGATTTGGCAAGAGGGTTTGGATCGCGGGTAGTACCCATCCGGGCGAAGAGGAAGTGGTCCTGCAAGCCCATAAACGATTGGGTCAGGAATATCGTGACCTTTCGNTGATTTTGGTGCCCCGTCATCCGCCGAGGACNCCGGAAGTCGTGCGANTGGCAAAGGCGTACGGATTCGATGTCGCTACCTTATCAAGTGATCCTAAGCCGTCCGACGTACTCGTGGGCGACGAAATGGGGACCTTGATTTATCTATATGGCGCGGCCGAAGTTGCCTTCGTGGGCGGTAGTCTTGACGACACGGGAGGTCATAACCCGATTGAAGCGGCGATACATGGAGTGCCTACGGTGATGGGCTCGAACCGCATCAATTTCGCCGAGGTGACGCAACGTTTTGAAGTCGCGGGTTGTTTGCATTTGGCTNATAACGCAGACGAACTCGCCAATTGTGTGGGTTCGTTACTGAGGGACGAGGGACGAAGAGAGGCCGAGGGACGTGCTGCGCGTCAGGTGGTATCGAATAATCGAGGTGCGATTGAGCGGATTTCCAGTGATCTCATTCGTCGTCTTGCGGAATAACGTTGGAATGTCGGTGGACTTAGCGCCCGGATAATGTCGTTATTTTTTGCACGGGATTGTTTGTGTCCGTGTAAGCGCTGATTTCGAGGATGTCTTCTTCCGAAAGCACGCCGGTTGTCTGTTTTAAGCGCAACAGATTGAGAACGTAGTTGTATCTTGAGTCCGCATAATCGTACTGCGAAGAAAATAAATTCTGTTGTGCCTGGAGCAACTCGACAATGTTGCGCGTTCCGACCTCATACCCAGTTCGGACTGCTTCGAGAGCCGACTCCCGTGATTTAATCGCCTTAAGGCGCGCTTCAACACGAGCCACATCCGTCGATACTGCGCGGAAGAAATTTCGAGTGTCTCTGGCTGTCGTCAGTTCTCGCTCGCGTACCCGTTCTTTGGATTGCTGTACGCGGTGTCGTTGTTCGGTGAATCGGGAATGCACGGCACCACCCTGAAATATAGGCAACGAAGCGGAGAGTGAGTACGTGTTGCCTGAGGTTCGATTTCCGTAGAAAGAAAGCCCACCCGAGAAGCTTTCGTTGTAACCAGCGCTAAAGTCCACGGTCGGTAAATGTCCGGAGAGACGCGAACGCAAGCTGCTTTCTGCTGAGCGTAA
This sequence comes from Gammaproteobacteria bacterium, assembly GCA_002715785.1. Classification (GTDB taxonomy): domain Bacteria; phylum Pseudomonadota; class Gammaproteobacteria; order Pseudomonadales; family Azotimanducaceae; genus UBA11889. The sequence goes on along the minus strand of PBAA01000039.1, from coordinate 38,945 downwards.
GGCATCACGAGCCGATTGGAGTTGCGGGTTGCTCGTCAACGCGACGTTGGTCCACTCGTTTTCGTCCCGTGGATCCGGATTGACAATCGGTAAACGCGTACTTAATCCGTCGATGGTGTCGAAACCTATTCCCGTGATGGTCGTCAAGCTTTCAAAATAGATACCCTGGTCGCCAGTAAACTGAATTCGATTGACAATGGCGTTGTCGTAAGCGGCTGTCGCTTCGAGTACATCCGTGATCGCGACGAGTCCTACGTCAAAACGTTGTTGCGTTTGCTCAAGTTGACGCTTTACTGCTTGCTCACTCGCCAAGGTTGAATCGAGGCGCGCTTGTGCACGGAGGACGTTTAGATAAGCCTCCGCAACTCTCGTGTAGAGAGCCAATTCGGTTGCTTGGTAGTCCGAGTCGGCCTGTGAAGAAAGTGCCTTGGCAGACCGCCAGTTAAACCAGTTCGCCACATTGACAATGGGCTGGCGCAGGTTGACGGACCAGTTATGACCTTCAAAGTCTTCATCCTCAGGCCGGTAGGTCTGTCCAAACGTCGGGCTCGCTGGATTCATGTCGAGTCGGGATCCGTAAGATCGTGTCTGTTCGGACTTTGACCCCGAAGCCGATACCGTGGGTAATAGCGAGGCCCGTGATTGCACCACGGTTTGTTTTTGCGCCAGTCGTCCAGCGACGGCCTGTCCTAAAACTGGGTCGTTGTCTCTGGCAGCCCGATAGACGTCTTCCAGATTTGCGCCTTGCGTCAATGGGCAGAGGATCAGCAGGATGACGGCGGTAAAAGTGAACTTCATGTGGCGGACTTCGCGGGGCAAGCGGGCGATTCTACCAAATAAGCGGGAAGTCGTTCGTATAGTCGATACATGACCTTCATTCGAATCACGGGTGACGATTTGAAAATTAATTGTGGGGCTCTTGTTCAAGTAATACGTCCACTAGAAATGTAACCTATGCGTTACATTTACTACAAGCGAATGGTAACGTCAAGGTTACATTTCGCTCACTAGAAGCTTCCTGCTTCCTACCTCGCGAGGCTGCAGTTAGAATCCAGACTTCGAAATCTGAGTTTATGCAGGCTCGTGAGGGAACCCCGACGTTATAAAATTGATCTCGTCGAACACATGGCCGAGTGTGATCAAAACTATGCGCGGATCGTCAAGTTATTTCCGGACCATGCCGAGGTTGATCACCGCAACCTACTGCTTTGTTTTGGTGAAGAAGTCGTCAACGTTCGTTTGAGCGTGCTTGAACGAAGTCGATACACGTCGGTGATTTTGTTGACGCAAGAAACTTCATCTGTGGCACCGTCAAACAGTATTCGTATTCGCGTGTATCACGACGCGAAGTCAGCGGAGGTGATAGAGATTCAAAACCAACGACGTTTCGAAGCCATATATGGATACCCCAATCCGAAGATGCGTCAACGCGACGAGAAGAAGCAAATTAATCGGTTCCTAGGCGAGTTTCTCGGATTTTGTTTGACATTTGGCGCGTCGAGCGACGTACCCTATGAAAATGTCTTAACGATTCGATAAAGCGAGGCAGCATCCACAAGCTTGATAGGGAATACTGATAAACGAAGAACCGAAAGTGGGTGAATCGCTGAGGGTATTACAGGTAACGGACACCCATTTGTTTCCTACCAAAGACGGCACTCTTCTAGGAATTAATACGTACGACAGTCTGCGGGCAGTACTCAGCCGAGCGTTTCTACAGGAGCGCCCGGACGTATTGATCGGTAGTGGCGACATCGCACAATTCGCGGAGCCGGCGACCTATCGGCTGTTCTTAAATCTCGTGCGCGAATACTTTGATGGACCAATGCTGTGTGTTCCAGGGAATCACGACATTGGGGTCCCGTTTACGCAGGAATTGCCGACGGCAACAATCGACATGAATGGGTGGCGCATAACGGGGATCGACACCCACGTGGACGACGAAGTGGGCGGTCGTGTCGACGCGGCTCAGATTGAATCATTGATCAACGAAATTGTTGAAGATTCCGGTCCGGTGTTGGTGGTCGGTCACCACGCGCCAGTTGAGATCGGGACGTCTTGGCTCGACGTACATCGGATTGAAGGTGGTGACGAACTGGTCGACGCACTGGTGAGCAACGAACGAGCTCGAGGTTACATCTTCGGCCATATTCATCAGGAGTTCGACGGCACCGTGGGCGAAACACGATTTTTGGCAACACCCGCCACGTGTTTTCAGTTTGGATCTGATCCCAAGCGATTTTCGGTCGAGTCGGCGAGCCCTGGTTTTCGCTGGCTTGATCTCGATGCAGAAGGCTCGATAAAGACACGTGTTGATCGGGCGTACGACTTTGAAATGACCTTGAACCTAAAAGACACGAAGCACTGATGGCAAAAGTCTATTCTGCTGAATCCATCCAAGTATTATCGGGGCTTGAACCCGTCCGTCGTCGACCCGGTATGTATACCGATACGTCGCGTCCCAATCACCTCGTGCAAGAAGTCGTCGACAATAGTGTCGACGAAGCCCTGGCTGGGCATGCTCGTGAAATCGAAGTGACGGTATTTGCTGACGGATCCGTTGAGGTTATCGATGATGGTCGAGGTATGCCCGTAGACATTCACCCGGAGCATAAGATCTCGGGGGTCGAGCTCATTTTGACTAAGCTTCATGCGGGGGGGAAGTTTGATAACGAACACTACAAATTTGCAGGCGGCTTACATGGGGTCGGCGTTTCGGTGGTCAACGCCTTATCCAAGTGGCTGATTGCAGACATCAAGCGCGATGGGAGCCTGTATTCGCAGCGGTTTGAAAGTGGCGAGCCGAAGAATCTGTTGAAAGAGATTGATACGGTCGGCAAGCGTAATACAGGAACGCGCATTCACTTCCTTCCAGACGAGACTTATTTCGATACAACACGTATCGCCGAAAATCCTTTACGGCACCTACTAAGAGCGAAAGCTGTGTTGTGTCCGGGCCTGACGATGAGTCTTTCAATCGAGGAGAAGGAAGGGCAGGCGGATACCCAAACATGGTGTTACGAAGATGGTCTACGAACATATTTAGAATCGGGACTCGAGGGTGAATGCATTCCAATAGAACCTTTTGTTCACGCCGCTGAAGGCAATCAGGAAGCTGCGGAATGGGCTCTTCAATGGGTGGTAGACGGAGGCCAACTCATCACGGAGAGTTACGTGAATTTGATTCCGACGCCGCTGGGCGGCACCCACGTCAACGGATTACGCAGTGGACTTGCCGAGGCACTCCGGGAATTTTGCGAATTTCGCGATTTGTTGCCTCGAGGGATCAAGCTAACCGGAGAAGATCTGTGGGATCAATGTGCCTACGTACTTTCCACGAAGCTAGCTGAACCTCAGTTTACGGGTCAGACGAAGGAGCGTTTGTCGTCGCGCCAATCGGCTGTTTTTGTTAACGGCATTGCTAAAGACGCGTTCAGTCTCTGGTTGAACGAACATCATGGAGATGGGGAACGGATTGCCGAATTAGCGATCGCCAACGCGCAGCAACGAATTCAAGCAAGCAAAAAAGTCGCGCGTAAGAAGATAACCGCGGGTCCTGCGCTTCCGGGAAAACTCAAGGATTGCGCGTCACAAGACGCCGACCGTTCGGAGTTGTTTTTAGTCGAGGGAGATTCAGCCGGTGGTTCCGCAACGCAAGCACGAGATCGCGAGTTCCAAGCGGTGATGCCGTTGAAAGGTAAGATTCTCAATACCTGGGAAGTCGATGGTTCACAGGTGCTTGCATCTCAGGAAGTGCACGACATATCGATTGCGCTTGGTGTGGAACCGGGTGATGACAATTTAGATGGCTTGCGCTATCGCAAAGTGTGTGTTCTTGCGGACGCGGATTCTGACGGTGCGCATATTGCAACGCTTCTGTGTGCGCTTTTCTTAAAACACTTCAAGGCATTAGTCCTAGCAGGACATATCTATATCGCGATGCCGCCGTTGTATCGAATTGATTTAGGTAAAGAAGTCTTCTACGCGTTGGACGAATCTGAAAAAGAGGGGATTCTTGACAAGATCGCTGCGGAGAATCGACGGGGGATTCCCTCGGTTCAGCGATTCAAGGGGCTGGCGGAGATGAACGCTATTCAATTGCGCGAGACCACGATGGCCCCCGACACGCGCCGATTGGTGCAATTAACGGTTGATTCCGACAGTAAAACTCAAGAGACGATGGACATGATGCTTGCAAAAAAACGCTCTCAAGACCGTCGTGCGTGGCTTGAGGCAAAAGGAGATCAGGCATCATTTGACTAGACTAGATCCGAACGGAGGGAAACGATGACCCTAGATACCAGTGGAGACATCGAAGTTGTGCCACTGAGGTCTTACACCGAGAAAGCATACCTCGACTATTCGATGTATGTGATCAATGACCGCGCATTGCCTCACATTGGAGACGGACTTAAACCGGTTCAGCGGAGAATCGTCTACGCGATGTCCCAAATGGGACTTCATCATCAAGCCAAGTTCGCGAAGTCCGTACGGACGGTAGGCGAGGTGACCGGCAAGTTCCATCCACATGGAGATAGTGCGTGTTATGAAGCCATGGTGNTAATGGCNCAATCCTTTTCGTTTCGATATCCGCTNGTGGATCCNCAAGGCAATTTTGGNGCGCCNGACGANCCCAAGTCTTTNGGNGCNGCNCGNTATACGGAGGCTCGATTAGCNNATNACGCGNCNNTACTTCTGACNGAGGTNGCCCAGGGNACAGTCGATTTNNCTCCNAANTTCGATGGGACNCGGGANGAACCNGANNTNCTNCCNGCNCGGNTACCCTTCATTTTGTTGAANGGNTGTACNGGAATTGCGGTCGGTATGGCCACAGACGTTCTACCGCACAACCTTAAGGAAGTAGTTGCGGCGTGTATTTTATTGTTGGACCGTCCGTNAGCCAGCCTGGGCGATCTTCTAGGGTGCATCAAAGGTCCCGATTTCCCGTCCGAGGCGCGGATCATCACTGATCAACGGGAACTCGAAGAGGCGTACGAAACCGGACGTGGGTCGGTTAAGACCCGTGCTAAATACGTCCGTGAGCAAGACGAGGTAGTCATTACCGCGCTACCGTATCAAGTCTCGCCGGCGAAGGTACTCGAGCAAATTGCGCAACAAATGCAGGCAAAAAAACTACCCATGCTTGTGGATCTTCGCGATGAGTCTGATTACGAAAATCCGACTCGTTTGATTTTAGTACCTCGCTCGAATCGGGTTGATATCGATCGTCTTATGAGCCACCTATTTGCGACNACGGATCTTGAGCGTAGTCATCGTATGAATTTCAACGTCATTGCGTTAGACAAACGGCCGCGGGTTTTCGGCCTTCGAGAGTTGCTCAAAGAATGGCTTAAGTTCCGTCAAGAAACGGTGCGGCGGCGCATCGAATACCGTCTCAAACGAATTGCCGAACGTACACACGTTGTGGAGGGACTGCTCCTCGCGTATGTCAATTTGGACGAAGTTATACGGATCATTCGCGAAGAAGAAGATCCCAAAAGTAAGCTGATCGCGCAATTTGAACTATCGGAAGCCCAGGCAACTTCTATTCTTGACCTTCGACTTAGACAACTTGCGAAACTTGAAGAAGAGAAACTCGAGACTGAACGTGAAGAGTTGCGAGACGAATCTGCTGACCTCAAGAAAACACTTGGTTCTAAAGCGCGTCTAAAAACGTTGATCAAGAATGAGTTGAAGGCAGTGTCCAAAGAATACGGCGACGCAAGACGTTCTAAAATCGCGGTTGAGGAAGAAGCTGTCGCGTTCTCGGATGAAGATTTGATCAGTAATGATCCGGTGACGGTGATCATGTCCGATAAGGGCTGGGTGCGATCTGCTAAAGGTCACGAGGTGACCCCAGAAGATCTAGCCTATCGCCCTGGAGACTCGTATGCGGGTGCCGTACATACCCGACTAAATGAACACTGCGTCTTCTTCGATTCGACAGGCCGGGCGTACACNNTACAGTCGCGGACGCTACCGTCGGCCAGGGGGCAGGGGGAACCCCTTACGGGCAGATTGAATCCGCCACCAGAAGCAAGGTTCGTTGGTTTGGCTGCGGGCGACGTCAGGGTGCTTTTGGGATCCGACGCAGGCTATGGCTTTGTGGGGCCATTGAAAGAAATGGTGACCAAGAATCGATCGGGGAAAGCAGTTCTCAATGTACCTAAAGGTAGCTTCGCGTTGCCGCCATCGATTGTGTTTGAAGATATGTTCGTAGCGGTGATTACCAATACAGGTCGATTGCTCGTATTCGAATTAAGTCAGGTTCCCGAACTCAATCGCGGTAAAGGAAGCAAGCTTATGAATATTCCGACCGCGAGTTTGAAGGCCCGGGAGGAGTACATCATCGGGCTTACCACCTTCGGTCAGAGCGATCGGTTGATCTTGCGCGCGGGTCAACGTCATCTGGGCATGCGGGTTCAAGACATGCAGAATTACATGGGTGAACGGGCACGCCGTGGGCGCAAGTTACCGCGGGGATTTCAGAAGATAGACCGGATGGAGGTTGAACGGTAATAGCCGATAGACGACCTCAACGTTAAAACTTACATAGCTTGAGCGATGATGAGCTCCGCTTGACGTTCGATAAGCGATTGGTAAGCGGGAGTGACACCTTCGACCAAATGGTATCGACGCGACGTCGAAATCAGGGAGACGGCAGCTGGATTGTCCTTGATGTGCCCAATGATTCTTTCCGTACGTGAGATGTTAGCCATAACATCCTCACTAACCGCGAGATGTCCGTCTGAAGCCAAAGCCGAAAGTAACACTGCATCACGGGCGTTGTCGGTNGANAGCAGNTCGTCGAGCGTNGTGCAGANGGGGCCGANGTGCANNCCGAATCGAAANCGGATTTTCGGCCGCTCTTCCACGTAGTGGTCGTGATTCATGGCATCGAGCGCCCTACTAAGTAGCAAAGCGGCGCAGACGACCTCGAAGCTTCGATCTTGCGCGTCGGTTTGGTCGAAGGCTAGCGCGATGCCGGTTCCCGTCAGCGAAGTCGCTCGGGCAGCGTAGAGGTTTGCAACCCGATTTGANCGAGCCGTGGCGATGGACATAGCCCTGGTTTTCGCTTCGGCGGGGAGGCTAATTTGGTTAAATACGTTGACCACTAATATGAAGGCACTCGCGGGGGAGGGGATTCCATCTTCGTTCGGCCTGTCAGGTTTCGACAAGTTGGTACGCACCGACAACCCGATCACTATCCCAATAACGGCGAGCAACCCCGTTACGCACAACCAAAAAGACTGTAGAACCTTGTCGGAAAGTGATGTCTGAAACGCATCGGGGTCGACGATAATCCGCACGTGGCCGGCGATGGTGTCTTGCACTGCAACTTCTTGACTAAACGTAGGTAGGGTTGAACGAGGCGAATAATTTCCTGCAACTGCGAGTAGTTGTTCGTCAACGCTATAAACACTTATGCCAGCAATTTCATTGAACATGGCCATGTCATGAGTGAGGGCACTGAGCGCTAGATTGTCGTTGCTTAAAAGTGGTTTGACCGCAAGCTCTGAAAGCCGATGTGCAGCAGTATTTCCGAAGGCGTCGAGTCGAGAGTAGCCGTGGCTCAACGCGGTGTAGTGCCAAATGGATAAAACTACACAGACGGCGAAAACATATGTTACGGCGACCCCTACGAGAAGCCTTTTGGAATGCGAAATCGCTTCTGTTAGTTGGATTCTCAACACCATCGATACCTAATGAGCCATGGCTTAGTAACAAAAACGATATTTTTCTGTGTGTGCGGCTCGTTTGTTGATGATGTTGGAGGTGAATGTTGGGGAGCTGATGGTTTCATCAGGTCATCCGCGAGCGTTGATTCGCGGAGAAGTTGGTGGCAGGGAAGCCGATGCAATCAATTCTTTGGCGGGTCGCCCCGGAACTTCTTGGACTAACTTAGGAACGAGATACCCTGGCAACTTACCTTGAATTGAGCCATGCAAACGGAGTGCGGTATCAATATCGACATGGAAATGGGAGGTACCGGTTACTCGGTCGGGCAAGTGCAAGTAGTACGGAAGAATACCAACTTCAAAAAGTGCCTCAGACAGACTGCATAGCGATTCTACGTTGTCGTTTACACCCGCGAGTAACACGCTTTGGTTTAGGAGCGGTATGCCAGCTTGCCTCAATACTGTAAAAGCAACTGCAACATGGTCGTCAATTTCGTTCGCGTGGTTAAAGTGTGCGACGATCAGCGTGCGCAAGCGGGTATTTACGAGCATCTCGATCAATGGTTCGGAAATCCGCTGAGGGATAACGACGGGAAGGCGCGTATGAATTCGCAATCGCTTCACGTGCGGGATCTGCTCGATACTTTCCACAAGGTTGTTCAAGCGTGCGTCGGGCATGATCAAGGGATCTCCGCCCGATAAAATCACTTCGTGGATCGAAGGATCGTCCCTAATGTGCTCCAGCATCGGAAATGTACTGTCATGGCGATGATACGCGTAAGGAAAGTTTCGCCGGAAACAATACCGGCAATTTACCGCACAGTTCTCGGCCGCGATAATTAATACTCGTCCGCGGTATTTCTGCACAAGACCTGGGAACAGAGTTGCCGATGTCTCCTGCAAAGGATCGGACTCGAAACCGAGTGGGCTGTTTTTTTCCGCCAGTTCGGGGAGCACTTGCCGCAGAAGCGGATCGCTGCGATCACCGCACCGCATACGTGATACATATGGCATCGGCACCCGCATAGGAAAAGTTGGGTTCGGATCCCAGTCCATGTCATCCAGCGAAAGTCCAAGTATGTTGGCTAGATCCTCGACATCAGTGATGGCGCGGGAAAGCTCCGTTTGCCATGCTTTGGCCTGCCAAGGAACTGGAATCGACGGTATCATTTTGCGTTCACTGTTTGGGTAAGAGCACGTGTCGGCCTATTCTACTAACGAATTCCGTTCAGGATTGAAGGTTCTCCTAGAAGGTGAACCTTGTTCAATTCTCCACAATGAATTCGTAAAACCCGGTAAAGGCCAGGCGTTCAATCGGGTTCGATTCCGAAATCTAAAGTCGGGTCGCGTTTGGGAGCGGACATTTAAGAGTGGCGAGTCCATTGAGGCCGCCGACGTAATGGACCTGGATATGCAGTATCTATATACCGACGGTGAGTTCTGGCACTTCATGCGTATGGATGGGAGTTATGAACAAGTTGCTGCCGATGAAGCCGCAGTCGGTGCCGCAAAAGACTGGTTAAATGAGGAAGACGTCCTCAGTGTTACGCTATGGAACGGTGAGCCGATATCGGTCACGCCGCCGAATTTTGTCGAACTTGAAGTCACTCAAACCGATCCTGGGATTCGGGGTGATACTGCTCAGGGAGGGAGCAAACCTGCCGAACTGTCGACCGGAGCGATTATTAAAGTGCCGCTCTTTGTTGAAATCGGCGACGTTTTGCGCGTTGACACGCGTACCAGCGAATATGTAGGGCGCACCAAGGATTGATTCCATGGCGGCCATCGTGTTCGCTCGAGAACCTGCTTGAGCGGGGACGCGTCCTTGGTGTGATTCGCGATTTTTTCCGCAAAAAAAATGTGCTCGAGGTTCAAACATCAATACTTGCTCACTACGGGGTGACTGAGCCGACCATAGCGAGCTTCAAAACCAACTCGGGACATTACCTGCAAACATCGCCTGAATTTCAAATGAAGCGCCTTATGGCGGCGGGCGCGCCATCCATCTACCAGATATGTCCCGCTTTTCGACAGGGGGAGGAAGGTCGAAGTCATAACCCCGAGTTTGTGATCCTCGAATGGTATCGACTGGGCTTTGATTCACGCCAATTAATCGTTGAGGTTACTGAATTAGTCGATTTGATTCTCGGCGGATGTGATTACCAATACTGCACAGTAGGACAGTTATTGGAGACTGAGTTTGACCTCGATGTATACGGTGATTCGGATCTGAGAGTGGCAGAGGTGGCTCGGGATCAAGGGCTCGATAACGTTACCGGGCGATCGGATGGCGTCGACTTCTTGATTGCAAACGCGCTTCAACGCCTCCCATTCGAACGAGTGTTTGTTACGGAGTTCCCCGTCGACCAAGCCGCATTGGCCAAGACACAGCAACTCGAGAAAAACGTCGTGGCGGATCGGTTCGAACTGGTGATCAAGGGAGTCGAAATTGCTAACGGTTATCACGAACTCACAGATGCCGACGAACTTCAGCGCCGGATGGATATTGATAATCGGGAACGCCATGAATTGGGATTACCGATGATGGCCCAAGATCCATTCCTACTCGAGTCCATGCGTCAGGGATTGCCCGCGTGTGCTGGCGTTGCGGTTGGATTAGACAGGCTACTCGCCATAGCGGGCGACCACGAATCGTTGAACGCTGTTATGGCCTTTCCGTTCGATCGTGTGTAAAGCCTATACGCTCGCCCATGTTGATGGAGGTATCGCATTCGAGATCGTCCAATATCCCGACCGAAGGCGGGACGAGAACGATTACCGTCGAACCAAGGGTAAAGCGTGCCATTTCATCGGCGCGGTTAAATTGCACTTCATGCGGTGAGCGCTCGACCCGACGTCGATACGGGGACTGCGGCCCGGCCCAACTGGTTGCGATACTCGACACAATGAGGGCTCCGATGAGCACAAGTCGGACGGTGCCCAGGTCGGTTTGTAGACTGCACACAAGCCTTTCGTTGCGACAGAATAGGTTGGGGATGTCTCGGACGCTTTGTTTATTGACGGAAAATAACTTCCCAGGGACTTCAATGGTTTTCGTTAAGATGGCGTCGATGGGTGCATGTACTCGGTGATACATGCTTGGATGTAGATAAAGTGTCATGAAAGAACCGCCGTCGAGATCGTCGCAGTCGTGTCCGATTAGTTCCGTTAAAAGATAATTATGGCCCTTGGCTTGAAGTAAGTTGCCCCTGTGGATGGTTCCAGATCGCGAAACAACGCCATCGACGGGGGAAGTGATTGTCGTAGAGTCGGAAGGGATGGGTCGTAGTCCGGGTTTTAGCTCTCGTGAAAAGAAATCAGCAAAGGTTTCAAATTCCTCGGGCGTTTCGCGCCCGGAGACGGACATATCGACTTGATAGCTACGAATAAATGATTTAACGAGGAAGTTCTTTAGTGGGCTCCAACGGACCTTAGCNAATGTTCCAGCGAGGCGAGAGACAAGCCGTTTCGGCAAAATATATTGTAGTGCCGCAGACATCAGGATGGTGTTGGCGGTCCTGTTTCGACGGGTGTGTCGGTCCGATTACCCCACTCCGACCACGATCCATGGTAGGCGCGAATNCGGGGAAAGCCGAGTAGGCGTGCGGTCATATAAGTGAGCCCGGATCGGTGNTGAGTTTGACANTGCGTAACAATNTCTTTCGAGCGCACGATGCCNTGTTCGCGAAGCAGTGCTTCGGCGTTTTTAATGAGTGTGCGGTGGTTTTTCACGTCGATGAGGTCAACCCAATCGAGATGCTTGGCTCCGGGAATGTGTCCCGCTCTCGCNGCTGAGCGCCGCGTTCCATGGTATTCGTCAATCGAACGGCAATCCCAGATGAGGAGATCGTCATCTGATAAACGAGGCGCAATATCGTCAATTTCTGCGATCGGCTTCGAGCGGACGGAGAGATTTACGTGGTGTGGTTCGACGGGAGTAAGGGTTGTAACCAAGGGTAGGCCGTTGGCCTTCCAAGCATGCAAACCGCCGTCTAAATAACACCAGTGATCGTGACCGATGACATCAAGCGTCCATGCCAATCGACCGGCCCAGCCGCCGCCCTCATCATCGTAAACGACAATCTTTGTATCGGGTGCGTAAGCAATATTCCCAAAAACCCGGTTAAGCTTTTCGACGGTCGGTAGGCGGCCTGGCGCGGGAGGAATTCCGCAAATTAGATCGTCCGGGAGAATAGGCACAGCGCCGGGGATATGGCCTTCTCGATAAACTTCTAACGAGGTAACTTGAATAACTTGAACCCCCGGTGTGTTCAGGAGGTGCGAGAGTTCGTCGGGCGATATTAATGTTGGAGGGGTAACCATAAAGCCGGCGTGATAATAGCGTAGGCTTTGTTTTTTAGCTCATGAAGCGAGGGTCTGAGTGTCTGGGCATTTGATTTGGATGGATCTCGAGATGACGGGACTGAATCCCGAAATTAACGTCATTATCGAGATCGCCACAGTGGTGACGACAGCGGGTCTCGACATTGTCGCTGAGGGGCCATCGCTTGCGATAATGCAGCCAAAGGAGTCCATGGACTTAATGGATGAGTGGAACCAACAGCATCATTCGGAATCGGGGCTTTTAGATCGAATAGCTTCTCATGGCGTTTCGCAGTTAGAAGCAGAAGCAATGACTCTAGATTTCGTGAGTTCCCACGTGGATCGTGGAGAGGCGCCCCTTTGCGGAAATTCAATTTGGCAGGATCGACGATTCTTGGCGCGGCAGATGCCTAGTCTGGAAAGTTATTTCCACTATCGAATAGTTGATGTGAGTACCATCAAAGAGTTGGCCCAACGTTGGGCGCCAACGGTCCTCGACGAGGTGATCAAGAAAGGCAATCATCGAGCGCTTGACGATGTTTTAGAGTCGATCGCAGAACTTCGTCACTATCGAACCCATCTTTTTAATGTTGATTGAGTTTTTTGACGGCCCATTCCAGGTGTTGACTGGCCAGTGTGTCGCCGATTCGTCGTGATTCGGAAAGCTTCTCATCGACGGCTCGAATAAGTTCAGGGGTATAGGAGGCATTTCCTGCTGCTACGGCGAGATTTCGGACCCATTGCGAATAGTTTATTCGGCGCAACGCCATCCCTTTCGTGTGTTCAAGAAATTCCGCTTCATTCCATGCCAAGAGTTTTATTAGGGTCGGATCATCTAAACCGTGGCGGGGGGCGAAGTCAGACTCATTACTTGCCTGGGCGAAACGGTTCCAGGGGCAAACCAACTGGCAATCATCGCAACCAAATATCCGATTGCCTATAAATTCACGCAGTTCTTCGTCAATGACACCTTTGTGCTCGATGGTCAGGTATGAGATGCAACGTCGCGCATCAAGTTGCCTGGGCCCTACGATTGCGCCGGTCGGACAAACGTTTATACAGGCTTTACATGCACCGCACTTATCTTCGTGAAGCTCAGTATTTACGGGTAGAGGGACGTCCGTAAAAATTTCGCCAAGAAAAAACCACGAACCAGCGCTTTCGTTCAGGATGAGGGTGTTTTTCCCCACCCATCCAATTCCCGCTTTGGCCGCCAGCGGCTTTTCTAGAATCGGTGCGGAATCGGTGAAAGCGCGGTATTGCCCACCTGCATGGATTTCTATTTGTTTCGCAAGGGCTCGGAGGCGCCCCCGAACGGTTTTGTGATAATCCCGACCGAGCGCGTAGTGCGAGATGTAGCCTCTACTGGAGTCGTTCAAAATGTCACCACGGGAAACCGTTAAATAATCCATGCGGACCGATATCACCCTAACCGTGCCGGGAACGAGCTTAGACGGGTCAGTCCGCTTGCCCACATTGCGTGCCATGTAGGCCATACCACCCTGGAACTGTCGTTCCAACCACGCCCTGTAATCGGGGGTGTAATTGTTGAGGTCGGTATCGGTCACTCCGACCTGTTGGAAGCCGAGATCTAACGCCCATGTTTCGAGCTGGGCGGCGAGTTCGTCGATGTGCATCCCGCTATAATCTCTCATATGCGGGCTATCTCACGAATTTATACGGGCGATCAAGTACGCGCTTTAGATCGGATACTAATCAATAAATTTGACGTTCCCGGAATTTCATTAATGAAACGTGCGGGGTTGTTTGCGTTCGATCGTCTTTGTGATCGTTGGCCCGGTGCGGCATCGATTTCGGTCGTCTGTGGAAGTGGCAATAACGCGGGCGATGGATACATCGTTGCTGGGTTGGCACATAACCGCGGCATACGGGTCCAGTTAATTCAAATCGGCAGTGTCGAGGGTCTCAAAGGAGATGCGGAAACCGCCTATCGCTGGTCGTTGGAACAAGGCGTAATTCCGGAAATCCCGACCGTTCTCGACGGTGACGTTGTTGTTGATGCGATGTTAGGCACAGGGAGTGTTGGATCAATCCGTGACAGTTATGTTGCAGGTATCGATCTGATAAATGAGCACGGTGCACCCGTAGTGGCATTGGATATACCAACTGGAATTAGTGCTGATACTGGCGCACTCGGTACGCAATCGCCGGTGAAAGCGGACCTAACGACGACGTTTATCGGCGCCAAGCTGGGTCTTTTCACCGGTCCGGGAGTCGACTTCGCGGGTCAAATTGAACTGAGTGAACTCGACGCGCCGCAAGCCGCATTTGAACAAGTTCAGGGACTCTCGGTTATTCCGAGGAAAGATAGTGAGCGGGCCGTCTCGAAGCGACCCATCGGTGCCCATAAGAATAATTTTGGTCACGTGTTGATTGTAGGTGGCGATCACGGCATGTGTGGCGCGGTTCTGCTGGCAGCCGAGTCGGCGTTGCGAACGGGAGCGGGTCTTGTCAGCGTGATTACTCGATCAGAGCACCGGTCCGCCATCGTGGCTCGACGTCCGGAGGTCATGGTCTATGAGGTCGATGGACAACAAGATATTGGATCTCTCCTCAATCGGGCGAATGTTATTGCCGTTGGACCCGGACTGGGACAGGGGGCGTGGGGCCGAGCGATTCTTCAACGGATGCTGGATAGCGGTAAGGAATGTGTGGTGGACGCCGACGCCCTGAATTTCATAGCCCATGAATCGTGGTCATTGCCGGCCGGGTCGATCCTCACCCCTCACCCGGGCGAAGCATCTCGTCTGTTGGGAATTACGACCGATTCAATCCAGGCCGACCGACCAACCGCTGCACGAACAATCTCAGCAAAATATAAAGCGGTGACTGTCCTCAAAGGCGCCGGGACATTGATTGCCAATGGTGGAGAATTGCTTGGTATTTGTATCGCTGGGAATTCCGGCATGGCGACAGCGGGAAGCGGTGATGTGTTGACTGGTATTGTCGCTGCAGCCAAAGCCCTTGGGATAGACGCGCCGACTGCGGCTGCACTGGGTGTATGGCTCCATGCATCTTCGGGTGATCGCGCCAATACAAGTGTTCATGGGCGCGCGATCATTGCATCAGACATCGTTGAATCCCTCAGGCCATACGGAGAATCGTCCAGTGCTGAGAGGTTCGGTGGAAGTTAAGGGACTACTTCTTCCAGACGAAAAGGCAACGTTAGAAGCCGGTGCCCAATTGGCGAATGAGCTCTCTCAAGAGCTTGTTTTTCTCCATGGAGATTTGGGCGCAGGCAAGACAACTTTGGTACGGGGATTATTGCGGTCTTGGGGGCATCGGGGGGTCGTCAAAAGCCCTACCTATACGTTAGTTGAACCCTACGAGATTGCTGGTAGGTCCATCTATCATTTTGACTTTTATCGTATCGAGGACCCTGCGGAACTAATCTATATCGGCATTGATGACCTACTACGCAGCGACGCTCTAAAGCTAGTCGAGTGGCCATCACGAGGGGCTTCGGCGCTCCCCGAACCGGAACTGGAGATTGAGTTGGGCATTATTGATGGGGGTCGCGTACTCAATGTCACGGATCATCGTGTCTGAGAGCGTGGGGTACACGATTTTGCTAGCTAAACTGGTGTCAGTTGGGCTGTTCGTCCAGTTTTGTCTGGGCCAGACCAATAGCTTAGAGGGCATTCGAGTTCATGATGCTCCCAATTACACACGCGTGGTTTTCGACACGCGTTCTAAGACGAAGTATCACGTCTTCATGCTGGACAATCCCAAACGCGTCGTGGTCGATCTCGACGATACCGCTAAGAGCCAAAAGCTTGACCCGACGCAAGTTGAGAGCCGGGTCGTGGCGGCTATTCGTCGAGCTGAGCGCCCGCAAGGTAGTTACCGTGTCGTCCTTGATCTAAAGCGAGCAGTCAAGGCGCCTAAAACGTTTGCGTTGAATCCGGTTCGGCCGTACGGCCATCGGTTGGTGGTTGATCTTTATTGGGGTTCGTCGGAACAAAAAAGCGTAGTGCAAGCGCAACTGGATGGCCAACGGGATGTGGTTATCACTATTGATGCGGGTCATGGAGGTGAGGATCCGGGAGCTATCGGCGTTAATAAAATTTTTGAAAAGAACGTCGTTCTATCAATTGCTCGAGGCGTCAAGCGTCATTTGGATGCCACGAAGGGGTTCAATGCTGTATTGGTGCGGGATGGCGACTATTACGTACCCTTGAGAAAGCGACCGCGGTTAGCTCGTGAGGCACGATCGGATTTTTTTGTGTCGATTCATGCCGATGCGTTCAGAAGTCCTGCGGTCAGTGGGGCCTCAGTCTATGCGCTATCGCGGAAGCGGGCGACGAGCGAGACGGCGCGGTGGCTCGTCGAGAACGAGAATCGATCAGATCTCATCGGTGGGGTCGGGAAAGTCGTACTGGATGATTACGACGACAGTGTTGCTGAAATGCTCCTAGATTTATCGATGGACGCTAACTTGGTTCATTCGATTGACGCTGGTGAGACGGTACTAGCTGCGCTGTCAGAAGTAGCTCGGTTACATAAGGGGCAGCTAGAACAGGCAGGCTTTGTCGTGTTGAAGTCGCCTGATGTACCTTCGATTCTTGTCGAAACGGGCTATATTTCAAACCCGAACGAAGCTCGGCTGCTGGCGACCTCCAAGTACCAACAACAAATTGCGCGAGCAATCGCTAATGGAGTGCGAGAGTACATGCGTCAAAATCCTCCTCCCGGGAGCCTGATTGCGGTACTCAGTGACTCTGAGACCATCCGTCACTTGGTTAAACGGGGAGATACTCTCTCTGAGATCGCACTTCGCTATGATGTGAGTGCCGCTGCGATACGCAGCGCCAACCGGTTGCGCGGTAATGTCATCAAAACTGGCGAAGTGTTGATCATCCCGCGGTTGGGACAGGAGAGTTAGGAAGCAATGCGAATCGAGAAACTCGATGCTGCCGTCGCTAACCAAATCGCCGCGGGCGAAGTTGTTGAACGACCTGCCTCGATCGTAAAGGAGCTGATTGAGAATAGCTTGGATGCGGGAGCCACCGCTGTAACGGTTGAGGTTGAGGGTGCTGGTCTTGGGCTCATTCGAGTGGTTGATAACGGAGTCGGTATCCATCATGANGACATGAGACTGGCACTGGAACGTCACGCGACCAGCAAAATTACGACTACGGATGACCTTTTGTCTATTACCAGCATGGGCTTTAGAGGAGAGGCGCTTGCTAGTGTTGCGTCTGTTGCTAGAACAACTCTGACGTCAAAAGCTGTCGGAAGTGATCGCGCGTGGGCCCTAACNGTNGAGGGAGGCGAAGAAAAACGCCATGCACCGGCNGCGCATCCGCAGGGAACTGGCGTTGAGATTCGCGATCTCTTTTTCAATACGCCCGCGCGGCGCAAGTTCATGAAGACTGAACGAACCGAAGTCGCGCACATCTCGGAGACTCTACGGCGACTTGCGCTTGCGAACCCNGGCGTAAGNTTTGAACTCAAGCACGGGACGCGAACGATTGAGCGACTNNCCGCAACGAACGTTTTGATCGATCGAATCGAAAAGTTATTAGGCCGAGATTTCTTGGCCGAAGCNGTCGAGATTGATGAACAACAAGATGAGCTTCGATTACACGGATGGATCGGATCGCCAACCTATACGAGACGAACCGCNGATCAACAACATCTTTTTGTGAACGCCCGCTATGTTCGGGACAAAGTGGTTGGTCATGCGATTCGGCAAGCGTATCGGGACGTGATATTCCACGGACGCCAACCAGTGTTTGTCGTGTATCTCGAAATCCCCCCCGAAGCGGTCGACGTGAATGTCCACCCAACAAAGCACGAAGTCCGCTTTCGTCATTCGCGACAGGTACACGATTTCATATTCGGGAGGCTGAACAGAGCGTTGCGTGACGTGCGTCCTGGCGATTCGAATGACTTGATGCAACGTGCCAGCTTTGCGACAGGCAACACGGCGCCGAAGGCTCCCGCATGGATACAGACGTCGTTTCCACGTCAACTTAGCGCTGAAGTCGAAAGGTCGGTCGACGCGTTTGCGACAGAAGAGCGAGATACAGTGGACGCGGAGGACGGCGCCATTCCCCCNCTTGGGTANGCTCTCGCACAGCTCGGCGGGGCTTATATTCTCGCGGAAAACAAAGACGGTTTGGTCATCGTGGATATGCATGCGGCGCATGAGCGAATCACATACGAAAAGATGAAATCGGCACTATCGGATCAGACGTTGATCAAACAGAGCTTGCTCGTGCCCGTTANTCTNGAAGTGACGCGTCAGGAAGCAGACTTGGTTGAGACTCTGATGGAGGACTTTGATCGTCTNGGTATTGGTCTTGAACGGTTGGGTCCATCGACGATACGTATTCAGGAAGTGCCTTCACTGATTGGTACAGACGACGCGACGGAACTGGTGCGAGATGTTCTTGGAGAATTGTTGGAGTTCGGTCAGTCCGATGGGTTTGCTGAGCACCGAGATAGCTTGTTAGCCACGATGGCATGTCACGGATCCATCAGAGCCAATCGGCGCCTCGCCATCGAGGAGATGAATGCTTTGCTTCGAGAAATGGAACGTACGGAGAACGCCGGCCAATGCAATCATGGCCGCCCAACATTCCACGTCCAGAATCTCACCGATCTTGATCGTCTGTTTTTGCGGGGCCAGTGAAGCGCCGGAATCTAAGGCCGGGGGTGGTTACTCTGATGGGAGCCACGGCAAGCGGCAAGACGGACTTGGCGTTAGAAATTGCGGCGCGTATGCCCACAGACATTATCAGCGTCGACTCCGCGATGGTATATCGCGGTATGGATATTGGCACAGCGAAGCCTTCAAAAAAGGTTCTCCAGAACAATCCGCACGCGCTAGTTGACGTACGCGATCCTCCGGAGGCTTATTCTGCCCAAGATTTTATTGAAGACGCNGACCGAGCCATACNCATAGCTTGGGAACGAGGACGAGTTCCNTTGCTAGTGGGCGGTACGATGATGTATTTCAACGTGTTTAAGGAGGGTTTGGCAAAATTGCCTTCGGCCGACCCATCCATTCGTGAAAATATCGAACAACGCGGCCAACAAGAAGGTTGGTCAGAATTACACCGCGAATTAGTTCAAGTGGATCCCGTTGCTGGCGCTNCGATTGAACCAGGGAATCGCCAGCGGATTCAACGGGCACTAGAGGTCTATCAAACGACTGGAATTCCGATCTCGGAGTTATGGC
This sequence comes from Gammaproteobacteria bacterium, assembly GCA_002715785.1. Classification (GTDB taxonomy): domain Bacteria; phylum Pseudomonadota; class Gammaproteobacteria; order Pseudomonadales; family Azotimanducaceae; genus UBA11889. Next base: position 19,733 of record PBAA01000039.1, on the reverse strand, counting down.
GTAATTCCAATGCGGAATCTGCATCGGAGCGTCTCAACTGCAATTTGGTTGAGTTTGCGGTGACGGTTTCACGTGAGGAACTTCACCCCCGTATAGAAAGTCGTCTCGACGATATGCTGAAGGCGGGGTTCGTCGAGGAAGTCGNNGCGTTACGCGAGCGTTGGGGNATCGATATAAATGCTCCATCGATGCGCGCTGTGGGATATCGGCAGATTNGGCAGTTCCTANACGCATCGGAAACGAGCGGTGNCCCTGATGATTTGCGACACAGTATTCTCGTCGCGTCGCGCCGACTCGCAAAGAAACAATNGACTTGGCTTCGCGGTTGGCGTTGTTTGGACGGCCGAGCGCCCTTGTCAGCAGACCTCGAAAGCATGTTGCAAAAACTAACGTCTCTGCCATAGTGGATTCGTTGGGTAGAAGGAAAAACTCGAACGGAGCACTTTTCTCGCGGGGAAGTGGTCGGGAGAACGACGGTGGCAAAAGGGCAGTCTCTACAAGACCCTTACCTAAATGCGTTGCGAAAGGAACAGATCCCCGTTTCGATCTATTTAGTGAACGGAATCAAGCTGCAAGGAGAAATCGAAGCGTTCGATCAATATGTCGTTTTGCTGCGCAACGCGGTCAGTCAAATGATATTCAAGCACGCGATTTCGACCATTCAACCTTCCAGAAATGTCCACGTCGAAACCAGCGAAGACGACAACTAACATATTGTTAGCGTTGCATTGACTGCATGATCGAAATGACGACACACCATGTTTTTTGAACGACCGCCTTCGGGACAACAAGCGCTGCTCTTGCACGTGCGTGCACCGGGTGTTAACTGTGACAAGGAAGTTGCTGAGTTGCGGGAATTGGTGGTTTCCGCAGATCTTGAACCCCGGGCTATCGTCGTCGTGACACGGACTCGACCACACGCTCGCTGGTTCGTTGGACAGGGTAAAGCGGAAGAAATTCGTCTTGCCATGAACTCGAACAACGACGATTTACTGATCGTCAACCACGACCTTACCCCAGCCCAACAACGTAATCTGGAAGACTTACTCCATGCGCGAGTGATGACCCGTACCGAATTGATCCTTCACATTTTTGCTGACCGGGCGCGAACTCACGAAGGCAAACTTCAGGTCGAACTTGCTCAATTCCAGCATGGTCGTAGCCGTCTGGTACGTGGATGGACCCACCTTGATCGACAAAAGGGCGGGCTTTATATGCGTGGGGTGGGGGAAAGTCAGCTAGAACTTGACCAACGCATGATTGATAACCGCATAAGAAAACTTAAAGAAAGGCTCGAACGTGTGCAGCGACAACGCGCTCGAAGTCGACGTCGACGAAGCCGGGCAAAGATTCCGACAATTGTGCTGGTGGGGTACACGAACGCTGGAAAATCCTCGCTATTAAACGCGCTGACGGATGCCTCCATCGAGGTGCAAGATCGCCTCTTTGCGACTCTTGATCCGACAATGCGCCAATTAAGTTTGGATGGTTACGGGACCGTTGTGATTGCAGACACGGTGGGTTTNATTCGCGATCTACCCGTCGACCTTGTTGAAGCATTTAAGGCGACGTTAGAGGAGGTGTCGGCNGCCGACCTGTTAGTACACGTGGTCGATAGTGCAGCACCGGAGCAAGATTCGATGTGCGCCGAAGTCGATCGAGTGTTGNCGGAAATAGGCGCGGGAATGGTGCCTAAGATCGAAGTTTTCAACAAAATCGATCGGAGCACATTGGTCGCGGGTGTCTCGGGTAATCGAGTTAACGTCAGTGCGCGATTAGAAATGGGATTAGAGGCGTTAAAGGAAGTGATTGCGCAGCGCTTGGGGGTCATCAACGAGCCGATCAACGTGTGCNTAACGCCAAGCAATGGCAAAGTTCGTGCGTGGCTGTATGAGTTGGGAGCGGTGGTGGGTGAGACCCTGCAGGAAGATGGCGGCAGTAATCTTTCGGTGCGGCTCGACGCGGAACAAATCAACAGGCTTGTCGCGCACGAAGGGGTTTCCTTGCAGGCGGCTCTGCCGNACCCTACACTTTTAGCCTTGCCTTAATGAGGATACGTCATGTCATGGAATGATGGTGGCAACGGAAAAAATAACGACCCCTGGGGTAGTGGTGGCGATCAGGGGCCGCCTGACCTAGACGAAGCGTTTCGAAAGTTCCAGTCCCAACTCTCTGGATTGTTTGGGCGCCGTGGCGGCGGGGCGTCTTCTTCGGGCGGGGGTGGTGCGAGCAGACGCTATTTTATGATCCTCGGCGNGCTCATCCTGGTTGGGTATTTTGCGATGGGTATTTACCAAGTTGATCAGCAGGAACGNGGCGTTAAGTTCACGCTAGGGAAGGTCGCGAGGACAAATGAAGGTNCGTATGCGCCGCCGGTCATGCCNGGCCTAAATTTCTATTTCCCGTTGATTCAAAACGTGGAAGTCGTCAACACCACCAAACTGAACACCAATCACCATGAATCATTGATGTTGACTGAGGACGAAAATATTGTCGACGTCAGCNTGGATGTGCAGTGGCTCGTGCGTGACCCCATCAAGCATGTCGTCGCGATAAGAGATCCAGAAAATAGTCTGGTGCAGGCCACCGAAAGCGCGTTGCGGCACGTGGTGGGAAGTTCCACGCTCGATTCGGTGGTCACGGAAGGTAGAGCAGAGATGGGAGCAGCGGTGCAGGCGCGGTTACAAGAGCGGCTGGAACGTTATGAAACGGGCATTATGGTTAGTAAGGTCAACATCGANCGGTCTGGGCCNCCNCCNCAGGTCAAAGACGCATTCGATGATGTGCAGCGAGCNAAAGAAGATGAATCGCGNTATATCAACCAGGCNCGGGCGTATTCGGAANAGATTCTTCCTGAAGCGCGTGGTAACGCAGAGCGCGTTGTCGCTGAAGCGAACGCCTATCGAGATCAAGTGGTAGCGCGTTCGGAAGGAGAGGCTCAGCGGTTCTCCAAACTGCTTGCCGAATACCAGCTGGCGAAACGTGTCACCCGAGATCGACTGTATATCGAATCCATGCAGTCGGTGCTTTCGAAAAGTGCGAAGGTGATGGTCGACGTCAAGGGAGGTAACAACATGCTGTATCTTCCGTTGGATCAGCTGCGGCGCCAAAGTGGCAACGAAGACAATCCTGCTAGTCAGAGCGCTGTCGATCAAGCTGCGGATGACATTATGCAAGCGATAGAACGTAATACAGGCACGTCGCGGTTGCGGCGAGACGGTCGGTAGGAGGTAGAGTCATGGGTCGGAATTTCATCCTTGTCCTCATAGTTTTAGCGGTACTTATGGTAATCACCGATACCGCCAATGTGAGGCCGTTTTTTATTGTCAAAGAGACTGAACGCGCCCTACTACTTCGATTTGGAGAGGTGGTGCGAGCAGATATAGGCAAAGGGCTTCATTTTAAGATCCCCATCGCAAACAACGTACGTAAATTCGATTCACGTATCTTGACGCTCGATTCGGCGCCTGAGCGCTATTTCACGATCGGGAAAAAACCCCTCGACGTGGATTCCTTTGCTAAATGGCGGGTCGTCGATGTGGAAGGTTATTACACGGCGACCGGCGGGGGCGACGAAGCCATCGCGAGAGGAATCCTTCAAAATCGAATCAACGAAGGTTTGCGCAACGAGATTGGTAAGCGTGACATGCACGAAGTCATCTCGGGAGAACGCGACGAACTGATGCAAGTGCTGACCACGTCGCTCGACGCGATTGTGCGAGAAGACGTTGGCGTCGAGATCATCGATATACGCGTCAAGAAGATTGAACTGCCTGCGGAAGTCTCGACGACGGTCTATCAGCGAATGAACTCTGAACGAGAAATCGAGGCGAAGCAGTATCGCGCGACGGGTAACGAGCAGTCACTGATTATTCGGGCGGATGCAGACCGACAGGTGGTCGTCATCGAAGCCAATGCGTACCGAGACTCTGAAACGATACGCGGTGACGGCGATGCAACTTCGGCACGTATATACGCGGAAGCGTTCGGTAAAGACCCTGAGTTTTACGAGTTTTATCGCAGTATCAATGCATACAAGGACGTGTTTCAGGGAAAAAATGACATGTTAGTCATTGATCCGTCCAGTGAGTTCTTCAAGTACCTTAAGCAGAGCGATCAGGGTTAGCTTTCAAATACTGCTGAGATCGATGCGTGGCGGTTATGTGGGAACAGATTGGCGCGGCATTGTGCCTTGTCCTCGTGATTGAGGGGATTCTGCCGTTCCTTTTCCCCGCGCGATGGCGAACTTTGGCGGAGTCATTGCGAACCGTCGATGACAAAACGATCCGTTTGGTCGGGTTCGCAAGCATGATCTTGGGCGCGAGTCTCTTATTCCTAGTCAAATCCTCGTGAACGGCGGAGTGGCTTGATGCGTGGCCGAAATATTGTCGTTGTTGGTGCCCAGTGGGGTGACGAAGGCAAAGGAAAAATCGTCGATCTGCTTACGAAAAACGTGGCAGCCGTCGTTCGATTTCAGGGCGGACACAATGCTGGTCACACTCTCGTGATTGGCAATGAAAAGACCGTGCTCCACTTAATTCCATCGGGAATCCTCCATGAAAACGTGGACTGTCTCATTGGAAATGGCGTGGTTTTGTCACCGAGCGCAGTTTTGGATGAAATCAGCCAATTGGAAGCCAAGGGAGTTGAAGTTCGAGAACGAATTACACTCTCACCCGCGTGTCCATTGGTGTTGCCCTATCACGTTGCAACGGATATTGCCCGCGAAATAGCTCGAGGTTCGGAAAAAATCGGTACCACGGGCCGGGGTATTGGGCCAGCGTATGAGGATAAGGTGGCCAGACGTGGGGTGCGGCTGGGCGACCTCTATTACGGCCAAGAATTTGCGACCAAGTTGGCTGATGTCATGGATTACCACAACTTCATGCTGGAAAAGTATTACAACGCGAGCACGGTTGATTTCCAGAAGACCCTGGACGAGACATCTCGACTCGCGGAGGAAATTGAACCCATGGTCGGCGATGTTCCACAAATCCTGCACGATCTTAATTCGCGCGGGAAGAACATTCTTTTTGAGGGTGCGCAGGGCGCATTGCTCGATGTCGACCTCGGGACCTATCCGTTCGTGACCTCGTCGCACACGGTAGCGGGCGCGGCGTCCGTGGGTAGCGGCTTTGACCCCAGCCACCTCGACTACGTTTTGGGCATTGTTAAGGCTTACTCCACCAGGGTTGGTTCCGGGCCGTTTCCGACCGAATTGTTTGACGGGGTCGGTAAGTATTTGGCGGACAAGGGTCAAGAATTCGGTTCTACCACGGGCCGCCCACGTCGGTGCGGTTGGTTTGATGCTGCGGCCGTAACGCAAGTCGTGAAGATGACGGGCTTATCGGGACTTTGTATGACCAAACTCGATGTTCTCGATGGACTTGAGACCGTTCGTGTTTGTACTAAATATGATCGGTCCGATGAGGACAACGTGCCCATCCGCTTTGGCAGTGAGTACTATTCTGAAGTGTCCCCTGTGTATGAAGACTTGCCGGGTTGGGAGGAGTCCACAGCTGGAGCTCGCGAATTTAAGGATTTACCGAAGAATGCTCAGTCATACATTCGCCGACTGGAAGACTTGGTGGAAGCGCCTGTAGCAATGATTTCCACGGGTCCTGATAGGCTCGACACGATGGTTCTGCAGGACGTTTTTTAGGATGGGAGTAGACTCTTTTCAAACGAAAAACGTGAGTAATGGCACGTAGGTTTTATGGTTGATCCCAAATTGCTCGAAATATTGGTATGTCCGCTGACGAAAACTGCGTTGGTGTATCAGCGCGAAATCGAGGAACTATGGTCGAAAGCTAGTGGGCTGGCATTCCCCGTTCGGGATGGCATTCCAATCATGTTGGAGGATCAAGCTCGACCATTGACGTCTGAGGAACAGGAATCGCTGAATTGACGCTTAGACGACCGTTGGTTGGTGCAGAATGAATTCGCTATCATGCCGCACTCTTTGGCCTGAGTTTGCGGCGAAGAAGTCTGCTGGCCGAGAGTTGTAGGGAAGGAATTAGAAGAATGAACAAACCAGAACTCGTCTCACAAACCGACATGCCCGATGTCGCCATGGGGGAGTTGCGGAGCCCCCAGGGTACGCTCGATTGGGTAGGTATGGGTGATGTACACCAACCGCTTAAGATTCGTGATGGGCACGATGAGCGAGAGGTGCAAGCGAGAGTACAGATATATGTGAACCTAGATGACACGCACGCGAAAGGGATTCACATGTCACGCCTTTATGTGATTTTGGATGAGCATTCCAGTACGCGTCCGTTGACCGTCGCAGGCCTTAAATTGCTCTTGAGTTCGCTTTTGGAATCGCACCGAGGTCTTTCGACCAGTGCGTTTATCCAGTTTGATTTCGATTATTACGTACGACGACCCGCATTGGTGTCAGAGCATGCTGGATGGAACAGTTATCCCGTATCGCTCAAAGGGACATATCTGAAGGGTGAGGTGAATATCGAACTTTCTTTAGGCGTGCTCTATTCCAGCACGTGCCCCTGTTCCGCGGCTTTGGCTAGACAGCTAATTCAACAACAGTTCGAAGAAGATTTCGGGCGTCATGGTGATGTCAAGATGTCTGAGGTAAAGGCTTGGCTTGGAACCGAGGATGGCATTATGGCGACACCTCACAGTCAACGCAGCCTAGCGCGTGTATTGGTCAAACTTGACGACACGATGGAGTCTTTTCCGATCACCGATCTCATTGACCGAGTAGAGGACGTTCTAGAAACTCCAGTCCAGACGGCGGTGAAGCGTGAAGACGAGCAAGAGTTTGCTCGACTCAACGGTCAAAACCTCATGTTTTGTGAAGATGCTGGCCGTAAGCTCAAATCCAGTCTCGAGAGCGACGATCGAGTTAAAGACTTTTGGGTGCGTGTTGAGCACCATGAGAGCCTTCACGCGCACAACGCAGTTAGCGTTTTTACGAAAGGGGTTGAGGACGGATACTTGCCCATTCCTTGATCGCACGAACGCGAGTTGAATCGGGGGTTCATATCTATTCTGGTGCCGAGGAGAGGACTTGAACCTCCACGGGGTCGCCCCCACTAGCTCCTGAAGCTAGCGTGTCTACCAATTTCACCACCTCGGCGTGAGGGACGCGGACTTTACTACAGGGATTTTGCATTGAACATGTTACCGACGATCGTCGGCGAGAGTTTTCGTGTCAGTGAATGACGCTAGAGAGCCCCAGGCTGCACGTGTGCGTGAAGCCCTGGGTGAGATAGGACCGGCATCCTGGGGTGAATTGGTGAACCACCTCGGAGAGGGTAGGGGCAAAGGAGGCAATCGACTTAGGCGGCTACTTAACAGAATGCTTGAAGGTGGGGAAATTGTTCGAGAGGGTCGAAATCGATACCGCCTGAGTAACGCGAAGTACGAAAGTGGAATTGTCGAATGGAGTGGATCTCAACTCGGCGTGTCATTGAAGTCGGGTGATTCGATGGTGCTCGAGTCGGCTAGCGGCGTTCGTGACGGAGACACAGTTCACGTCTTGGTCGACGATGGGATTGCTCAGTTTGTGGAATTGATCAAACCATCCGCGACACCGGTAGTCGGCACCTTTCAACGCGACGGAACGCACGCCCACCTCGAATCGCTCGTGCCTGGATATAGTGAACGGGTGGAATTAATCGGATCCTTCCCGGGTTGCCGTGAGGGAGATGTTGTAGAAGTTCAAATTCTTGGCATAGAACGTGGCCGCCCACAAGGAAGAGTAAAGGCCGTTATACAGCACGAGAACGAAGTCGAGCGCGCTTGTACCGCAATTATTCGCGCACACCGCGTACCTCATGAATGGCCCTCGGTCGTTGCAGAAGAGAGCGTTCAAAAATCGGTGCTCGAGGTTGATCGGAAAGACCGGGTCGACTTGCGAGATACGGCATTCGTAACCATTGACGGAGAAGATGCCCGGGATTTTGATGACGCGCTTTACGCGGAGCCAAGAGCGCGGGGTGGCTGGCGGCTATTGGTCGCGATCGCCGATGTTGCTCACTATGTGCGTTCCGGATCCGCCCTTGACCAAGAAGCGGTCGCGAGAGGTAACTCCGTGTATTTTCCGGATCGCGTGATACCCATGTTGCCAGAAAGCCTATCGAACAATCTTTGTTCACTACGTCCCAACGAAGATCGATTGGCAATGATTTGCGAGTTAACGCTTACCCGCAGCGCAAACGTCACCACCTTCTCATTTTACGAGGCCGTGATCCGCTCGCACAGCCGCCTTACCTACACCGAAGTCGACCAATACTTGAAAAGTCGCGAGACGAATTTGCCTGATGCAATTTGCGCTAGTCTTCAGCATTTGTACTCTATATACCAAGGGCTACGCGTGCGGCGATCTGATCGAGGCGCGCTTGATTTTGAGTCGCGGGAAGGGCGCATCGAGATCCGCCAGGGCAGTCCCGTTGGCGTGGTACCGATAGAGCGGACCGAAGCTCATTTGATAGTGGAAGAAGCCATGATCGCCGCCAATGTGGCTGCCGCTAATTATCTCCAAAGCCAAGAATCCCTGGTCATGTACCGTGTACACGAACCCCCGCAACGGGAAAAGATCGAACAACTCCGCAACATTTTCCAGTCAGTGGGCCAACGGTTTCCTGGTGGTATTAGGTCGCCGCGCGATCTGCAACGACTCGTTGAGACAACCCCCAAAACCCGTATAGAACCGTGGATTTGGGAGCTACTGATTCTTAGAACATTACAACAGGCGCGCTATTTCCCCGGGAACAAAGGTCATTTCGGACTTGCTTTATCGAGCTATGCGCACTTCACGTCGCCGATTCGTCGTTACGCTGATCTAATCAATCATCGGTTAATTAAGGCCCGACTTCGAAAGGCGCGACGGAGTGCTGTCGGATATGAAGAACTCGAGGACATTGGAGCACATATATCGATGACCGAACGTCGTGCTGAAAACGCCACACGTGCTGTCGATGCTTGGTTGAAATGCTCACTCCTTGAGGAACGCGTAGGTGAAGCCTTTGGTGGAACGATCGTGACCGTCACCGAATTCGGGGTCTTCGTTGAACTTGATGACATCCATGTTCAAGGGCTATTGCATGTGTCGCGGTTAGGGTCGGACTACTACAAGTGGGTACCAAATTTGATGAGTTTGGTGGGAGCACGTTCAGGACATCGCTTTTCTCTTGGGCAGAGACTTCGAGTGGTGGTCGAGGATGTGTCGGTGGAGTTGGGGCGGGTCAATCTCCGTGCCGAGGCGCCAAAAAGAAAACAGGGCGTTAGGCGCCGACGAAGAAAGAAAGTTATATGACGGCGACCGAAGACAATGTGGTCATGGGTTTTCATGCCGTTGAGGCCATCCTAACCAAAGAACCGGCGGCGATTCGACGGATTTTGATGGTGTCAAAACGCCGCGATGAGCGCATGCAGATCCTTGTGCAACGGGCCCGCGAACTGGGTGTTCGAGTCGATAGCATGGATCAACGAGTGGTAACTCGAATAGCGGGAGATAAAGCGCATCAGGGCATCGTTGCCGAATGTCATGCCGTAGTACCGTCGTCGGAATCGGACTTTGAGGCTCACTGGTCGACATTTAGTCAGCCGCTGCTCCTGGTGGTCGATGGGATAATGGATCCGCGTAACTTAGGCGCATGCATGCGGTCAGCGGGCGCCGCGGATGTGGATGCCGTAATAATTCCAAAACGAGCGAACGCCCCGTTGTCTAACGTTGTTCGCAAAACGGCAAGCGGCGCGCTCGAAGATTTGATGATCGTACAGGTCTCAAATTTAGCTCGTCGGCTCGATTGGTTGCGAGAACGAGGTGTTTGGACCGTTGGGACCGATGTTGAGTCATCCCACCCCTATACAGACGTAGATTATCGTGATCCAGTCGCTATTGTGGTCGGTGGTGAACAACGTGGGTTACGCCGTCTAACGCGCGAAAAGTGTGATCATCTAGTGACAATTCCCATGCGCGGTTCAGTTTCGAGCCTCAATGTCTCTGTTGCGACGGGTATACTTTTGTTCGAGTGCCTACGGCAGCGAGGAGGGGGGTCTTGAGGGCTCGTTGCGTCGCGTTTTGTAAATCTCTAGAATCTCGCCGCCACGCAAAAGCGTGTACAGATAAATTTTCTCCTTGCTTCACGCCCTCATAGGCGGAGGCGATAAACCGAAGGGAGTTGCTATGCGTCACTACGAAGTTGTGTTCCTCGTTCACCCGGATCAGTCAGAACAAGTTCCAGGCATGGTCGAGCGATACAAAGCATTGGTTGAAGGAAATGGCGGTGTCATTCACCGTTCCGAGGATTGGGGTCGGCGCCAGTTGGCCTATCCCATTAAAGATATCCATAAGGCCCACTACGCTTTGTTTAACATCGAAGCGGATCAGAAGACTCTTGATGAAATGGAAAGCGCGTTTCGATTCAACGACGCGGTGTTGCGCCATATGATCATGTCAAAGAAAGAGCCCGAGACAGGGATATCCAAGTTATATGCGGAAGAACTGAGAGAACAGGAAAAAGATCGCGAAAGGGACCGTCAGCGAGACGAAGAGCACGCGAAAGTGTCGAAGCGCGATGATGAGGCCAAAGAAGACCAAGCCGTTACGGATGGGGTGGAGTTAGATCAGGATCAAGAGGACGCTGGCGATGATACGGAAATAACCGAATCAGAGCCGTTGATAAAAGAAACTGACGCTGAAGATGTAAATGCAGAAGAAAGTGTTGACGTGGAAGAAGCAATAGAAGAGGAAGACTGATCATGGCGAGACGTTTTGGACGCAAACGCTATTGCCGTTTCACGGCGGAAGGCATAAAGGAGATTGATTACAAGGATCTTGAGGTCCTCAAAGAGTACGTTACCGAGACGGGCAAGATCGTGCCGAGTCGGATAACGGGAACCAGTGCGCGGTATCAACGGCAGCTGGCAAGGGCCGTGAAGCGTGCAAGGTATTTAGCGTTGTTGCCGTATACCGATCAACACGACAATTAACAGGATTCCCATGAACGTTATCTTGATGGAAAGAGTTACCAATCTNGGCGATTTAGGCGAGGAAGTCGCGGTACGAAACGGTTACGCGAGGAATTTCTTACTCCCTCAAGGGAAAGCCGTGCGGGCCACTGAAGAAAATCGGGGAGTATTTGAAGCAAGGAGATCAGAACTAGAAGCATCCGCGGTAGAGCGCTTGTCTGAGGCGGAAAAGCGNGCGTATCAGCTTGAAGAATGTACCGTGACCATCGTCGCGAGGACGGGTGAAGAAGGGAAATTGTACGGCTCAGTGGGTACGGTAGAAATTGCGCAAGCGCTCAGCGATATGGATATTGAGGTACAGAAGAGCGAAGTCGTTATGTCCGAAGGTGCGATTCGGATAACGGGCGAGTATGAAGTGGATATCCACCTACACGCCGATGTGACCCGGGGTATCAAAGTCGTGGTAGTTGCGGAGTAGCAGCACTAACAGGTTTCGTCCACCGCATAGTCACAAAACATCCACAACTTGTTCACCCGCGTTTGTGGGAATCGACTTGTAATCGAGACAAATTTCACCCATAGGCTTGACGCCAGGANCTGGTAGGTCGACAGTGGACTGTATATTGGTACAGTAATCGTAGACCCTTCCATGTCAGAATCNGTCCCCGACATTCCGGAAGATCCAACCTCGCGTCTTAAAGTACCGCCGCATAGTGTTGAGGCGGAACAGTCGGTTTTGGGCGCACTAATGTTGAACAACGAGGCGTGGTTCAACATTGCCGACAAAATCGAAGCAAGAGATTTTTTCAGAGCGGCACACCAAATCATTTTTGAGGTGATGGGTGAGTTGGCTAACGATAATCAGGCTCTGGATGCGGTGACCATCTCGGAAGCGCTCCAGTCTCGGGGGCTCATCGACAAGGCGGGTGGCAACGTNTACTTGGCCGAGTTGGTGGAAAGCGTTCCGGGCGCTAGTAATATCGTCGCGTACGCGGACATCGTCCGCGAGCATTCAACGTTTCGCCAACTTATTCAAACCGCCTCCAATATTTCGGACTCGGCCTTTTTGCCAGAGGGGCGAAAGGCCGCTGAACTCCTAGATACTGCTGAGCAAGCCGTTTTTCAGATTGCTGAAGGCCGCCTAAAAGAGGATGGCCCACGACACGTGGTACCNCTACTTACTGACGCGGTGAACAGAATTGAAACCCTTTATCGCACGCGAGATCCCATCACCGGACTTGCCACCGGCTACCACGATCTCGATCGAATGACCGCGGGATTGCAGAATTCCGATCTCGTTATTGTTGCGTCACGACCCTCGATGGGGAAAACGTCGCTCGCACTAAATTTTGCCGAGCACGCGATCATGCAAGAGGGGGAAGGNACCGTTTTATTTTTTTCCCTTGAACAACCGGCNGAGCAGCTCATCTTGAGAATGNTGTCTTCGCTAGGGCACATTGATCAAACGCGGATGCGGACTGGTGAACTAAGCGATGACGATTGGCCGCGGTTTACCAGTGCNGTGAGCCAGTTGAAAGATCGATCACTGTATATCGATGATACTCCGGCTCTCTCACCTAACGACATTCGTACACGCGCGCGCAGAGTGTCTCGTGAGGCGGGTGGGTTAAAGATGATCGTCGTTGACTATATGCAGTTGATGAAGTCATCAGAAAAACACGAGAATCGGGCGTCCGAAATATCTGAGATTTCGCGCAGCCTGAAGGCCATTGCGAAAGAGATGCGTTGTCCATTGGTTGCACTTTCACAACTTAATCGGAGTCTTGAGAACCGTCCCGACAAGCGTCCTTATATGTCGGATTTGCGCGAATCCGGCGCNATCGAACAGGATGCNGACGTTATCTTTTTCATTTATCGAGATGAGGTCTATAACGAAGATTCACAAGANAAAGGCCTTGCCGAAATCATTATCAGCAAGCAGCGTAACGGACCGATCGGAACGATTCGTTTAACCTTTATCGGAAACTTAACCAAGTTCGAAAACTACACGCCGACAGACTCCTACGACGCATTCGTCCAATAATGGCAAAAGCTAAAACCGCGTACGTCTGTGAGGATTGCGGTGCTGATCACAGCAAATGGCAGGGCCAGTGTTCGGCGTGTGCAAGTTGGAACACGCTGAAACCAATTACTTTATCGAAACATACGCCGGCAATTGAAAGTATCGCGACGGGATTCGGCGGCGTCGCAACTGCGGTCAAAAAACTCGCCGACATTCGGCTGGAAGATAGTGCACGAGTCCAAACGGGACTTAGTGAGCTTGATCGTGTTCTTGGTGGGGGCCTTGTTCCGGGTTCCGTCGTCTTGATCGGTGGCGAGCCGGGAGCCGGAAAGTCGACGCTGTTGTTACAAGTGGTAACNGCGTTGGCAAGAAAAATCTCGTGCATATACGTGAGCGGTGAAGAATCGCATCAACAAATTGCGGAACGGGCTCGCCGATTGGGGTTGCCTGATGCGAATGTACAGATCGCATCCTTGACCATCGCGGAGCATGTTGCGGAACTGGTCGCGAAGGAGCGCCCAGGCGTNGTCGTTATCGATTCCATCCAGGTGATGCAAATGAGTGGAGTCGAAAGTGTGCCGGGAAGNGTGGCGCAGGTGCGAGAGTCGGCCGCTTTTCTAACCCGTCTAGCCAAACAAACGGGAACAGCAATAGTTTTGGTGGGACANATTACGAAGGAAGGTAATCTCGCCGGACCAAAGATTCTTGAACACATCATTGACTGTTTCTTAATGTTGGATTCGTCAGCCGGGAGCCGCTTTCGAACCCTTCGTGGGATCAAGAACCGATTCGGAGCTGTGAATGAACTGGGGGTGTTTGCAATGACCGATCGAGGATTGCGGGAGGTAAAGAATCCTTCAGCGATCTTTTTGGAGCGTCCTCAAGAAATGACTCCGGGGAGCGTGGTGACGGTAACGTGGGAAGGCACTCGACCGATACTGGTCGAAATCCAGGCATTGGTGGATCAAGTTCAAGGTGGTTATCCGAAACGCGTTGCAGTCGGGTTGGACGGGCAACGTCTGGGAATGCATCTGGCGGTGATGCATCGCCATTGTGGCGTGTCGCTTGCGGACCAAGACGTTTTTGCCAATGTTGCCGGCGGCGCCCGAGTCTCGGAGACCGCGGCTGATCTTGCNCTNCTGGTCTCNGTTTTCTCTAGTTTTCGTAACAAAGCGCTTCCCAAAGATCTCGTCGTCTTCGGCGAACTTGGATTGACGGGCGAAATTCGGCCGGTACCCAATGGGCAAGAGCGGCTNCGGGAAGCACAGAAACACGGATTCACACAAGCGCTCGTTCCTCGCGCAAACCGTCCACGAGCACCCATCGATGGGATTGAGGTACAAACGATCGCCTCACTATCGGATGCGCTTGACGCGGTCTCCACCATGATTCGGTGAGTGTTCTTTAGGTTCAATTCACACGCGCATCAACGCGATGCAGGGTTGTAGTTGATTCGAGNGGGATTAGAGCCTTTGCGATGCGGTCGACAATACGGCCGCTTGGTCAGACGGATTTGGAGCCCCTTCGTCGTGGTAAAGACATACGACGACACGNNGAAACTNNGGCACTAGTACTAAAGCTAGCATGTCGAGGAAAGGCGGTGACGGGCCAAGGTGGCGGTCTGGGTTTTGGGTACAGACCCTGGTGTAAGATGCGCGCTGTCACANGATTTGAGCNGGNAGGGATGTTCGATAGCGACGCTACCATCGAAGGGTTTGACGAAGAAATCTGGCGAGCAATTCAGGACGAAAGTGTNCGCCAAGANGAGCACATTGAACTGATCGCATCGGAAAATTACGCGAGTCCGAGAATATTGGCGGCNCAGGGCAGTGTGCTGACCAATAAATATGCTGAAGGTTATCCCGGGAAACGTTATTACGGCGGTTGCGAGCATGTCGATCGTGTGGAAGAAATTGCGATCGACAGAGCGAAGCGACTGTTTGGGGCCGATTACGCGAACGTCCAGCCGCACTCGGGTTCGCAAGCCAACGCGGCGGTATATCTCGCGCTATTAGAGCCCGGCGATACGGTGTTGGGTATGAGCCTTGCCGATGGCGGACACCTCACNCACGGAGCATCCGTAAATTTTTCGGGAAGGTTGTACAACGCCGTGCANTATGGACTTGATGCCGAGACGGGAGAGGTCGATTACGCAAGAGTCGAAGAGCTAGCAGCGGAACACCGACCAAGANTCCTGATGGCTGGGTTTTCCGCCTACAGTAGGACNATGAATTGGTCTCGATTTAGAGAAATTGCTGATTCGGTTGATGCTTATCTCGTGGTCGATATGGCCCATGTAGCTGGCTTGGTGGCTGCGGAACTTTCTCCCAATCCTGTTTCCATCGCCGATGTAACGACGTCGACAACTCACAANACCTTAGGGGGACCGAGGGGTGGGATCATCTTGGCTCGAGCCGATGACGGCATACAAAAGAAACTGAACTCAGCGCTCTTTCCGGGCTCTCAGGGTGGACCGCTCATGCACGTCATTGCGGCAAAGGCCATCTGTTTCAAGGAAGCGATGACAGACGAGTTTCGGTTATATCAACAATGCGTCTTGAACAACGCCCGCATGATGGCGGGGTCGTTCCAGGAACGAGGGTATAAGGTTGTTTCGAACGGCACTGACAACCACCTATTCTTACTCGATCTTGTGGACAAAGGTATTACTGGGAAAGCGGCGGATGCCGCCCTTGGGCGTGCCAACATTACGGTCAACAAAAATGCGGTTCCCAACGATCCCCGATCGCCCTTTGTGACGAGCGGTCTTCGGATAGGCTCTCCTGCCGTTACTCGACGTGGCTTTGGAGAGGAGGAGTGCAGAACGCTGACAGGTTGGATGTGTGACATCCTTGATGACATAGATAACGACAATATGATCGGAACCGTCCAACGACGAGTTATTGAGCTCTGTAAGGGGTTCCCTGTGTACGGGAGCTAACGATCTCTCATGCATTGTCCGTTTTGTAGTGATCAAGATACGAAGGTCATTGACTCGCGTCTCGTGGCCGAGGGTGATCAAGTGCGTCGGCGTCGGGAATGCCAGACTTGCAAAGAGCGATTTACCACATTTGAAACTGCCGAGTTGGTGATGCCTCGTGTCATTAAAAGTGATGGTGCGCGCGAGCCATTCGACGAGAATAAACTACGGGCTGGCTTGTTACGGGCGTTGGAGAAACGCCCTGTCGACACGGAGGAGGTCGAGACGAGCATCAATCGAATTCTCCATGAGCTGCGTTCGACGGGTGAGCGCGAGGTCCCTTCTCGCTTGGTCGGCGAAGCCGTAATGAAAGAACTCAAAACAGTCGACGTTGTTGCTTACGTTCGGTTTGCGTCCGTATATAGGGACTTTCAGGATGTAAGCGAGTTCCAGGACGAGATTAGTAAGCTCGAACTGGAACTTGAATGACGGTTTCGGTCGTGGACCGGTTGTACCTCCGCTCAGCGATAGAGTTGGCGGAAAAGGGTCTCTTTTCGGTCACCACTAATAACCCAAGAGTGGGCTGTTTGTTGGTAAAGAACAGTCGGATCATTGGTCGGGGATGGCACCGTGAAGATGGTGGTCCGCACGCCGAAATCGATGCGTTAAGTAATGCCGTCGAGGATCCAAGCGGTAGCACCGCCTATATTTCGCTTGAGCCGTGTTGTTGGGAAGGGCGGACCCGGGCATGTACAACCGCGCTCATTAAAGCAGGGATCGTGCGGGTCGTGATCGCGGCGAGAGATCCTCATCCACGGGTTTCGGGCGAAGGCGTCGGGGCCTTGTTGGATGCAGGAATTGAAGTGGCCGAAGATTATCTATCTGCAGAAACCGACGGATTAAATCCTGGCCCCCGCATGCGCGCGGAAAACAATCGACCGTTTGTGCGTATAAAAACAGCGATTTCCATGGATGGACGAACGGCGATGGCGGATGGGCAGAGTCGATGGATAACGGGCGATGAGGCACGTGCCGACGTGCAATATTGGCGAGCGAGGAGCGCCGCTATCATCACGGGCGTCGGCACGGTTATTGCGGATGACCCAAAGCTAAACGTACGCGATCAACGCTTTAGCAATGCTGAGCCGCTTCGGGTGGTGGTTGATACGCGTGGACGTACACCTCCTGAAGCCGCGTTGTTTGAGGAGCAGGGTCAGATCGTGATCGCGTGTGCGAAAGGGGTGGGATCTATTAATCGTGCAGAGATGTGGGAGCAGCAAAATGGTCCGCTAATCGATTTGGCGATGCTTCTGGAAACGCTGTCGGATCGGGGCTGCAACGAAGTGCTCGTCGAAGCAGGCGCCACATTAAACGCTAGTTTTTTTCAACAAGGTCTTTGGGATGAAGCGATTGTCTATATGGCGCCGTGTCTTATGGGTGATACCGCGAGACCGTTGGCGTCGCTAGGGTTTGATGACATGGATGAGACGATTTCCACCAGCGTGAAGTCGATCGAGACCCTGGGCCCCGACCTTCGAATTATTCTTACACCATGAAGTCCCCAAAAGTGGATCCTCGCGCGCGCCGACGCGCGCGCCGAGCCCTCCTACAAGCCCTATATCAAGCGCAGCTCTCGGGCGCTGATGCGGAGGCGATGTGCAGTCAATTTCGTCAAAGTGGTGCACTTGACGACGCCGATGCGACGTTTTTTGATGAGTGTTTGCACCAGATTCTGGACACGAGAGCCAAGCTGGATGAGTCGTACCAACCTTTTTTGGATCGATCAACAGACGAGCTTGGATATGTCGAGAGAGGCGTGCTTAGGGCGGGGACATTCGAACTCAAAGAATGCATTGAGGTTCCTTTCCGGGTGGTCATCAACGAATGGGTTGAGTTAGCGAAAGTCTTTGGTGCCGAGCAGAGTTTTAAATTCGTTAACGGAGTCCTCGACGCTGTCGCACGCGATGTACGACACTCGGAACAATGAACGAATTTGAACTCATCGATAAAATTCTGGCCCTCCTGGGAGATACCATCCATGGAGACGGCATCAGCGTGGGTCCAGGTGATGATGCCGCGGTACTACCGACGGGTGCGGACGAGCAACTGGTCGTTACTACTGACGTTCTAATCGAAGGAACACATTTTCCATCCGGATCGAGAAGCGATCTGATTGGTTATCGAGCAATTGCAGTGAATCTCTCCGATATCGCAGCGATGGGAGCCGAACCGCGTTTCTTGACCGTCGCGTTAACGCTCGATCAGATCGATGATGAGTGGGTGAAGGGGTTTGCGAAAGGGATTGCTTTTTGTGCGTCGAAGTATGGAGTCAAGATTGTTGGGGGAAACATTGCACGCGGGGCTCTCTCCCTAGCGGTCACCGCCATTGGCGTTGTTCCAACGGGACAATGTTTACTGCGTTCGACAGCGCGGGTCGATGATGACATATACGTAACAGGAACCATCGGGGCTGCCTCTGCTGCCGTGAAGGATGGCGTGAAAGTTCCGCCGCTTGAGTTGAATGAGTTGTGGTCCCGACGTGTTGACGACATGTCCTGTCGCTATTTTATGCCGCTGCCACGCGTACAAATGGGAGTTGCGTTGCGAGGCCTAGCTTCTGCTGCGATTGATATCAGCGATGGATTGATGGCCGACCTCGGTCACCTAACACGATCAAGTGGCGTCGGGGCGGAAATAGAGCTTGATCGCGTGCCCGTCTGGAAATCGATGGATGCAGAAATCGCCATCGAGGCAAGCGACGATTACGAACTTCTTTTTACGGCGCCCGCGAAAGAGGCTGAACGCATTGCCGAGATGGCCGCGCGTATCGGTACTGACATCACCTGCATCGGGAAAGTCACGGCCGGCGAGTCCGTGGCAGTTAACGGTGAGGTGGGACGCATCGACTCTCCCAAGGGTTATCGCCATTTCTGACGGTTTGACAGCTAAGTTATCGAAGGATCCATGGGTATTGCTTTGTACAGGCTTTGGCGTGGGGTTCCTGCCGAAGGCGCCGGGCACTTGGGGCTCGCTGCTTGGTGTCGGCCTATGGTGGGCGGTGCTTAGTGAACTGGAGCCCGCGGTATCGATTCTTGTGGTGGGCTTCGCGATTGGACTTGCTTGGCTCACTATTCGTCAGACCTGCCGCACGCACAATGTCGGGGACGAACCCGCCATTGTTATTGATGAGATTGTGGGCCAGTGGATTGCGCTGTTATGGGTTCCGAGATCGTTTTGGATTGTTTGCGTGGCTTTTCTAGTATTTCGTTTTCTTGATATTGCCAAGCCGTGGCCCGTGTCTTGGGCTGATAGGTCGGTTCCTGGGCCGTTCGGAATACTTCTCGATGACGTAATAGCAGGAGTAGCAACCTGCATCGTGGCCCATGTAGTGGTTCGCGTATTTGTCTAATCAGGATGGGGCTTTCGTGAGGCGAAACAAGTGGTGCAATGCTGATCAATAGGATCGATCAATAAATTTTTCCACCAAGGATGCTAGGGGCGACATATTGAGGTTGAGGTGGCTCAATATTTCCATCGATTCTTCGTGGAGATTGGATGCAGCACGGCGGGATTCGTCGAGGCCGATGAGCGTCGGGTAGGTATTCTTTTTCTGCCGGGCATCTGAACCCACTGGCTTTCCCAACGTCTCAGTTTTTCCGGCGACATCGAGAATGTCGTCGGTGATTTGATATGCGAGTCCGATGTTGTCACCGAAACGACTGAGTGAGACAAAGCGGTCGTCGTCCTTATGACCCGCCACAATACAGCCGAATTGAACCGACGTTCGAATTAGGGCCCCGGTCTTCGCAGCATGCAGACCATTCAAGGTTTGAATATCGAGGTCTTGCC
>PBAA01000038.1 GCA_002715785.1 Gammaproteobacteria bacterium | reverse complement strand
AGGGCCAGAGGCTTTTAGGCCAGTGGGTGAGACGGAGTTTGTCAACGGCATCGCGGCGATGAGCGCTAGCGGGCTATACGGTGAAACAAGCGCGTGCGCATCGATCATTGGTTTTGCGGATTTGTCGATGGGGACTGCCGTTGGCGATGTTTTGGACGCGCATATGGCCGCAAGCGGGCGGTTTCGTGGTATTCGACATGCAACGGGTTGGGATGCCAGCGACGACGTCCGCAATTCTCACACGTCCCCATCAGAGAAGCTTCTCGGGGACAAGAAATTTCGCGAAGGGTTCGCGGAATTGGGAAAGCGCAATCTGACCTTTGACGCGTGGTTGTATCATTCGCAGATTGACGAACTTACAGCGCTCGCTCGTGAGTTCCCAGAACAACCCATCATTTTTGATCATTTTGGTGGTCCATTGGGCATCGGTCCCTACCAGGGTAAGCGCGATGAAATCTTTTCATCATGGAAACGGGCGGTGACTGAGCTCGCGCGATGTGAAAACGTTGTTGCCAAGTTGGGTGGATTGGTGATGCCGATCAATGGATTTGCGTTCCATAAGGCAGCTAAACCGGCTTCGTCCCAAGCGTTGGAATCAACCACGCGAGATTACTATTTCCATATGATCGACGTATTCGGCGCAGACCGCTGCATGTTCGAAAGTAATTTTCCCGTGGACAAAGCAAGTTGCTCGTACAACGTGTTGTGGAACTCGTTCAAACGTATTGCGGCCGCATTTTCGGCNGAAGAAAAGTCGGATCTATTTCACGACACCGCGGCGCGTATCTACACGGTTACTGTATGAATCGTGTGAGAAACNCCGTANNAGCCGAGTNCATTAGATAAACAGTAGACAAGTTGGAGTCGGGACGTCTGCTATCCATGCAACCTTCGTCGGNCGACCGTCAACAACGGGATAANCTGAGACGTTGTTCGATTGTTGGTTCGCGACCAAGAGCCACTTTCGCGTCGGGTCGAAACAGAANAAGCGCGGGTGTTCTCCGTGCGTGGGGACCCACGACGGCTCACAAGGTGAACCGCGATNGTCCAGNGCCATCGTGACCATCGAGTCGTGACCTCGATTTGACGCGTAGATGAATCGACCGTCGTCACTCAACTGAATTTCCGCNGTTGTACTCGATCCACGATAGTCGTCTGGAAGNGTACTGACGAACGTTTGGTCGTGACGGATATCGTCGCGGTGTAAGACGGCGATGGTGTTGCTCAGCTCGTTGAGTAAATAAAAGAGGGGTTGTTGAGGGTGGGCGACAATGTGGCGGGGTCCCGACCCGGGCTCAACGGCGATTGTCGACGGATCGTTATTCAACACCCCGGGCGGGGTAATTCGGTACTGGTACACGCAATCTGCCCCAAGNTCCGGAACCAGTAACTCAGTGTCGGATACCAGGNGTACTTCATGAGCATGCGCGCATTGTTGTCGATCACGAACGGGTCCGCGTCCNTGATGCGCGACGTAGCTCATTTTTTGACTAATGGCGCCGTCGGAGGTNCGCCGAAAGACGGCGACGCTGCCGCTTCCATAGTTCGCGACTGCGATCCACTGACGTGTCGCCGTGATATGACAAGGCAGAGAACCCAACGAGGAACGGCGATTAATGAAATGCAGTTTGCCCGAACGAAGTTCAAACGCCGAAACGCCACCTTCCGGCGCTTCGTTGACCGCGTAGACNTGATCGTCGATACGACAAAGAAAAGCAGGACTCTCGGATTCGATAGCAAGTTCCACGCACTCAAAATGACCGTTCGTATCGTTGAACGTGGCCCAGTAAATGCCNATGGCATCGCTCTGCGTATAAGTGCCNACGAGAAGGTGATGAACCGTCACGGATTGGNGCTTCGCCAGATAATGAGATCACACACTGATGCAGGTAGCGCCACAGGNTTCCGCNACGGTGATCAGTTGAATTCTAACTCGGCNCCTAGGTAAAACTGTCGNGGTAAACCTGGAAAATATCGATAACTCCCAAAGGCGTAATCCGCGCGGTCAGCATATTCCTTGTCGAGTAAATTGATCATTCGCACGAATAAACGGACCTTGTTGGAAAGCTCCCAGTTGCCGCGCCAGTTGAGCAAG
Source organism: Gammaproteobacteria bacterium (assembly GCA_002715785.1). GTDB lineage: Bacteria > Pseudomonadota > Gammaproteobacteria > Pseudomonadales > Azotimanducaceae > UBA11889. Next base: position 59,514 of record PBAA01000038.1, on the reverse strand, counting down.
GTGTGTCCCGAATATTTGGCGGTGTTGGCTGCATTGATGAAGTGCGGTCCGATATGACTCAGTTCAAATTCGGAGGTGGCGTTTTCCTTGAACCGGGCCCGCCAGTGCGCGCTTGCTAACCACCTAGGGGCAGTATCAACGTCGTTGCCGGAGATAATCGTTTCACCGCGTGAGGCATCTCGCGTGAAGTCGTACTGGTGTTGAGCGTAGGTTGCGACGAGCGCGAGGGTATGGACATCGTTCGGGTGAAAGGCGAAATCGGCTTCGATCCCTCTAGATCGCGTTTCCCCATCGCTGACGTTATAGCCNTCGGCATCGCGGAAGATCAGGTTATTCGTGCTCTCGAGATAGGCACTGACATCGACATCGAGTTTACTCTTTGTTGTATTGATCCCGATTTCGAGAGACCGTAGTGACTCGCTCGTCAGGCTTGCAACCGTTTGGCCGCTCTGGAGGCGATAAAGTTCGGTCGCTTGCGGCGGCCTGAAGCCGACGCCGGCAAGGGCGTAGAGTTTTAACCTCGGTTTGGCCTCCCATTGGATACCAATACGTCCGGCGACATCGGTAAATCTGTCTTCGCGGTCAGCGGGGCGCGTGTACAGACAGCCCCCAAATCCGCACGTGGTGCCATCATCGCGACTGTTNCCATCGAGGTGTCGATTGTCGTAATCGTAGTTGAGGCGCTCCAATCGCATGCTGTGTATGAGTTCGACATTTTCAGCGATTTCCCAACCCAGGTCGTAGAAAGCCGCCGTCAAGAAACTCGATATCTCGTAGTCGTAGTGCGTGCCCTCCGGCCGGGTCCCTACCAAATACGCAGATCCGGTCGTTGGTTGGCTTTGTCGTTCCGACAGTGCACCGCGCATGGTCTCGACCTGAGCACCGACCAACCAGCGGGTGTTCGTAGCCGAGCCTTTCACACGGGCGAGAGCACCAAAACTTGTCTGATCGTTGGTCTCCAAAGGCTTCCCCGGGAGGAAATGCTGTCNAAATTCCATATCTGAGCGGCGTAGATAGGGAGCCACCGACCATTCCCAATCATTCTGGACAAGATTCCAGTGGCTCGCGATTCTCAATGAAGTCGCATCACGATAGGCCTCGGGGTTGGGGTTGGTGCGCCGTATCGTTGCGTCTTCGTACGCGAGCTCGCCTTTGACGTAACCCCCCGTCTCTTGGTTCAAGCGTGTTGCGGAGAGCGTATGAANGGCTTTCCATTTCCCGTGGTTGGTCGATAGATTGGACGTGACTTTGTACTGGTCGTAACCGGTGTCGTCGCGGTAACCATCGCTTCGACTTCCATTAGCATTGAGCTGAAAGAGATCTGACCCCGCGGAGAAACGACCTTGTAGGTACTCGTAGGGACCGATTTCTACTGCGGCTTGGGTCGATTCGTTACGGGTGAAAGAAATTGAGTTAATCACACCNTGCAGCGCGTTGCCGCCAAACTGCGCACTCGCCGGTCCTCGGACCACTTCGAGTGCTGACGCTTGTTCACTGTTGATCTCGAATAGGTTGTTAACGTTGCAGAATCCAGCAGGCCTGATNGGAATGCCGTCTTCCAAGAAAAGGAATCCACCACAAGCACCNGGACCTGTGAGGACGCCGGAACGAATGGCAGTTAGGTGTTCTTGGCCGGAGCCTCGAGAAACCCACACCCCAGGGATCCGGACGAGCGCTTCGTGGACGTGGTTGGCGCGTACGAGTTCCAGGGTATCGGCGTTCACGGTGGAGCCACTGCCGGCGGTCTNGGTCGATGTGACGACGGAGGCGTCGGCACGGACGATAATCTCTTCTAGTTCATCGGCGTCCGCCGTTGATATGGCGAGCACCGACGTTAGAAAACCCAGTCTCAGTATTTGCTTCATGTGGTGGGTAATCTACGACGTGGAGTCGCTGCATGATAAGCGCATGCTNGAAAAAGTCATACCAACAGCGGGCTTTGCGCGATGGCTTGGCGGACTATGTGAGGAGACGATTAGCCGAAACCACATTGAGCGTTTAANNTGGAACCCCTTATTCTAAGGGGTGGTTTTTGTAGGATATGGTTCATTGAAAGTACCCAAAATATTGCTTGGCGTGCTTAAGAACCCGCGGGTCAGTCATTTCCTCAAGGTTTTCGCGTCGGCAGTCGACGGACCGCTAATGCGCTGGTCGGGTGGTCGAGTACGCCTTTCGTTCGTGATCCCGATGTTGCTTCTTGAAGTCTTGGGGGCTCGGAGCCACACGTTGCGAAGGGTGCCGTTGCTGTACGCTGACACGGCCGACGGCTTGATTGTCGTTGGATCAAATGGTGGTTCGGAGCGAGAACCGGCATGGTGTAAAAACCTAAGAGCGAATCGTTCAGTGANTTGTTTAGTTAAGGGTCGGCGAGAGCGTTATGAGGTGACCGAATTGCATGGTTGTGTATACGCGGCGGCGTGGAAAAGCGCGTTGTCGTTGTATCCAAACTATGCGGTATATCAGGCGCGGCTTTCTTCACGAACGATTCCTCTTTTTCGACTTTCGAGGGTGGATACCCCGACGCAACAGCCGTGACAGAGGGTTGGTGGGCGCTCGATACCTCTCGCCGGCAGATTCTGGTCAAAATAACTACGATCCGAGGGAGCTTTTGATATGGCGCTAGACATCATTGGGGTCGGCTACGGCCGCACTGGGACGCTGTCTTTGAAACAAGCGTTGGAGACAATAGGTTACGCGGCTTGCTACCACATGTCGGAGGTGGTTGGGCATCCTGAGCACTCGGCTTTATGGATTAATGCGTGGAGGGGTGAAGATCCTTGGGAAGTTATTTTTCNNGGATATCGAGCTACCGTGGATTGGCCTTCGGTCGCGTTCTGGCCACGTCTCATGAATTACTATCCTAAGGCGAAGCTGATTCTCACGACTCGTGATGCTGAGAGTTGGTACCGAAGTGCCTCAAATACGATCTTTAAAGCCATGCAAGAGGGGATGCATGCCGATGAACCAACGCGCCGCGAACGGATCGAAATGGCCAAGGTCATTATCGTGGATGGGACGTTTGGCGGCGATCTAGACGACAAGGTGGCAGTACTCGCTGCCTATCAGCAAAATATCGATCGAATCTANCAGGAGGTNCCTAAAGACCGTTTAATCGTCTTTGATCCGGCCGAGGGATGGGAACCGTTGTGCGAAGCNCTGGGGNAGCCNATNCCGAAGATTCCCTACCCNAGGNTGAACNCTACTGAAGAATTTGAACAACGCTGGCGGGGCGGTGACCCTCGACGAGNTTTGCACACNAGCTAAGGGTTATCACCGAGATCGACGTCCGCAGAAAGNNGNNTATCGATAAGACGGAAAACCCANGTTGCCAGNNCTGCTCCAANGAANTGAGCTGCGATAAATGNNGGCACGTTTGCAGGNGCGATCCCGGAGAAAGTGTCGGTCAACGACCGGGCGATCGTCACTGCCGGGTTTGCGAAAGACGTAGACGCGGTAAACCAATAAGCTGCCGCGATATAGAGCCCTACCATGGGTGCAACGGCTGATGGCCGCGCACGAAGTGTCCCGAGGATTGTCATGACGAGGCCGAACGTGGCCACGACTTCGGCGAGCCATTGCGCGGGGCCNGTTCGTGCATGTGTTGAGAATTGAAGCCAGTCGATTTCGAACATGGCATGCGCCAACCAAGTCCCCAGAATACCTCCCAATATCTGCACGACGACGAAAATGGAAGCTTCCCCGCGCGAAATTTCGTTGCGAATAACGAACGCAAGCGTGACGGCGGGATTGAAATGGGCACCTGATAAAGGACCGAAAATCGTTATAAGAACGGTCAAGATTGCCCCCGTGGCGAGGGTATTCCCGAGCAGAGCAAGCGCGACGTTGCCACCGGCGAGGTCTTCTGCCATAACGCCAGAACCCACGACGGTTGCGAGCAAGAAAAGTGTGCCGAGGAATTCTGCGAACAGTCTAATGGGGCTNGTCATAGGAAATAGTCGTTGGAGATGGGCTTAAATTGGTTGACGCAATGATTAAAACGTTAAAAAACANGTGGCTTAACAATCGCCTACCATAAAGTACTGGTGTTTCAATTCAATGATATTCGTGGGTCCTTCTCGTTCGTGCTTTATCGGTGCGATAGCGTCTTCCTACGGCTCCCCAAAACGTGCGTTGATCGTGACGCTGATAAATAATCGGTATTNCGTTGAACGGATCGAGCATTACTTCAGGAATATTCATGTCTGCCTTTACCGGACAAAAGTCNTGTTGAAGTTGAGCGTAGTGTCATGTGGGTAGCCGCCGCTCTACTGATCGTTGTCGTCGGCTCGGTGGCGTTCAATTTTTTGACTCCTTGGTGGTTTGGCGAAGCCGCGTCGAATTGGGGAAGNATTGACGACATCGTACTGCTCACATTTTGGGTATGTGGCGTTGTCTTCATCTTGGTGGGNTTGTCTCTCGTCTTTTCGATCTATAAATACCGGTTTCGGCAAGGGGCAAGGGCGCATTACGAACCGGAAAATACGCGTCTGGAACTGTGGTTAACGGTCGGCACAAGCTTGGGCGTCGTTGCCATGCTCGGCCCCGGGTTATTTGTGTGGGACGAATTTGTTCGAGTTCCAGCCGAAGCGTCCGAAATGGAAGTGTTTGGTGAACAGTGGCGTTGGCGGTATCGCTTACCGGGAACCGATGGGAAATTAGGGACCACTGACATCCGCAATATCAGTATGCGTAATCCTTTTGGGCTCAACGANGACGACCCGAATGGNTTGGACGACGTTCTCATCCAGTCGTCTGAGATTCATCTTCCGGTGAATGTGCCCGTGAAAGCGCTATTGCGTTCGAAAGATGTGCTCCACGATTTTTTTGTACCGGAATTTCGCGCGAAAATGGATTTGGTCCCTGGCATGGTCACTTACTTCTGGTTCACACCGACAAAACTTGGCGAGTTCGAGATTCTTTGCGCTGAATACTGTGGATCGAGTCACTACCTCATGCGTGGAGTGGTGGCAGTAGACCGCCCGGAGGAATATCAAGTCTGGTTGCATTCACAACCGACGTACGCCGAGCTACNTGCGGCGGCCAGACCATCGAATCGGGACATTGCAGAAGGCCGTACGGTTGCCGAGACCAANGGGTGCCTGGCGTGTCATTCGTTGGACGGTAGTCAAGTGGTGGGTCCAACGTGGCAGGGACTCTGGGGGCGTTCTGAGAGGTTAGTGGATGGGTCCGTCATTACGGTAGACGAGGCGTACGTGCGTGAGTCAATCGTTAGTCCGTCGGCAAAGATCATTGACGGATTTGCACCCGTCATGCTCTCGTATGATCTTCCTGAAAGCGATATACAAACCTTGCTTGCCTTTCTACGATCGACGAGTACATTCGCGCCGGTCGATGCGGCCGAAGGTCTTGCGGATGCCGGGGAAGTGCTCGTTCAATCGCAAGGGTGTTTGGCGTGTCACAGCTTGGACGGAACAAAAGGCGTGGGCCCAACCTGGCGGGGGCTTTGGGGTCGAAAGGAGTATCTGACCGATGGATCAGTGGTCTCGGTGGACGCCGCGTATTTTAGGGAGTCGATCGAACATCCGAATGCAAAGGTTGTTGAGGGGTTTGCTCCTGTCATGTTGCCGTACCAATTTACAGACGAAGAGTTCGAGGCAATGGTCGCTTATGCGGTCGAACGCCTTACCGTTCCTTAAGAGGCACACATGACGGAAATAGAAGTCCCATATCAAGAAACTATAGGTGTGCGCCATCCGCGGAGTTGGATCACACGGTACTGGTTTAGCCAGGACCACAAGGTGATTGCTGTTCAATACGGGGTAACGGCGATCGCAGTTGGCTTGGTGGCGTTGGTGCTTTCTGGATTGATGCGAATACAGATAGGCTTCCCGGGATTGTTACCGTTCATTACACCAGATGTCTATTATCAGGCCGTGACCATGCACGGCATGATCATGNTCATTTTTCTACTCACCGCGTTTTTACTCGGCGCTTTCGGAAATTTTTGCGTCCCACTCATGCTTGGTGCCCGCGATATGGTTTTCCCGTTCGTTAACATGCTGAGTTACCACGTCTACTTGTTATCGGTCGTCGTGTTGATGGCGAGCTACTTTGTGCCTGGAGGACCTACCGGAGCCGGATGGACTCTATATCCACCACAGGCAATTCTTCCGGGGACGCCGGGAGTCGACTGGGGAATCGTCACCATGCTTCTGTCGCTCATTATTTTTGTCGTCGCGTTCACGATGGGCGGATTGAACTACATCACTACGATTCTGCAGGCGCGTACTCGAGGTATGACGCTTATGCGTATGCCGTTAACGGTATGGGGGATCATGATGGCGACCGTTCTTGGCCTCCTGGCGTTTCCCGCGCTTTTTGTCAGTGGTGTCATGATGCTGCTGGATAAATTGGTTGGTACCAGCTTCTTCATGCCGGCGATCGTGTCGTTCGGTCAACCTTTGGAGCATAGCGGGGGTAGCCCATTACTATTCCAGCACCTCTTCTGGTTTTTTGGCCATCCCGAGGTCTACATTGTGGCGTTGCCCGCTTTTGGTGTGGTGTCGGAATTGATATCCGTTCACTCGCGAAAAAATATTTTTGGGTATCGAATGATGGTATGGGCGCTTGTCGCGATCGGAGCGCTGTCGTTTGTGGTGTGGGCGCATCACATGTATGTCGCTGGAATGCATCCATACTTCGGCTTTTTCTTTGCAACAACCACACTGATTATTGCGGTGCCGACGGCGATCAAAGTCTATAACTGGGTCCTGACATTATGGAAGGCCAACATCAAGCTGACGGTACCCATGCTGTTCGCTCTGGCTTTCATTTTGACCTTTGTGGTGGGGGGGCTCTCTGGCCTCTTTTTGGGAAACGTGATCATCGACGTGCCGTTATCGGACACGTATTTCGTTGTGGCCCACTTCCATATGGTGATGGGCGTCGCCCCCATTTTGGTGATTTTCGGCGGTATTTATCATTGGTACCCGAAACTGACCGGACGCATGCTGAACAACACTCTCGGGCAGTTGCATTTTTGGGTGACGTTTCTCGGAACGTACGCCATTTACTATCCGATGCACTATCTCGGATTCATCGGTGTGCCGCGCCGTTATTATGCAAACGGAATGGAGTCTGATTTTTATCCTGAATCGGCGGCGACTTTGAATGAATTTATAACCATTGCTGCGCTGGTTGTGGGTCTCATGCAATTCGTTTTTGTGTACAACTTGATCGCCAGTTATTTTCGCGGGAAAGCGGCAGGTTCTAATCCATGGGAGGCGACGACGCTCGAATGGCAAACGCCGAACACGCCACCCAGTCATGGAAATTGGGGCGACACGCTACCAACCGTGCATCGATGGGCGTACGACTACAGCGTTCCCGATGAAGACCAAGACTTTATTCCGCAAAATGTTGAGCACACGTGATGATGCGTCGGCAGCGTGGAACTTGAGCCAGTGAAAACGATCTCCGAGGCCCGGGGAACTCTAGTGACGACCCTCGCAGATGACTGGGGCTCGGACATCGCCACCCTTAAGGGGGTTCCGTGGGGTAAGGTGATGATGTGGGTGTTCTTGGTGTCCGACACGTTCATTTTCACGTGTTTTCTCGTGGGCTACATGTCGGTACGGATGAGTACGATCGAACCTTGGCCCAACCCGAGCGAAGTGTTCGCGTTACATGCTTTTGGCGTATCCGTCCCGTTGTTACTCATCGCGATCATGACGTTCATCCTCATTTCTTCGAGCGGCACGATGGCGATGGCAGTCAATATGGGCTACCAGCGCCGCAAGAAAGCAGCCACGAACCTAATCCTGGTGACGGCATTGTTGGGTGCGATGTTCGTGGGGATGCAAGCATTCGAATGGTCGAAACTCATTCTCGACGAAGGCGTCCGTCCCTGGACTAATCCATTCGGCGCGCCGCAGTTTGGAGCCGTCTTCTTCATGGTGACAGGATTNCATGGCTTGCATGTATCGGCGGGCGTTATTTACTTGTTGACGATTGCATTTCGTATTCGNANAGGGAAGTACGATGAAAGCGATTTTGAGATCGTCGAAATTTCGGGCTTGTATTGGCACTTTGTTGACTTAGTTTGGGTGTTTATTTTCGCGTTGTTTTATTTGTGGTGAGGGAAGGAATCGCAACGTTGTGATGACAAAAGAAACTGGCCAGCGGCATCCGATCCGCATCTATCTGGTCGTGTGGGGACTATTGTTTTTGGTCAGCGCACTTTCTTATTCGACCGATTTCNTTGATCGCGGTTTNTGGCGCTGGACGCTGATCTTGCTATTCATGGTGCTCAAAGCGGGGTTCATTGTGGCCGTGTTTATGCACATGCGGTGGGAACGGCTTGCCCTGATGAGCGTTGTTCTGGTGCCCCCCGTCCTCTTGATGGTGTTGGTTGGATTGATGACGATTGAATCGGATTACACCCGGTCGATGCGGATCGAACATTTCGAGACAGCTATACCTGGTGAGGCAATGCCTGTAGTCGAACGCGAGATTCGTAACCGAAGACCTGACTAGATCTTAACGACCCAGACCTTGCACCAGCCCGGACCCGCCACTTCGAATCCGGGGAAAATATTGCATGTTCCCCACCCCCCGTTAGTCGCCGCGTATTGGACGCAGTTGTCGCAACGTTGATCGGCTCTATAGGTTGGGTTCTGAGAAATATCGACTTTCTCTCCATCGTGGACGTAACCCAACGCGACCGCCGTGGGGTGCGATTCGGAGATTCTTTCACCGGACCAAGCTTGTTCCCCAAGAATGGCTAGTACCGGAATNGCCGTCATCGTCGCGGCGCCTCCCTTGACGATTTCGCGCCGATTCAACCTTTTACGTTTCTGCATGCTCCATCCGACACTAGGGGAACGAGGATTTTAGAGAGTCGTATTCTCGCTGGCCATAGCAACNANGAAGACACCTGGCTTCGGTGCGTTGNGGTCGCTAGTTATTTTTTGCGCCCTCGGCGATCCAATTGCGTACAAGCTGCTGTAAATCGGTGTTTAAGGGTTGCCCATTGAGCGGCATCTGCTGCCCAACGTCGGGAGCATTCCGTTCAATCTTTTGAACCAAGTAACTCTGGTTAGGGTTGCCACGTGTGACGAGATTGAGTGCTGGCATTTGTCCGCTCGGGACGTTCACAAGATTTGAATAGGCGAGCCCGCTTGAAAGATCCAGACCGTATTGACTNGAGCTCCCTTTGTGGCAGTTGACGGAGGCGCAGGACGGAGTCAAAACCAGGTTTTGGACTCGCGAGAAGGTGTTCTGTGTTGCATTCGANCCAGTGTCGACGCGAGATCGAACGTACGACGAGATTTCAGCGGCCGTGGTACGGGCCGCACCAACTGCAACGGCACCCTCGATTAGCGTAGCTCCTTCAAAACCAAATAGATAACGAAGGAGCAGTAGGCCATCGGTGAGTGCTTCGACCTGATTATCGCCATCAATATCGAGTTGTGCGTTATGTGTCTCGAGATAGGAAGTGATCGACGTTGCACCGGTTCTTGCCGCTGAGGTGGTGGTGGTTTCATCGACGAGTGTGGTTCCGCTAAAGCCAAATAGGTATCGAAGGACCAAGAGCCCATCCGTTAAGGCGCTGGTTTCGTCGTCGATGTCGATGTCGAAGTCGAAGCAACCGTCGCATGAGTATTGATTTAAGGGATCGGTACCGTCGTCGGCTTCTTGTTCATCCGAGACTTCGTCGTTGTCATCGTCCTCGTCGCAGGCGTCACCGAGACCGTCAGCATCGGTGTCCAGTTGATTGGGATTGACGGCGGTAACGCAATTGTCAGCGGGGTCGTCAATGCCGTCTCCATCGCCGTCGACGGCGTAAACCACGGTTCCGACCATGATCGTTAGGCTAAGCAATAACGTGTAAAGCGCGCGGTCCATTTCGTCCGGAGTCATCNTCACGATACGACCGCAACTATGCCAGGTTTCGGCAGGCGCAAAACGTAGCGTTACGTCGCGATTAGACGGGCTACGAAAGAAATTCCGTGGTTCGTTAGGCTAGAAAACCAAGCGGAGGCGAAGCGTCCGACGCAGAATAGAATCGGCGTACGTTGGGCAGTACCAGCGGGAGATCCGATTGACTAACACCGAACCAAAGCGCCAGTTCTGCGAAATATTGGTCAACCGCTGTGGTTGGGACGTAAACACCGCGCCCAACGTCGAGTGGGCTGGATGAAGACAGCGTTGGGTAGTTGCCATAAATTTGTCCGCCCCGTACCGCACCTCCCATCACCATTTGGTGGCCGCCCCAGCCGTGGTCCGAACCCTTGCCGTTGGTGGTTAGTGTTCGACCGAAGTCCGAAATCGTGAACGTTGACACTTGATCGAACACCCCGAGCTCAATTAACGCCGATTTGAATTCAGCAAGTCCAAGGCTAATTTCCGGGAGCATTCTGACGTGGTTATCGAGGACCTCGTCGTGGTGGTCCCAACCCCATATGTTGATAAAGAAGGTCTGTCGACTAGCCCCAAGTTGCTCTCGTGCCGCAATGACTCGCGCAATCTGTCGTAATCCAGCGGAGAAATCGCCTTCGGAAAAGGTGGTATCAACCGGCGTTCCGTTCTGAATGGCNTCGACGAAGCGCTCGCCGGTNTCAATGGCGCCGACTAGACGGCGCTTATACTCGCGCCGAAATGGNTGGTCGTGTTCCGCCTCGAACAATCGGTCGATGATGGTTTTCTTCCATTCCCCCTCGTAACCCCAGATCCTTCGTGCGCCGTCACCGTCCCGATTGATCGCGTATTCGACCGTACGTTTTCCGGCCTGAAAAGCGTTGGTCCCGGCAAGCGAGATATTCATGGAAATGCCATTGTCAGCATTCACCCCTTGCATTAGATCAGCGAGCCGTCCGCCCCAGCCCTCGGGTACGCGCCTGTCGGGCCGTGCCGTTTGCCACTGAGCAATTTGGTCATTATGCGAGCCAATCCCAAGGGGGACACGGGCACCCGCTTCGACAGCAGCAGCATCGACGTAATCGATCAACGTGCCGACGTTGGCGATAAAAGCGATGTCACCGTCGCCATATAGATCGACGGTTTCGGACATGTTTGGATGCAATCCGAATGAACGACCATCGGTCGACGTTCCCGGTAGTGTGAGCAGAGTCGACTGTTCCAATGCCAAATCAGTACGGATGGACTCGTACTCGGTGTGCTGGTCGGAATCGACAGGAACCAGCATATTGTACGAATCGTTGCCTCCGTTTAGGCAAACGCACACCAAGGCCTTGTAGTCGGAAAAAGACTGTTGTGCCGCCGCCTGGCGAGCAAAACCTAGGGTAGCCATGGACGACGTGAGTGTTGTAGCTGCCACCCCGAGTGAGCAGCCATGACCAAGAAAGGAGCGCCGACTGACCATTACAGCATCACCGCAAAGTCGGGAGAGATAAGGACNAGATAAATGGCCCACTTTGCGCGTTCCATGGGGTCTGCGATCGTGACGAGGGTAGCACCGATTGCATTTCGAGTTGCCTCACTCAAGGTGCCGTACGTCAGCACCATGTCGAGCCGATCGAGCAGTCCTTGAACATCTGTCGCGAGCACGCTGTATTCGTGTAAGTTGACGGACATCTCGCCGAAGGGCGGCGATTGAACGCCGCCGATGTTATCCGCCCATATCAGGTGTTGAGTCAGATTGGAGATCCCGATCACGGCGGGATTGGTCGTGATCTGAAACTCCGGAGCGACCAAATTGGCTTCGGCGATTTCGCCGTTGGGCATGTGCGATGGCAGGAAGAAATTGAAAACGCTCGGCGAAGAAAGTGGGTGCTGCCTTAATTGGTTTTGAATCCAATAGCCGCCGTGAAAAAAATATTCGCTCGTGTTTTGGATATGGAATTGACGTCCGATACTGACGATCCGCAAGATGGGTTCGCGTAGTTTCCCAAACTGAGCATAGGTTCCGGGNTCTGTGGTCGCTTCAGGGTCCANTAGCACAGCGCGGATAACGGTCTTCATGTCGCCGCGAACACCCAAGCCGTTATCGGCAAACGCCTCGGCAACGCGCCGTACATACTGAGGTGACGGGTTTGACGTCACCAGGCGCTGGATGAGTTGTCGGCCGATAAAAGGTCCTACATTGGCATGGTTAAAGATGTTGTCGATGGCATCTTCGATGTCCTCCATTCCAGTTTGCCCTGCTGGAATCTCGAAACCGTTCAATAATTTTTTTGTTCCTTGCTCGTGGTATTCGTCGAACATTTCCATAGGCACGACGTAATTCGCCCACTTCCGGCCAAATCGCGCATTCTCGCCACCCCAGCTGAGCCCTGTGAAGACCTTGGCAAATTCGCGNATATCGTCATCGGTATACGCTGGAATCGGGTCACCGAGGGTATCGTATTTATATGAACCATCGGGGTTCATCTCATAGAGCCCGATGGAAAAAAGCTGCATATTTTCCCGGGCGAAGTTTTCATCTGGGTAAATGTTGTTGTCGGGATCGGCTTTGCTGTTGTTGACATGACTAAGGTAGAAACCCATCGAAGGATGCAGGGTGACGGCACGCAATAAGCTTCGATAGTTACCGAAAGAACGGGCGAGTAAGACATCGTAGAAATTAGGTAATGCCCGCTCAGTGTCTCCTAGACCTCCGACCTCGGAGACCACGAAAATCTCGCTGAGCGCAAATGCGATCCGTTGCCGAAGGACATCGTCGGCAGTGAATGCGCGGTGCCACCAGACGTAGCGACGGAATACAAATGGTAAGACATCGGGGTCCGGTTCCGTCGCTTCGTCGAACTCGCCGTCTTCCGTCCGTTCAATTAAATCGGCGACCATCTCGTCGTGGTATTCGATGGGTAGGGCAAATTGCTCTTGCAGCCAAGTGTCGTGGCCCTTGATGGAGAGGGCGCGAATTTGATCGTAGTTCATGCCGAACGATGCCCGCGATGCAAACCGCGATGCNGCGTTGAGTTCGCTCTCGGTCGGTTGAGTTTGAATTAACGGGGTCGTGGTCGGCGCAACAGTATTCTGGGAGGAGGGAGCGCTACTACCGCCGCCACCTCCACCGCCACAGCCGATAAGCAATACCGATAAGGCCAAGAGACCCAACCAATTCACGATATGCCGAATAGGAGTAGAGCCAAGCGCTACCGCGCCTCGCGCGGGTGGAAAACGTCGANTTACGATCGACTTTCTGTTGGCGTGGGTCAGCATAAACTGCATATCCATCNCGGTTTCAACGCGAAAGTATGCTTGNNGTGAATCGTTTGCAACTACTANGGNTNGGCTTGTTTCAGAAGCGACGCTTTGGTCTGTAGTAGAGTGATGCGTCGTTATCGGGTGGTGGGACGAAACGGTATGGGCGATCTGCTAGTACAGCTGGAAAACGTGGTCGGGCCCGGCGGCGTGCTGACGGGAGACGATGTTCATTCACGTGCGAGTGGGATTTGGCGTAGTGACGGGATAAAAGCATCGGCAATCGTTCGGCCCAGAAATACGAAGGAAGTCAGCCAGATCTTGCGAATTTGCAACGAGATGAGTCAGTCGGTGGTTCCCCATGGAGGTCTCACGGGGCTGGTTGAAAGTGCAATTACCGAAACCGAGGATGTCGCGCTGTCGTTGGAGCGGATGGATCAGGTTGAAGAAATTAATGTGGTTGATCGGACCATCACCGTTGAAAGTGGCGTCATTCTGCAGACGGTTCAGGAAGTCGCGGAGAATTCGGGACTCATGTATCCGTTGGATATTGGGGCGCGCGGTAGTTCCACGGTGGGCGGNAATATCGCGACCAATGCTGGTGGCAATCGCGTACTGCGTTATGGCATGACGCGAGACATGGTGCTTGGTCTAGAAGCGGTCCTCGCCGACGGCACCGTGGTTTCGTCGATGAACGAGATGATCAAGAACAATGCTGGATACGACCTAAAACAACTCTTTATTGGCACCGAGGGGAGTCTTGGCGTCGTCACACGGGCTGTCCTGAGATTACGCGAACAGCCCCGCAGTCAGGAAACGCTGCTGGTCGCCGTCGATCAATTCGAGCAATTACCAGAATTACTAAAAATCATCGATGGAAAGCTTGGCGGGACCCTGTCGGCATTTGAGGTGATGTGGAACGAGTTTTATCGCTTGGTCACCACGGAACCCGCACAGCAAAAACCGCCGCTTGATCAAACATACCCCTATTACGTGTTAATCGAAGCGATGGGGGGCGACTCGGAAACGGATCGCGCCCGCTTGGAATCTGCGCTTACCGAGGTGTTTGAAGCGGGGCTAGTTCAAGACGCGGTATTGGCTGAGAACGAAGCACAGCGCCGCGAACTTTGGGCCATGCGCGATGACGTTGAACAAGTCAATCGGTTCGAACCGGTTTTTATCTATGACGTCAGTATGCGTATCTCGAAAATGCACGATTACGTCGACGAGGTGAACCGTCGCCTAGCCGCGTCATTTGGGGAGTACCAAAATTTTACGTTCGGTCATATCGGAGATGGCAACATTCACTTTGCGATTTCGGCAGGTACCGATAGCGAGGCTCACCACGAGGTAAATTGCTGTGTCTATGAGCCGTTGAGGTCGATCCGTGGGTCGGTGTCTGCCGAACACGGTGTCGGACTGGAGAAAAAACGCTATTTGGATATTTCGAGAACGGATGAAGAGGTCCATTTGATGCGCTCGCTTAAANCAGCTCTCGATCCCAAGGGAATATTAAATCCCGGGAAGATCTTTGACGTCCATGCGGTTTGAAGGCTAGCCATGGGCTTCCATTACAGTTCGCTTTCCGATATTTGCCGAAAAACAAAAAGCGGCGAACTTAGGGTTGTCAACGTAGTCGAGACAATGCTTCAACGCATACAAGATTTGGAACCATCCCTTAGCGCGTACGTCACGGTGACTGCCGATGAAGCGATTCAGCAAGCCGAAGTGCTTGATGCACGTCAGCGCGAGGGCGCGCCGCTCGGTGTGTTGCACGGTGCACCGATCGGCTTAAAGGATCTGTTGTGGACAAAGGGCATACCGACAAGTGGTGGCATGCATATGCATCGTGAATGGTGTCCGGAAGAAAACGCTGCGGTAGTCGAACGGCTCGGTGAAGCAGGCGCGGTTTCTCTCGGTAAGCTGAAACTGACGGAGGGCGCGTACGCAGATCACCATCCGGAAGTAACAGCGCCCAAGAATCCATGGAATACCGATTACTGGACCGGAGTTTCCTCGTCGGGGTCGGGGGTAGCCGTGGCAGCCGGTATGGCGCACGGCGCCATTGGGACAGATACGGGGGGTAGCATCCGTTTTCCTTCGGCCTGCTGTGGTTTGGTAGGACTGAAGCCAACCTACGGCAGAGTCAGCCGGTACGGCGGTTTCGCGTTGGCGGATTCACTGGATCATTTTGGGCCCATGGCGCGTTCCGTTGAAGATGTCGCTCGCATGCTCCAGGCGATCGCTGGGTTTGACCCGAAAGATCCGACATCNCTCAACGCNGAAGTTCCGAATTANCTGNCGCCGGGCTGTCGGGATTTAACCGATACCGTTGTTGGGGTTGATTGGGCCTATTGCGAGGATGGGGTCGAGACATCCGTTCAGGAATCGACTCGGATGGCCGTGGAAAGCTGTCGTGACGCCGGCGCGCAAATCGTCGAAATAACATTGCCCGAACGGCAAGAACTTATTGAACGTTGGATGGTNACGTGNAGCGTCGAATGNGCNTTNGCCCACCGATCNANCTATCCNNCNAAGGCGAGCGANTACGGGCCANCNCTNCGNCGATTGCTNGAGTNNGGTNCNGNGAAGGCNNCGGCGNTTGAATACGCTNGTCTTGAACGGGCGCGTGAGCGNTTCAGNNNCGANNTGGANNGCGTTCTCNNGTCGGTCGATGTNGTTNTTTCACCNTGCATGCCGACGNGTCCCCCNNGGGTGGATTCGATGGNNNAGGATGCNNGCGANGNNGGAGATGCTGCNCCNATGCTGACGTTTACNGCNCCTTTNGATTATTCNGGTCACCCGACCCTNACACTNCCGCTTGATCTTAANGCGTCGGGGTTGCCNCGGAGTTTTCAGNTNATCGGATCACGTACCTNGGCGAACGCCGNCTGATCGAGATNGGTTNAGTGATCGAAGCNGCNATTGGNTTCGATCAGCATCCCNATCTCGNTTAATTGAACGTACANACGCCNTGGTCGATNACNACNTCGCCNTCCTGGTTCGTNGTGCGGAANANCGCNGTANTTCCNTCNACCCANATGGANANCGTTAGCGCATCCCCAGGGATGACGGGTTTTGAGAANCGAGCGTTCATNGATCGAAANTTCGNNGGGTCGTTGNNGCACAGTTCGCTTANNAGGGCTCGACCNGTAAATCCATACGTGCAAAGNCCNTGCAAAATCGGTTTATCGAAGCCACCCATGGCNGCAAANGAAGGATCCGAATGTAGNGGATTGCGNTCACCTGAAAGTCGATAAGTNAAAGCCTGGTCNTCACGCGTGGNATAGGTCACTTGGTGAGTTGGNTCNGCATCNGGAAACGCGACTTTCTCGGAGGGNCCNCGATCGCCTCCCCANCCGCCTTCACCACGGCAAAANAGCATGGAACGGGTTTTGAGNAANGGCTTTCCNGNNGCCACACTNANNGCTTCGGATTCCNTTTCGATNACGGCGGCATTNCCNTTGTCCCAGATTGCNGCAATACGACCNGTGCTTTCTATTTCNCCGTCNGGCGGNATCTCGTCGAGGAGCTCGATGCCTTGTTCNCCGTGCACCATTANNNTNGGATTAAAACTTCCAATCTTATTCATCGGGGCGCCGCCGCCGCCAATAATAACGGCAAAGGTGGGCAGTACCCGTTGAGCTGTGTCGTTCGTATTCTCCGTGGTGAATTCNAGATCGTCGGTGCCTGCGCCGACGCCAACGGCGTAGAGTAGGGCNTCTTTTGAATTCCAACTACGTTTCACTGGGCCCCCGGTTTCACCGACGGCATCTGGGTTAATGGGCATGGCTTTGTCTCCCTTTCGAGCCCGACATACTAACCTGAATTGTTGTAAGGTCGGGGGTCGGGAGGAATCTATGTCACGAACGGTTCGAGGGAAGGTTGCGGTTGTAGGAATTGGCGAAACGCAGTACTACAAACGGGGCGAAGCGCCAGACGCGGAGTTCAAGCTCGCGTTAAAAGCAATTCTTACCGCTTGCGAAGATGCTGGGATATCTCCAAAACAAATCGACGGCTTTGCATCGTTCTCGAATGACCGCAGCGACCCCTCACATCTTGCAGCAGCACTGGGGATTGACGATCTACGATTTGCCAATATGCAGTGGGGTGGTGGCGGCGGTGGTGGCTCGGGGGCCATTGCCAACGCGGCCGCGGCAGTTGCAACTGGCATGGCCGAGTGNGTCGTTGTGTTCCGGGCGTTGGCCCAGGGTCAATTNGGCCGATTNGGACAGGGACCCCAACGCGACGTGATTGCGGGCGATGGGGCGCATACCGTCCCCTTCGGTTTNATGTCGCCCGCTCAGAGTTTTGCCATGAAAGTCACGCGTTTTATGCACGATCATGGCGTTAAACAAAATGCGTTGAGAGCAATTTCACTGGCGTCATATCACCATGCCCAAAATAACCCCCGAGCGGTGATGCACGGTCGACCGTTGGACGAAGAAAAGTATGACAACTCGCGTTGGATCGTCGAACCCTTTCATTTGTTCGACTGTTGTTTAGAGAATGATGGGGCGGCCGCGATGGTGCTGGTCTCTGCCGAGCGAGCCAGAGATTTCGCGAACAAACCGGCTTACATCTTNAGTGCGCTGTCAGGGTCCCACTATCGGGCCGGTGCGTCGGTACACAACACCCCCGATTACGCATCATCCACGTTCAAAACGGTGGTACCAAGGCTCTATGACATGGCACAGGTAAAACCAGCGGACGTCGACGTCTTGCAGTGCTACGAAAATTTTACCGGTGGTGTCCTCATGAGCATGGTTGAACATCAATTCTGTGATCCGGAAGGCTGCAACGAATTTTTTGTCAAAGACAACCTCATTGCCCCATCTGGGAAACTGCCAACCAATACCAGCGGCGGCAACTTAGCGGAATGCTACATGCACGGGTTGGGTCTCAATATTGAGGCCGTTCGGCAAATCCGAGGTCAGTCAACGAACCAAGTCGACGATGTTGACGTTGCGCTGGTCGCATCTGGACCGATGGTGACACCGGTGAGTTCATCGATTTTCGGCACGGAAGCGACGCTATGAGTTACTTAACCCCAGGGTTACCAAAACCTGTTCCGGTGCCGGATGGGCTTGATACGCCCTTTTGGGAAGCCTCAACCCGTAATGTGTTGATGCTGCAGCGCTGTGGGGCATGTCAGGAGTTTCAATGGGGTCCAGAATGGATATGTCACCGCTGCCATAGCGAAGACGTTAACTTCGAAGAGGTTCGGCCCGTAGGCAACATTTACAGTTACGAAAGGGTATGGCACCCCGTCCATCCTGCTCTTAAAGATCAGGGCCCTTACATTATCGTGTTGGTGGAACTGCCAGAGTGTAGCAACGTGAGGCTAGTGGGTAATTTGATGGGTGATCCGGAACAATCAGTTGAGATCGGAGCACCGGTGCAGGCAGTTTTTGAACATCATCGTGATGTGGAGCCGCCGTTCACTCTCGTTCAGTGGGAGAAAGTNTAACGAGACGACCTTTCGACTCCGTCAGTCTAATTCAACGATTACGGGTGCGTGATCTGAGGCGGTGAGGGTGTCTTTTTTCTTTCGGTAATCACGGTCGATCGAAATCTCCCGGGTGCGGNCGCGAATGTTTTCGTTACCAAGAATGAAATCGATGCGGAGTCCTTGCCCGCGGTGAAAAGCGCCGCCCCGATAGTCCCACCACGAGAACTGTCGCTCGTTAGGGAACCTGTCTCTAAACAAGTCAGTCAAGCCTAAGTCCATGATCGTTCGTAAGCGGGTCCGTTCGTCTTGGGTATGGAAAACGGCGCCTTCAGCCGATGCTCCCTGCCAGCTGTCCATCGCGTTGGGAACGATGTTGAAGTCTCCACAGAGAATGGTGTGATCGCGACTAAGCTGATGCTTGGTCCAGAAGTCAGCGAGATCGTCGAACCATCGCAATTTACGTGGATAATCCGCGTGTGAGACATCCTTTCCGTTAGGGCAATACACGGTAGTAAAGTCGAGTCCGCCGATGTGGGCTGAAATTAGACGTGCGCCGAAGTCTTCCTGACCCGGCAGTCCGCGTTGGGTCAGTTCGAACGGTTGTCGTGAAAGGATCGCGACCCCATTCCAACTTTTTTGGCCATGTGTCGCTATCTGGTAACCCGCTTCAACAAACGGTTCGCGTGGAAAGTCCTCGTCCACGACTTTGAGTTCCTGAAGCCCGACNACATCGGGTTGTCGGTCATTNAGCCACATCAAAATGTACTCTAGCCGTGCCCGTAGGCCGTTCACATTCCAGGTGGCAATTCGCACTTAACGATTACCAAGAAAGAAAGGAAGTGAATCGGGTTCGGCGGAATCGCTTGGGTTGCACGTCAGTGTTGAAACTCCAGTATTGCTCGGCCGGAGATACGGCCCTCTGCGAGCGCAGTGGTTGCTTCGTTAATGGCATCGATGGGGAAACGCTCGGTCACCATGGACTCCAAGTCTAGATCACCGTTCGCGTGCCAATCGAGAAACATCGGAAAGTCTCGTTCCGGNGAACAGGAACCGCCGATNCTGCCGCGGAACTGCTTCTCTTGTATTAGGATTTCGATAGCGTTCAGCTCGACCGTAGTTGAAGGGACGCCGACGAGCACCGCTGTTCCGCCCTGACACGCGCCAAAGTGTCCACCACGACACGCGGGAACGATCTGTTCCATGGTCTGTTTAAGGCCGATNCAGTCGAAAGCGAAATCGACGCCGGTGACGGGTTGATGGGTAAACGACGTTTGTTCAGCCTTTCCCGTCAATTCGTGGATCGTTGCGATCGCGTCGACTTGGCTCGCGTTAATTCCGTGTGTCGCACCGAAACGCTTTGCAAACGCTAGTTTTTCATCGTCGAGATCGACCGCGATAATCGGATTTGCGCCACGCATTCTGGCGCCGACCACCGCAGACAAACCAACACCGCCAACCCCGAAGATTGCCACGCTATTACCTTGTTGAACATTGGCGGTGTTGATCACTGCACCCGCACCGGTCATAACCGCACAACCGATGATGGCCGTCACGTCTTTCTTGATCGACGCGTCCGCTTTCACCACGAATTGTTGATCGGCAATGGTGTGATCTGCCCACGTAAAGACATTCTGAGAAATAGCTTGCCCGCCATCGACATCTAGAATTGCGGCAGAAGGAGTCGTGTGGGTGTTTNCGGCGTCACGAGGAACCCAGGTCACCAAGACCGTGTCACCTTCGTCGAGATGAGTGACGGCGCTGCCTTTTCTGATAACGATTCCGGTCGATTCGTGACCGAGAAGCACCGGATTCTTGCGGGGACGATGCATCTGATGAAGTTGCGAATGACAAACTCCTGACGCGTACTGTTGGACAACGACTTGAGTCGGGCCGGGGTCGGGTAAGGCGACGTCCTGGATCTGCAGAGGCCCTGATTCTTCTGGTAAGACCACTACCTGCGCGTGCGTTGGCATAACGATTTCCTCAGGGACACGTGGAGAAAGAGCGGTTGAGTTTGACCCTGCCCGGCATAACTTGGCAAGCGGACGGTCGGGTTAAACTAGATCGAAAGCGAGCGCTTCGAAGCCCGAATTTTGCATCGCGTCGACGACGTCTTCCGCGCCGTCGGGGCACAGAGCAATAACGCTTCCGCCACCTCCTCCGCCGGTGAGTTTGGCACCGGNCGCGCCGCGCCTACGCGCGATGTGGATGAGTTCTTCAAGTTCCGGTGTCGATACCTGAAGTGCATTGAGATAGCCATGGCAGAGGTTCATGAGTTCGCCAAGTTCCTGATAAGCTCCATCTCGCAGAGCCTCGGTACCGGCGCGGGTCAGGTCACCAATCTGATCGAAAATGCGCTCGTAGCGTTCGGGTTGACGCTCCCACGCTTGCCGTACTCGCGCGACGGTGGTTGCCGTCAAACTTTCTTTACCCGAAATACCGATCGCGATCGAAACGCTCTTTGCGGGACGCACTTCTTGGAACGATGGGGCTTCTTTGTTTTCGAACAGTAGGGTGGATCCATAGGTAGCAATGGTGTTGTCGACGCCCGACGGCGTACCGTGAGCCGCTCGCTCGCATTCGAACGCAAGTTCGTTGATACGTTCGTTACTGAGATCGAGTTTGAAATGATTTGAAAGGGCTCTTATTACGGCGACGGCAAGCGCAGACGACCCGCCGAGACCCATCGCCCGCGGTACGTTGGGAAAGGCCTCGATAGTGAGTGATCGAGATGCCAAATCCAGTTGTTCTAATAGTAGCGCCAGGATTCCGGCGAGCCCTTGCGGATTTTCCGACATCGGCGGAACACGCTGCTCGATCCCCCACCGAGGAATCAAGAGAATAGTATCTGCGGAATCGACTACACGCGCCTCGACGGCCAGAGGAATGGGAGCCGCGAGGGCGGGTCGACCGTACACAACCGCGTGTTCGCCAAGTAGGATGATTTTTCCACTGGCGTAACTTCGGGGTTCAGTGCCTTGGGCAACGGCGGTGTTATTTTGCACTCGCTTAAGAATTTCTCGCGCGTTCCACACTTTGATATCGCCGCTTTCAATGAGCGCTTCGACCACGGTATCGAAGTGTTCTTCGGGTACCTGGGCTGTCGACGCGACACTGCGAGCGTGTAGCGTCATGTGGTTTTGCTGGATACCCGCGGTGGTCAGTGATCGAAGTGCCGCGTAATTTTGAGCGAGTCCTACCGCACCCATGACGCTGGCGAGTTCGGTCGCGTTGGGGGATCCCAGCAATCGATGGTTGATTCGTACGGTAGGATTGGTTTCTAGGGAGCCACCCACCGTCCCAACCTTCATGGGCATTTCGATTTCGCCGACAAGATCGCCTTCATCGTTGCGGTACCAACGAGTCAAAGCGCGGTAGTGTCCATCGCGAGCCGCATACGCGTGAGCTGCAGCCTCGATTGCTCGGAAATCGTTGCCTGTGGCGATAGCGACGGCATCGACCCCGTTCATAATGCCTTTATTGTGCGTGGCGGCCCGGTACCGATCGACTCGGGCGAGATCGTTGGCCAGTATGATCCCATCTCGAACCTGATCTCCAGAAAATCCCTTGACCTCAAGGTTTTGGACTGGAATTCGCGCGCGTACATGGACTAGTGCCCGATCGGTCAGGTTGGAGAGTATGCGGAGAAAGACCTTCCCGCCGGAAATCGTTTCGATTAGNGACGCGACTCCTTCGCACATACCGTTCACCACGTTGGCACCCATGGCGTCTCGTGTGTCGACCAATAAGTGCACGACGAGCATTTGTCGGCCGTCTTCTGGGGCCTGATGTAGAAATACTTCGATATCTTTGGCGCCGCCNCCGCGTCCTAACATTTTTGGGTGCAGGCTGTTGGCCAAGTTGATAATTTCTTCCGAACGGTCGAGAAGTTCTTGTTTTCGTCTTTCTGGATCGTCGAGGTTTACGACTTGAATCTGGCCGATAAGGATTGGGTCGGTCGTGGTCGCTTCAAATCCACCAGATAGCCGAGTGGTGCGAGCAGCACCCGAAAGGCCAGCCACGATTGACGGTTCCTCGACGGACAACGGAACAACGTAGTCCTTGCCATTCACTAAGAAATTGAGCCCAAGGCCCACGGGCAATCCGAGCACGCCGATGACGTTCTCGATCATCTTGTCGGCGATATGGAGCTTCAGCGTGTGATCGCTGGTTTCGAGCGCACGGAGGTCGCTATCGGTGATAAGTCCGCGTTNATGCAAGGCGCGTACGCGTTCCTTCACATCAAGTTTGAAGAAATTGGGGATTCTGGAGCTACTATCCCGTTCGGACTCGGACACCATCGTCTGCAATCTCCAGCTGTACTACCTTTAGACCTTGTTCTTCGACGCCTCGTTCAAACCCTGCCAACGCGCCGTCGTCGGTGCTGAAGGCAATGCCCATATCGCCACCCCCAGCCCCGCAGGGTTTATAGAGTACGCCGTGTCTTTGGGCAAGGCCCATCGCGGCTTTATGACCAGGACCGAAAATACCAATTTGCGCATCTTGGTCCAACCGAACCAACGCGTCGATGTAGTCCCTAATGCAGGACATGAATGCATTTGCGTTCAGGGACGCTTCAACAACTGCATCGGCGGTGGAGATTAGCTCGACCAAAATCGACGGGGTCGTTTCTCCCCGCCATGCATTAAACCGAGCAATCATGCGAGGCGTTTGTGTACTCTCCCCCGTAAAAACAAAGCGATAACGGAGTTTTGGATCGAGACTATGTGTTTCGGCTCGGTTATGTTGATACAGGATAATTCCACCTCGGTATGCGGCAGCAACGTCCAGACCGCTACCGACGTCGCCCTGAAAGGTACGGTGGGCCTGTTGCAAGCGCTCAAGATCTATCTCATGCCCGTTGAGTGCGGCGAGCGCACTGCCGAGTGCCACCGTCACCGCGGCGCTAGACCCGATCCCGAGTTTTTGTTTTTGGAGGTAGAAGGGCGACGAATCAATGGTCACTGCCGCATGACGGGGTAGGGCGGTGGGCGTCGAGAGATGTGCGATGAAACGAGCGGGGTCGTCGTCGGGCAACTCGCTAGAGAGTTCTTCAATGGTATGAGACGACTCGAAGACGTAGCCCGTGCTTTTAAGCGACCAATCGGCTTCGTTTCGTCTTTGCACCACACATACGACTCGTCGATCCACGGCAGCCACTAAGGCCTTCGCGCCAGCTAGTACTGCATATTCGCCGGACAAAACGAGCTTGCCTGGGGCACTGGATTCAACGCGGTTGATCGACATAAGCGCCGGGCCCAAGTCCACATACCAGAGTCTTCAATACGCCGGGTACATTAGCTAGCCTCTCGGCGACGATGTCGGCGGCGTCTTCTTGGCAAACGGCTTTTACCTGTGGTCCGGCATCGACCGTGAAGAATACGGACACCCCTGCACTCTGCAGTTCGCGCACCGTGGCGATGGTCTCAACCGTCGCCCCATTCCAATAGAACAAGGGTGGTTGCGACGACAACATCAGAGCGTGCATTTTTAGACAACTGGATTCCGCAATGCTAGCCAACCGCGAAAAGTCCTGTTGCGAAATTGCTGACAGGCCCGCGGCATGATCCGACTTGGTCGACTCAGTCCAAGCACTATAGTACGGGGAAGTTTGTTTTGAACGTTTCATTCCCTGGGTAGATCCAACGTCCTTGGTCTTTTCAGANGTGACAGCAATGACGACTTTCAATGGCCAGGCCCGCGCGGGTAGTACGCCACGAGCGCACCAATCTCCGCTTTCTCCGTCTAGGCTAGCGAAACCACCGAAAATGGACCGGGCCGCAGATCCTGAGCCTTTTCGGGCCCAAATCGAGCGCTCGGNTACGCTCATCTCGAGGTTAAACGCGNTGTCTATTGCGGTCAGGAGTCCGGCAAATCCGGAAGCAGATGATGCTAGACCAGCGCTGGTAGGGAAGTTGTTGGACGACTCAATTGACAACGGAGGCAGAGAATAGGCGGCACGCAATTGGACAAGGAAATCTTCAATTTTCTCGTCCGACACCACTTTACCGTCGATCTCAATTTGATCTCGTTCCGACTCCCGTACGGATGTGCGAGTAACGAGGNTATCGAGTGTGATGGAAAGCGAAGGTGTTGCCGGGATATTGGTTTTACCAGTTCGCTTTCCCCAATATTTGACGAGGGCAATATTTGGATGAGCTAAGGCCGTCGCTTGGTTCACAAATAGTCAGGAGCCGGGGTGAAAGTAAAGCCCTCTTGTTCGAGCAGTTCTGCCACTCCNATGGTGATGAGATCGCCATATTCTGGTCCNGCAATTTGAATGCCAATCGGTAACCCTTCGTCATTGAGACCAGTTGGAATAACGGTCGACGGAAGGTAAGCACCGCACGTGAGGCCAGACCAAAATACCTGGGTTCCATAATCTTGCGGTGAGTTATCGACTTGGATTTTTCGCTCGCGCATGGGTCGATGGTCATGAGGAAACGCCGCCGTTGCCATAACCGGCGTAAGAAGCACATCGTATTCGTTAAAGAAATCGTGCCATGCCCAACGCAGATGCGTTCGTTGTTCGTTCAATGCGTTCCACTCCCGAAAGCGTGCCACCTGAGAACGTCGCACGCTTGCTTCGGTACTCTTATCTTCAGGATCGAGGGTGGCAACACCATCTAACGCGAGCGCGTACTGTTCGTCGGAAAGGCGCGCCGACATGGTCGCCTGTAGCAGGTTGCGATAAACAAAGTCAGAATGTTGTGCGGTAAACCCGGGACGTGCGTCGAAATCGATCGTGGCACCTAGATCGGCGAGTGTTCGCGCGACAAGGTCAACGCGTTCGGACACTTCCTTCGCGACCGGGGCTAATTCATCGTCGCGCCAAACGGCGACTTTCATGGATCTTGGTTGCTTTTCGAGTCGTGGCAAGTTGATTGCTTGGCCTCTTGCTGCGATCTCGTCCGGNCCCCCCATCGTCAGGACAGCTGTTTTCAGGTCGGCGGCGGACCGTGCGAGCGGACCGATGACAGAGATATCGGAAGGACTCAACACACCTGGCATGGCATGCCCCCGGGGTGGCAGGAGACCCCAGGTGGGTTTGTGGCCGAATACTCCGCAATAGTGAGCCGGGTTTCGTATCGAACCACCAATATCCGAGCCGGTCTCGAGACCGGTCAGACCGGCGGCTAGCGCGGCGGCGGATCCACCCGATGATCCGCCGGGCCCCCGAGTTCCGTCCCACGGATTGTTCGTCGTGCCATAGATCTCGTTGTAGCTTTGAAAGTCTGCGAGTCGGATAGGGACGTTTGTTTTCCCAAAAATAATGGCACCCGCGGCCTTCAGGCGTTGTATTGGAAGTGAGTCCGATTCGACCACATTATCTTTCATTTCTGGAATGCCCCAAGTCGATGGAGTTCCGGCTACGCCATACGACTCCTTGACCGTCATGGGGACGCCATGAAGGGCGCCTAGTTGGCTGGTACCTTTAGCGACCTCTTGGTCTGCCACTTTGGCGAAAGCGAGGGCTTCATCGCGACGTTGGACCACGATGGCATTCAAGTCGCCGTTGTAGCGGTCGATACGCTCAAAATATAGGCGAAGTAACTCTTCACTGGAAATTTCTCGTGACCTGATCTTAGCCGCTAACTGAGTNGCGGAAAGGAACGCTAACTCGGACATTGGAACTCCCTTTTTGAACGTGCGACTGTGACCGGCGGGTAACATTTAATCAAGGATCGCGGCGCGTTGACGAGTTTCATGNTTGGCGTATTTCGGAGTGGCTGTGGAATAATCGCTCGATGACAGAAGGGCACGTAAATTCCAATGTGGTCGTGGTGTCGGCGGACGACATCTCCGAATATCTTCGATTTGCCCAAACCCTTGTCCGACAGGTCGGCAAGGAACTGCTTTCGCGATTCCGAACCGATCTTGTGGTTGACGATAAATCCGCGGGTCATGGGTTTGATCCGGTGACAGACGTTGACAAAAAAGTAGAGCGTCTGATGCGCGATGCCATTACTCGACAATATCCAGAACACGGTATTGTTGGGGAAGAGTACGGTGACCACCCAGGTAATGGTTTGACCTGGGTCATTGACCCCATTGATGGTACNCGCGCGTTTATGACCGGGATGTTGCATTGGGGCTCGTTGCTTGGGCTGTCTGATGGTTTGAGGCCGATCATCGGCACGATGTATCAGCCGTTCGTCGACGAATTGTTCTGGGGTATTCCAAGGGAAGCGGGATATCTTCACGGAACCAAACAATCGACTATCTGTACGCGTCAATGTGGGGCATTAGCCGACGCTGTGATGGGGACGACGGGGCCGGAGTTCTATCGCCAGACGCAAGAGCTGGAGGGCCTTAAACGATTAAGAGACCGAGTTCTGTTTACTCGTTTTGGGGGCGACTGTTACGTATTTGCGATGGTTGCCATGGGACAACTCGATATTGGCCTCGAAGCATCGCTCAAACCGTGTGACATCCAACCCATGATTCCGATCATCGAGGGGGCTGGAGGTATTGTGACAACTTGGGAAGGTGGCGATGCGAGTCAAGGAGGTCGAGTCATCGCGGCGGGGGATCCACATATCCACGCCAAAGCGGTAGAGATATTGCAGGGGGAGTCAGTGTGAAAAAAANTGCACTCGATGGGAGTTGGGACCNAAATGACGGAAGTCCCATCGAAAACTCCTAGCGCGCTGCAAAACGTCGGCTGGATTATCGGTTGCTTATGCATCGCCGCCTTGATAGCGGCGGCGGGAAGCGATCGAGGTCAAACATATGCGGGTCTGCCGCTATTCGCTCTTTGTGGAGCCGTCTGCTTTGCCATTCAGTGGTTAGCATTCGTGCCAGCATGGGTCTCCCGCACGGAACGCTATTTTGATCTTACCGGCGGATTCAGCTTNCTGTCGGCAACGGCCGTTGCGGTAGGTCTCTCATCGCAAGTGGATATTCGATCGTGGCTTGTTGTTCTCTTGATTGGAGTATGGGCGCTTCGACTTTCATCGTTCTTGTTTTTNCGGATTCGAGAGGCGGGTTTTGACCGGCGGTTCGTGAATCTAAAACGCTCGTATTCGAGGTTTTTAATGACATGGACCTTACAGGGTTTATGGGTCTATCTAACCCTTGCGCCGGCGCTCGTGGTGTTAACCGGAAAGAATCATGCGTCGCTAGATTTATTGACGCTGGGAGGAGTAATGCTTTGGTGTGTGGGGTTCTTTGTCGAAGTCATTGCGGATCGACAAAAGAGCGAATTCAACGCGCAACCAGAAAATCGAGAGATGTTCATTCGTTCCGGACTGTGGTCCTTATCTAGACACCCCAACTACCTAGGTGAAATATTGTTATGGCTAGGTATCGGGATCATTTCGATTCCGATACTCGAGAGTTGGCAATGGGCTGCGCTGATATCGCCCATATTTGTTTATGTTCAACTCACCAAGGTTAGTGGCATTCCGCTACTTGAAGGGAGGGAGNGAAAGAAGTGGGGAGACGATCCTGAATACCAAAACTACATCGCACGAACCCCGGCGTTATGGCCGAGACTGCCGCGCTTATCTAAGTAGTTGCAATCTTATAGATCGACGTGTGTTTGATTTCGACCGCCACCACGCCGTCGACAAGATAGGATAAATATAGATCGACGAACTCGTGCCCTTTCTTTTTCCACTTTTCCACAGGNACCGTTCGAATTTCGACGGTGTCGCCAAGGTGTAGGCTTTTCCGAAACGATACCTCCGAACCGACATGCAACCATGCCGGAAGCAGGTAGCGTCGGTTGAATGATCGGTTAGCCATGCTGAGTATGGCGTGGGGATGCACAATTCCAGCGGCATAAAGCGGTAAAGTGTCCTCAACCTGCAACGCGTACGCGTCATTCTCGGCCTGATTCGGAGTCCAGTGCCACGCGGGAAACGCCTCACCAACGTGTATGTCGTTCCATTCGATTTGGTTNCGGCTACCCAATTCCTGACCAGGCGCTGCGGTCGCGATCGGATCGACGTCATCGACGCTTGGCGACGAAAACATCTCGGCGATAAGGACGTCGGTGCGAGTGATACAACGTACCGTGTGGTGATCCCCGTCTTGCTCATGTTCAATGCTGAGACGATCGTTGTGATAGGCGGGTTTCGCCAGCCGGATTGAGGTCGAGTAATCGTTTAGCCAGGTTTCTCCGAGTTGTTTCACGAGTGGGTAGGTCATGTGTCCAAATACGGCGACGCCGGGAACCAAGGCGCCGTCGAAACCGTAGTTTTGCGCTTCAACGTCGCTGTGCATTCGATTTTCGCTTTCTTCTGAAAAGTTTCGAGCGATGGAGGTATAGGTGTTCATGCTTGGGGTTCGCGGCTTTATGGATGAGCATAGGCCGAGCTCGGATCAATGCGCAATCGATCCTATTTAAATTGAGAGAGGGGCCTCTTCGTATGCTTAGGGCACCAGGATGGCTTTGCCGATAACGCGTCGATTCATAAGATCGTCAAGCGCAGTCTGGGCATCTTCAAAGTCGTAAGTATGGGGTTCCATAGGCGTAATCGACCCGCGTTCAGCCAGGTCGAGCAAGGTACGGAGATTGTCTTCTTGTGCTTCGCTGTGTGACCCGCTCCAGGCACCCCAATCGATTCCAAGCACGTTTCGATTTCGAAGCAGGATCTGGTTGATGGGAAGTTGNGGGATCGAACCCGCGGCAAAACCGATGACAAGGTAGCGACCCATATAGTCAAGAGTACGTAGTGCCGCGTCAGCTAAATTTCCGCCGACTGGGTCCACGACAACATCAACACCTTTCCCTTCCGTTAGCTCGCGAGCGCGAACTTTCAGGTCATCGACACCGTAATTAATCCGNCCAAAGACTTCGCCACAGGCNTGCAGCCTCTCGCCGCTCGACGCTGCGGCAATCACCCTTGCGCCGCGCGAGTGCGCAAGATCGATCGCTGCTCTACCGATGCCGCCGGATGCGCCGAGAACCAGTACGGTCTCGTCGGAAGAAAGATCTGCACGGGTATACGCGAACAACATAGTCGAGTAGCTCTGCCACAACGTTGCNGCTTGTCCTTCGGTCAGCGTGCTCGGAATCGAGTGGATAGATGAACGAGGGCGAACCACGACGGATGCAAATCCTCCTCGCGTGAGAACGCGATGACCCGAATCCAGATCGTGGACGTCTTCTCCTGTAGCAGTCACTGTTCCGGCGAGCTCTGATCCGGGCGTGAATGGGAGCTCCGGCTTAATCTGATAGCCACCGGCACACATTAATGCATCGACGTAGTTGAGACCGCAGGCTGTGACCCGCACCAACACCTCAGATGGTCCTGGTATCGGATCAGGGCTGGTCCGGACCTCTACGGGTTCGCCGATGGCGGTACAGACCACGGACTTCAAGACTAGACNGTCCCTGCTGCGCGGAATTCTTCGATCTGGGCGGCGCTGTATCCCACCTCCGACAGGATCTCGTCGCTGTGTTGACCGAGGTCGGGTGCGGTCGCGGAAGGTTGAAGTGGGGTCTCGCTCATGCGTATGGGTGTACCCACCACCCGTTGACTCTCGCCACTGGCATCTTTGACCTCGACGAAATAGTCGTTTTCCCAAACCCCCTCGTCGGCGACGACCTCAGCGTAATTGCGTACGGGCGCAAAACGAGCTCCGGCTTCTTTGAGTAGCTCACACCATTCATTGGTCGTTTTTTCCAAGAAAATAGGTTCGAGCTCGGCCAACAAGGACTTCAGTTCTTCTGGAGACAGTAACAGCGCGTCGAAGCGAGGATCCATCGCCATTTCGGGGCGCCCCACGAGTGCAAAGAAAACGTCCTTCGCTTCGGCCGATAAACCAATAAGACCAATCCACCCATCGGCGGTCTGAAAAATTCGGTAAGCAGCCGGAATTAAAGGATGGCCGAGATTTGATCGACCTGGGATTTTTCCGGTCAGGAGGTAGTGCGTATATTCCGTTGCTTGTGCCCAAATCTGACCGCCCACGAGCGATACCTCGATTCGTTGGCCGAGCCCTGACTCATGTCGGGCGTTTAAGGCGGCAAGGATGCCTGCAACCATGTTCAGCGAACCGATGTGGTCGGCGATGAATGCGCCGACCGGAGTGGGTGGATCGCCTTCGCGCCCGGTGGTACTGATCAAACCACCCGCAGACTGACCGGCAAGATCGGCACCTTCCCGACTTGCATCTGGACCCACCGGTCCAAAGGTACTTCCAGCGGCCCAGATTATGCGGGGATTTATTGCAGCAAGATCTTCGTAACCTAATCCCCACTCGTCGAGCGTACCCGGCTTAAAATTGCTGATTACGATATCGGCCGTTTCTGTGAGTTTCTTGAAAATGTTCGCACCCTGATCGTGTCTCAGATCTAGGGTGAGACCCCTCTTGCCACGATTGCAGCCAATGAAAACTGCGCTGCGCAGATCGCCGTCACCGAGAAAGATGTATCGACCCTGATCACCGATCCCCGGTAATTCGACCTTGATTACTTCAGCGCCCATATCGGCCAACAGTGCGGCCGCTTGCGGCCCTTGTATCAGCAAGCCGACTTCGATGACCTTCATACCGTCTAATGGTCCCGCCATGTTCCCTCCCACGTTGCCTTAATGTCTCATCACCACATTTCCCTGGATCCTTACNGAACGTTGTCCTCTTTCACGAAAAGACCAAGTCCGAGGGATGTGGTACGCGTGTTACGAGCGGTAAAACTTGTGGCTCGTAAATCTCTTTAAAAGCAGTTGCTTTTCGATGTCTCTCCAGATCTTCCAACGTCTCCCACCGTTCAATCAGCATAAACAAGGATCGTTCGGTCTGCGACTGATACACCTCGAATCGAGTGCAACCAGGTTCTTGTCGCGATAACTCTCCCTGTCGGTGCAGAAGTGCGTGCACGGTTTCGATATCGGTCTGTTCGGTGACTTCTAGTATTACGTTGTTGTAGATCATCTTGGTTCCGATTCGGTCGTGGCTGAATTTTAGATCGCGCCGCATCGTGTTTTCGACGCCTGAACGAGGGTATACGAACAACTGGCGATACTCCCGGACGATAGGACTGCGGAACGGATCGAATTGCCATATTCATGGCATAGGTGTTGATGGCAATTTGTGATTGAGGATGGCAGTTTTCAAGTCACGCGTGAAAGGGAGGGCTTGTGGATGGATTTTGATTTTATGACCGGGAACTTGTCTTGGTCCGAAAGTGCACAGTTAGCTCAACAGCTCGAGGTAAACGGGTTTTCCGGGATGCTCTTCACGGAGACAAGCCAAGTGCCTTGGATGATGATCTCGGCGGCCGCGATGGCGACGACTGAACTTCAATTTTCAACTGGAATCGCGGTGGCATTCCCAAGAAGCCCAATGGTCTCAGCCCAGATTGCGTGGGAACTTGCCGGGAATACCCAAGGACGTTTCCGCCTTGGTCTGGGAAGCCAAGTGAGGGGGCATGTTGTACGTCGTTACGGTGTGCCCTTCGATAAACCGGCATTACGGATGAAAGATTATGTTGAGGCGTTCAAGGCGTGTATCCGGGCGTTCCGAGGAGATGAGCGGCTTCAGNACGAGGGTGAGTACTATCGCCTAAATTACTTACCAAGAACGTGGTCGCCACCGGCGCACGATCATTCCAACGTCAAGGTCGATATTGCTGCGGTAGGTCCGTACATGTGCCGAATCGCGGGAGAAGTCGCTGACGGCGTTCACGTGCATCCCATGCACTCGACGCGGTACATCAAAGAAAGGCTGTTGCCCGAGCTCGCCACTGGCGCTCAGCGCAGGGGACGACGGGTCACCGACATTGAGCTCATTGTTCCGGTGTTTGTGGTCCCGGGAGACTCGCCAGAAGAACGTGCCTCGCTGCTGGAACGAGCGCGGTCGCAAATCGCCTTTTATGGTTCGACTCCAAACTACGCGTTTCAATTTGATGACTTGGGCTTCGACGGAACCACGGGCAAACTTAATGATCTGATGCGCGCAGGTGACATTGCGGGAATGGCTGAAGTCATCACCGATGAAATGTTGGAACACTTCACTGTCAGCGGTCGTTGGGATGATGTCGCCGACTTGTTATCGGCTCGTTATCGTGATCACGCGAGTAGGTTGGTCACGTACTTGGCTGGAGAATCTATCCGGAGTGAACCATCGAACTTGCCGAAGTGGGGAGAAATTGCTGCGGCGGTTCGTGGGCGGTGAAGTGAACAACACGCCGCAGTTACTTGGGTCGGATCTGTCGAAAAATCGCGCCATTCGTCGGGACGGACCTTTCGTATGCGAGTGATCGATGCCCAAATCCATCTTTGGGCTCGAGAAACATCGAACCGTCGGTGGCCGGAATATGGTCGATCGTACGCTCACGGTCAGGAACTGTTGGCGGAGCAGGTAATTTCTCGAATGGACGAAGCTGGTGTGGATGCCGCCATTCTGGTGCCCCCATCATGGGAAGGGGATCGTAATGACGTATGTCTTGACGCGGCGATACGTTATCCAGACCGATTTGCTGTGATGGGTCGGTTCCCTATCGAAGTGGCTACTGAAAGGGATCAACTCGAAACATGGCGTCAACAAACTGGCATGCTGGGTGTTCGCCTAACCTTCCACAATCGATTCCAGAAAGCTTGGCTCCGTGACGGTACCGCAGATTGGTTCTGGAGCGAGGCCGAACGTTTGCAGATACCGCTGATGCTCTTCGTCCCAGATTCTTTGGACGAAATCGCGGNCATTGCGAAACGATTCCCCGGCCTAAAACTCATCCTGGATCACTTGGCTTTGTTTGGGACATACGATGATCAACTGATTCCGCAGTTAGATCCNACGTTAGCGCTAGCGCGCTTCCCCAACATTGCGGTGAAATCGAGCTGCATGCCAAACCTGGTTTCTGAGGATTATCCTTTCCCGACGTTGGTCGAAGCTATTCAACGGGTTGTAGGCGTTTTCGGTCCAGAGAGGACGTTTTGGGGCTCGGACGTGTCCAGGTTGCGGTGTAGTTGGCGTGAGAGCCGTGCGCTGTTTACGGATGAGTGCAGCTTCTTAAGCTCCGGCGATCTAGAGTGGATTATGGGTCGTGGTATTAGAGAATGGCTGCGTTGGGAATGACATATGTGGAGACCTCGTGGCACCGAACCCGACGTCGAATGCTTACGATCCCCGCCTACTTTTTGGCCACCGNTTGTCTTAGCGTTACGTTGCCAATGTGGGTTCTGTTATCGGCGATCATCGGGCTTCATCCCAAGTTCAGGGGGTGCCTTCGTTGTGGGCTATTTCTAGCCGGATACCTATGGTGCGAATCCATCGGAGTTGTGATCAGTTTTTTCATTTGGATTCGGCACGAGCTACGTCGAGATGTCCGTACACAAGCCCAGGATTTCTTGCAAGCGAATTTCAAATTGCAATGTTGGTGGGCGGGTGGCTTGGAATGGCTGGGCAGACGCATCTTTGGCATCCGCTTCGAGGTCTCAGGTAGCGATGCGCTCGTCGGAGAGCGAGTCATCTTTATCTCTCGCCACGCCAGTATCGGAGACACCATTCTTCCGGTGCGTTTGTACGGGCAACCCGGCAATCGACATCTTAGGTACGTCCTCAAGAGGGAATTGTTGAACGACCCATGCCTCGACATCGTAGGCAATCGGCTACCCAACTATTTTGTTGATCGATTTTCAGATGATCCCGCAAATGAGCGAGATGGTGTCGCCTCGTTGCTAACGGGACTCTCAGGATGCGAAGGCGTTGTTATTTATCCGGAAGGGACCCGATTTTCGGCAACTAAACGCGAGCATGTATTGGAGAAACTGAGTGGCGATGAACGGATTCACGCAGAACGTTGGACGCACTTGCTTCCGCCCAGATACGGTGGAATCCTGGCCTTACTCCAAGCAAACCAACAACTCGATCTGTTGTTCTGTGCCCACGTAGGNCTTGAAGGTTCGGCGGATTTCTATTCATTGATGAATGGATCGTGGGAAAATTCGACGATCAAGGTTCATTTTTGGCGAGTTCCGTTCGATGAAATCCCCAAGGATCTAGACGGTCAGCGAAACTTCATCATCGAGTCGTGGGATCGAATGCAACGTGAGGTTTCCTGGCTCCATTCGGCTGGCGCAGGCTAACGAGTCAATTGGTATGCGAGCGATGCCTCGGATTGCGGTTCGGATCTCAGGCGCCGAGATTCAGGGACCGTACGCTTGTGCAGGTAACCAGGTAACCAACGATTCCCACTGAAAAATAATGGTGAGACCTANTAGTTGTAGACCGATGAAAGGGATAACGCCCCGATAGATGGTGGTTGCGTCGATGCTGGGGGGTGCGACCCCTTTGAGGTAGAAGATGGCGAAACCGACTGGTGGTGTGAGGAAACTTGTCTGGAGACATACCGCGAATAGAACTGTGAACCACACAGGGTCGAAACCAAGCGAAGCGACGACGGGGGCGACCAACGGAAGAATGATCAACGTCAATTCGATCCAGTCGAGAAAGAAGCCGAGCAGAAAGGTAGATAGCAGGATTGTGATGATGATCCCTGTCGGGCCTAGGGGTAGTCCGAGCAAGGTCCTTTCAATGAGTTCGTCGCCCCCGAGACCACGCAGGACGAGTGAAAAAGCAGTTGCTCCGATAAGGATGGCAAAAATGAAAGCCGTGGTGCGTGTTGTCTCTCTCACGACGTCCGTCACGATCGATGTAGAGAGCGATCCGTTGGCTAGCGCAAGAACGAGGGCGCCGGCTGCGCCGACTCCCGCAGCTTCCGTCGGCGTTGCAAACCCAAGGAAGATGCTGCCGAGGACAGCAAAGATGAGGAACGCCGGAGGAATAACTGCCTTGGNTAACATCAGTAACGCTGCGGTGTCGAAAGTATCGCCGTTTGGGCTTGAGGGTAAATCGGTCGGTTTNATCAGACCGTGGCCCAAGAGATAGAGCACGTAGAGTCCGCCCAGTAGCAAGCCAGGGAAGACTGCTCCCAAGAATAGATCGCCCACGGACATCGCCATCCGGTCGGCCATCAAGACCAGCATGATACTCGGGGGGATGAGAATGCCGAGGGTGCCCACGGCGCAAACCGTACCCGCCGCGACGCTTTTGTTGTAGTTTTGTTCAAGCATTATGGGCAGACCGAGTAGGGCCAATAGGACGACAGAGGCGCCAATGATTCCCGTGGTTGCGGCAAGAAGTACGCCGATCAGGACGACAGTGATGGCTAGGCCGCCGTTTACACCTCGAAAGAGCGTGGCAAAACCGCTCATTAGCCGACCGGCGATGCCTGAACGGTCCAGCATCAAGCCCATGAAGATGAACATAGGCAGGGCTACCATGACCCAGTTTTCCATGACGTTCCATACGCGTTCGACGGTAATGGACGTGTAAGCCCAATCAATGCCGATGGGTATGCCAAAATCGACCGAGGCGACGATCGCAATTGCGGTAAACAGGATGGCGAGTCCGGCAAGGACCCACGCGACGGGAAATCCCGTGAATACCAACACGATGAAGGCGAAAAACATCGCCAATGCCAGTATTTCGTTAGCGGGCATGAAAGAACAGAAACGACCAAAGTCGGGTCAGTCGTGCGAAGGCAGCCAGTGAAAGAAACGAAAACCCGAGGACCAGGACCGACTTGATCAGCCATCTGAGTTCGAGCCCACCTGGTGATTGCGACACTTCCTTGGTTTGATAACTGTCCACGACGAACGGGATCCCATAGATCAGCATGAGCGCGGTGAAAGGTAGGACAAATAGCAAGATGCCGTAGAGGTCAATCCAAGCCTTGAGTTCCGGGGAAAAGCGTTCGTGCAACACATCGACCCGAATATGCACGTCGGCTTGAAACGCGTAGCTTAGACCGAACATGAATCCCGTGGAGTACAAGTGCCACTGGATTTCCTCGAGTTCAATCCGACCTTCACTAAAGACGTAGCGAAGTAAGACGTTGAGCACGATGACGAAGATCAGTCCNACCCAGATCCACGATAGCCCGTTGCCGAGCCGTTGAAGAAAAGGGTCGATTGCGCGCGATAGGGCAGTAGTCGGAAGTTGGTTCTCCATGGTCAACTAAAAGTCNCGAGGGAGATATGCGAGTTTTTTCCACCGAGCGTAAACTTTCCGGAAGTTCTGTTGCGACGCTCGAATTGTTCGGAAATCCTCGTCGTTGCTCGCTTCTTCCGCCATCACTTCGTCGGTCACGCGATTGAGTTCACGTAATACCGGAATCGGTAGCCGGATCGCTTGCACGCCCTTGGCGGGAAATCCGGCGAGCACGGGTCCCTGGAGAGCTTCGGCTCTAGCGAGGTTGCGCGTGACGCCCGCGCTACACGCGGTATCAAACAAGCGCTTCTGGGCCGAGTTGAGTGCGGACCACTGTTCTGCATTGACAACCAAATGGGCNGAGGTATAGGTCTGATGCCACCCGGGGTAGTAGTTTAGTTTGGCAATTCGATCAAACCCCAACGATTCGTCGACGTTTGGTAACGAAAATTCGGTTGCATCGATGGCGCCCTTTTCAAGCGCTTGAAAAATTTCGCCGCCCGGCAGCATGGTTACTGAGGCGCCAAGACGTTCAATCACCTTACCGCCAAGCCCGGCGAATCGAATCTTGAGGCCCTGAAGGTCACTGAGCGACTCGATCGGCTCGCGAAACCAGCCTGCGGTTTCCGGTCCAATGAGTCCGCACAAAATAGGATGAACACCGTAGCGGCCGTACAACGCCTCGGTAAGTTCACGGCCATCGGCTTCGTACCACCATGCAGAATATTCCCAGGGCTCCATGCCGAACGGTACTGCACCGATGAGGGCCGAAGCCGGAATTTTTCCCTGGTCGTAGCCGANCCAGGTATAACCCGCCTGTACCTTATTTTCTCGCACAGCATCGACGATATTGAACGCGGGCACGAGCTCGCCCGGCTCATAAATGGACAGTTCGATTGCACCGTTGGTCGCGATCGACAACGTTTCAGCAACAAACACGACGTTGTCACCAAGAGCCTTTAAATTGGTACTAAACGCGACTGGAACCCGCCACCGCAGTTGGGGAACGCCCTGATCGGTGCGGGTTTGCTCGACACTGGTTTGTTTTCCNGGAGGACGGATCGCGAGTGTCGCGAGCATGCCGACNACGAGCGCNGTCAATACCGCGATGGATGCAGCACGGTTGCTCATACGACGTCCTCCAAGTGCAAAGAGGTCGATTGTCTAAACTTGGACTTGATTTGTCATTGTTTCGGTCAAGTTAGCTTTGACGATGGGAATGATTCGGGTTATCAACCCATCGTCCGGCCCATTTTCGTCTGAAGTCAGGTGGCGCACGGCAGGTTTGATCTGTAGTGGAGTAACGCAATGACGACCAAGAAACTGTGGAAAAAACCGGTGTTTTGGTGTTACGGATCCGCGGCGACCGCGTTTGGCATCAAGAACAACGCGTTTAGCTATCTCCTACTCTTGTACTGTACCGAAGTCCTAGGTATCCCAGGATTTAAAGCGTCCATTGCTTTAGCGGTCGCAATGATCTGGGACGCGGTGTCCGACTTGTTGTTGGGCCATTGGTCCGATAAGACCAGTTCACGATTGGGTCGCCGCCATCCGTTCATGTATGCCGCGCTATTGGTGCTTCCGGTCAGTTTTTATCTCCTCTTCGATCCGGTCATCGAGCTGCATGACGGCAACGCATTCACCTACGTGTTGGTGATGGCTCTGCTTATCCGTACCGGTACCACATTGTTTGAAATGCCGTCGACAGCGTTGCTGCCNGATTTGGAGAAAGACTATGACCGACGCAATCAGTGGCTGTCGCTCCGTTACTTTTTTGGTTGGTACGGGGGCAACGGCATCCATATCGTCAATATGATGTTCTGGGCCGGCGCGTATGGTTTTGCGGTACAACGTGGATACACGATTTATGCCACCGCTGGCGCGTTATTGATCTTCCTCTCAATCGTTATCTCAAGCTTTGGAACCCAGCGAGAAGCATCTGCCCTGCCACGGCCGGCAGACACCTTCAAGCTTGGGGATATCGCGTCCGAAGTCGGGCAAATGTTTGAATCGCTCAAGAACCCAAACTTCAAAGCGTTGTTCTTGTATGGCCTGACGGTGGGCATCGCCGCTGGCTTGGGCATGGCCTTGTACTTGTACAACACCACCTATTTCTTTGGTTTCAGCGGGACGCAAATTGCTGTCACTGGATTGTGGGTACTGGTCGCACCGATATGTGCCGTGTTTGCATCTCCGTTTTTTGGCGCCCGCTTTGGAAAAAAAAGAGCCGCAATCTACGCGATTTTACTGAACATTGCCCTTTACCCCATTCCATACCTTCTCGTGCTTGCGGGCGTGTGGCCGGAACTTGGAAGTTGGCTAAGCCTTTACATCTACTCCATCTTCATCGTCGTTGAGGTTTTTTGCGGAATCATCGGGGGCGTCCTACTCGATTCGATGATGGCTGATGTGGTGGAAGATAGCGAAGTGGTGACCGAACGCCGATCAGAGGGCCTGTTTTTCGCTGCAAGGGGCTTTGCTGGCAAGGCGATTTCCGCAGGTGGGATTGTTGGAGCTGGCATCATTGTCTCGTTGGTGGGCCTTGATGCGATTACGAGTGTTGAACAAGTCACCCACGACGTACGAGTCAACATTGCTATCTTGTTCTTACCGCTTTATTGCTTATTAAACGTTGGCGCTCTTTACTTCGTATCGCAATATCGAATTGATCGGGACGACCATGGCGATAATTTGGACAAATTGGCTGAAAGGGCGCGGATCGATCGTCAGCGCCGCGAGGGANTTAGCGTTGACTAAGACCGNTTGATGCGCGTGGTTCACGGGTGGGGTTGGTTTAATGACAAGGCAGGTTTTTTGGAGGGCATGTGCTCACCCTAATTAACGTCTTGGCGCAGTTGTTCGTTTTCCTCGTTGGTTTGGGGATCTTGGTCATCGCCATCGTCTATGTGTTGGATCGCGTACAAAAGAAACATGCAATACGGCGCAATTTTCCGGTCATTGGTCGTTTCAGGTATTGGTTTGAGCACTTAGGGGAGTTTTTTCGACAATATTTTTTTGCGCTCGACCGCGAGGAAATGCCGTTTAATCGGGCTGAACGCTCTTGGGTGTACCGAGCGGCGAAAGGTGAGAACAACATCGTTGCCTTTGGATCAACGNGGGATTTACGCCCGGTGGGGACCGTGATTTTCGTCAATTGTGCTTTTCCAACCCTGAAGAAAGACGCAGTCGATACCACTGAAATAACCTTCGGACCTTTCGCGGACAGCCCCTACACGACTCAATCGGTCTTTCACATTTCCGGAATGAGTTACGGTGCAATCTCCAAGCCAGCCGTGCTCGCGCTGTCGAATGGGGCCCGGCAATCCGGGATTTGGATGAATACGGGAGAAGGCGGACTTGCGCCGCAGCATTTGGAAGGTGGTGCCGACCTGGTGTTTCAGATCGGCACTGCCAAATATGGGGTCAGAGATGCTGAGGGAAATTTGTCGGACGAGCGGCTCGCGGCGGTAGCCGCCCACGAACAGGTACGCATGTTTGAAATCAAGCTTTCCCAAGGCGCTAAACCCGGCAAGGGCGGAATTTTGCCCGCCGAAAAAGTCACCGAGGAAATCGCAAATATCCGGCTCATTGCTCCGAGGAAGGATTCCATTAGCCCGAACCGCCATCGTGAGGTTAATTCAGAGTCAGACCTCCTGGACTTTATTGGCCGCATCAGACGGATCACAGGCAAGCCCACCGGCTTTAAGGCCGTGGTAGGTAATTACGATTGGCTAGAGACGTTATGTAGTCAAATTAAAACACGAGGCATTGAAAGTGCGCCTGATTTCATTACCGTTGACAGTGCGGATGGTGGTACGGGCGCCGCACCCATGAGTTTGATCGATTACATGGGGTTGCCGATCAAGGAAAGTCTTCCGGGTGTCGTTGACCTGCTCAATCGGCACGGCTTGAAAGACCGGATTAAAGTGATCGCCAGTGGAAAATTAATTACCCCAGCGGAGGTCGCGTGGGCCATCTGCGTGGGGGCGGACTTCGTGGTTTGTGCCCGCGGATTTATGTTCGCGCTTGGTTGCATCCAGGCCCTTCAGTGTCACAAGAACACCTGTCCCACCGGNGTAACCACGCATGATCCCTCATTACAGCGGGGGCTTGATCCGACGGATAAAGCCGGACGAGTGCGAGAGTATGCCCAGGGCATTCGGAAAGAAGTCGGCGTTATCGCACATTCCTGTGGTGTGGCAGAGCCCCGCGAATTGCAACGCGCGCATTGCCGAGTGGTACAAGAAGATGGTGCCACGATTCCGCTCGATCAGTTATTTCCGGATGAACTCCGGGTCGACGAGACCACCNCGAACGGGTGACATCTACGCTTCGATTTAATGAATAAACGCGATATGTTAGACCGCGTATAGAAAGGAGATCACCATGATCCCCAAAGGACCTGAAGATTTCGATGTCGCATGGTTTAACGACGTGTTGGAACTCGGAAGTGCCGAGGTGATTGGAGCCGAAGTCGAATACTTGACAACGCCCGGCCAAACCGCCGATGTGGCTGGCGTCGATCTGACCTACCGAGGCGATACGGATTTACCCAACCGAATGATCGCGAAGTTCACGGCCAAGGCTGAGGCTACCCAAGGTGTTGCGGTCGCGTTTGACCTGTATCGGCGGGAAGCTAAGTTTTACGAGGAATTTGGGGATGGCGGTATGCCGGTGCCGGCGTGTTACTACAGTTCGGCGAGCACCGATGGGCGCGAAGTTGTGTTGTTGTTAGAGGACCTCTCAGCTGGCGTATCGCCGAGTTGGGCATCGACGCTTGGCCAAGTTGAAATAGCGCTACGTGCCGCCGGGCCATTTCACGCGCGTTGGTGGAACAATCCGGAACTTTTGGACAAAGCGTTTCTTGTGGGGCGAAGTGACCCGGTTTTTTTCAACACCACCGCGAGTAATGCNCAAGCATCTTTGCCACTCGCGTTGGACAACGCCTTGACGCCTCTCTGTGAAGATATATTGAAGCGGTGGCTCGATCGTGTACCTCAATTCCTGGAGTGGGCCGATACTCGGCCGTACTCGCTAGTGCATGGCGATTTTCATCCCAAACAAATGTTTTTCCCGACCGAGCACGGTGACGGACGTTTTGCGGTGATTGACTGGCAGTTTCCCATGATCGGGCCGGGCTCATGGGACGTCGCACGAATTATGTTGGCCGGACTATCAACCGAAGTACGTGAGGAGAATGAGGACCGGCTTATTGAGAATTACCTCGATGATTTACGTGACGGCGGCGTCAGTGAATATGGAATCGATGAATTCAGACAAGATGCGTTGACGGGCCACCTGATCTCGCTTGCCATTCATACCATTGCATGTGCGACAGAAATTGATCGCTTCAAGTTGGAAATCACNGATCTGGGTCTCGACTGGAGAGAGATTTTATTCGGTCGCCTCGACGCAATTTTTGCTGGGGCAAATCCGATGGACCAACTTCCGTATATGCGATGACTATCGCGNGCCGGTTATTCTTTAACCCACTTCGCGANGCGTGGGTGTNGGTAAGTTGCCATTTGATTGATTAACTGGTCGGGTTGGGAAGCGACGAGGACACTCTGTCGGTGTTCATTACGAATCATCCCTTCTTGCNCGGCGTGATCTAAGAATACGAACAGCGCGTCGAAATAACCGGCGGTGTTGAGTAGACCTGTTGGTCGTTCCTGAATGTGCAGTTGATTCCATGTAATTGCCTCGAATATTTCCTCGAGGGTTCCAAAGCCGCCGGGCATGGCAATGTAGCCGTCACTCAAATCGGCGAATCGGCGTTTACGATCATGCATCGTATCGACGATTTCGAGGCTCGTTAGATTCTCATGCCCGACAATATCGTCCAGATCNCGNGTGATGATGCCAATGACTTCTCCGCCCGCTGCGAGAACTGCGTCGGCGACTGCACCCATGAGNCCGANTCGGGCACCCCCGTAGACNAGTCCGATGTCTCTNTTTGCGAGTTCATTGCCAAGGGAATGTGCGGCTTGCCGGTAGGCGGGGTTTTTGCCTTCACTGGAACCGCAATTGACGCAGATTCGCTTCACGCTACACGACTTCGTCAAGACGGAACTGCTCAATTTCGCCATCGNTGTAACCGATAGCGCTNAGNACCTCGTCGGTGTGCTCCCCAAGCTTNGGCGTTGCTGACCGGATACGAAACGGTGCGTCAGAGAGTGTCACGGGCTGGGCGACGAGGTTTATATCACCGAGCTCNGGATGGTGAACGGGGGAGGCCATCTGCAAGTGTTTCACCTGAGGATCGTTGAAGACCTCGTCGATCGAGTAAATATACCCTGCCGGTACACCTGCATCATTAAAGGCCTTGATCCACGCTTCGCTGGATCGGCCAACGGTAATTGCCTCGATTTCTGCGTTCATGGCGTCTCGATTTTTTGAACGGGCGCCAGGAGAACGAAAACGTTCGTCGGTTAACCAGTCGGGGCGCTGCATGACCTCACAGAACCGCTCGTAAATGGCGGCCCCCGTCGCCGCGATGTTGATGTGCCCATCAGCGGTCGCGAAAACCCCCGTTGGGATCCCTGTGGGGTGATTGTTGCCTGCTTGTGGAGCGACTTCGCCNTCCAACAGCCAGCGCTCAGCCTGAAAATCGAGCATCGCTATCTGCGCCTCAAGCAGCGAAGCCTGCACCCATTGCCCGGTGCCAGTNTGTTGCCGACCAATGAGCGCGGTAAGAATTCCGAGGGCGGTATATAGCCCGGCGGACAGATCTGCGACGGGAATGCCAGCGCGGACCGGGCCTTGCCCCGGCAGACCTGTAATCGACATCAGACCGCCCATGCCTTGCGCGACTTGATCGAATCCGGGCAGATGTCCGTAGGGAC
This sequence comes from Gammaproteobacteria bacterium, assembly GCA_002715785.1. Taxonomy (GTDB): domain Bacteria; phylum Pseudomonadota; class Gammaproteobacteria; order Pseudomonadales; family Azotimanducaceae; genus UBA11889. Next base: position 16,149 of record PBAA01000038.1, on the reverse strand, counting down.
CATCTTGACCAAAACCTGAGATGCTTGCGTAAACGACTTGAGGATTGGCGGCTTTCACTTTCTCGTAGTCGATACCCAAACGGAATTTGACGTCCGGTCGGTAATTTTCAACGACCACGTCGGCGTCGTTGACTAATTTGAAGAAAATTTCCCGTCCTTGATCGGATTTGAGGTTCAGGGAGAGACTGCGCTTGTTTCGGTGAAGGTTTTGGAAATCGGGGCCATGACGAGCGCCTCCCAGTGTTCCACCGCCATCACCGGGCTGTTCGATTTTGATTACGTCAGCGCCCCAGTCAGCCAACTGTCTGACTGCGGTNGGCCCGGCCCGCACCCTGGTTAAATCCAAGACCTTTATATGTACCAATGGAAGTGTCATACCCGTTTCCCCCTGTGGAGGATTATGCGAGAGTAGTCGGTCGTTTCGTAGGCTTCGGGGGAAAGACCTTGGAACAGTCCGGCCAATACCGGATTCCGGCTGCACGAACCGTCGTGTGGGATGCACTCAATGATGCCGACGTCTTACAAGCATGTATTGAAGGTTGTGAGTCCGTAACCAAGTTGTCGGATCATCGATTTGACGCGAACATCACTGCGAAACTCGGACCGGTAAAAACAAAGTTCAAGGCCACCATTGAGGTGTCGGATCGAAATCCACCNGAAAGCTATTCCCTCGACGTCAGTGTGAAGGGGGGCATGCAGGGTTTCGGTAAAGGGCGTGCGGAAGTCGAGCTAGCGGAAGACCAAGATGCGACCCTCTTAACGTATCGAGTTAAAGGCAATGTGGGCGGCAAACTCGCGCAAATGGGGTCTCGGCTTATCACCACTGCCGGTCGCAAAATGGCNGATGGTTTTTTTTCGAAGTTCAGCGAACGCTGGGCGGGNACGATTTAGGTAGGAGAACTATGTGGAAATCTCTTTAACAGTCAACGGCACAGAGCACACGACCGAAGTGCCAGACAATAGCTTACTGGTTGAAATCATACGCGAGCGTTTGAACCTTACGGGAACGCATGTGGGTTGCGATACNAGCCAATGCGGTGCCTGTACCATTCACATGAACGGACGTTCGGTGAAATCGTGCACGGTGTTGGCAGGCCAGGCGGACGGTGCGGACATCACGACCATCGAAGGCATCGGGACCGTCGATGCGCTGCATCCAATGCAAGAAGCATTCCGCGAAAACCATGCGCTGCAATGTGGATTTTGTACGCCGGGCATGATCATGAGTGCGATCGACCTCGTAGAAACAGGTAAACCGTTGGATGAACGGTCCGTACGGGAAGGCCTTGAAGGTAATCTGTGTCGATGCACGGGATACCACAACATCGTCAAAGCCGTACTTGACGCTCAAGACAAGATGTAAGGAGCACGACAGATGACTAGCGAAACAGGTATTGGTGCGGCGGTAAAGCGCAAAGAAGATGCACGATTCATCACGGGGGCAGGGCATTACACCGACGATATCAACCAGCCGGGACAGCTTTACGCAGTATTTGTCCGGTCGATGTATCCACGCGCCGAAATCCGTTCGATCAATGTGAGTTCTGCGTTAGCGATGGAGGGTGTTGTGGCAGCGTATACGGGCGCCGATCTGGCCGCTGATGAGATCGGGGATTTGCCCTGCGGATGGATGGTTAAGTCCAAGGACGGTTCCGACATGATCCAACCACCGCATCCGCCGGTTGCGGTTTCCGTCGTTAACTACGTTGGCGAGCCGTACGCGATGGTCGTTGCAGAGACGTTGCAAGAGGCGCGAGACGGGGCTGAAGCCGTTACCGCCGATTTCAATGAACTCCCGGCCGTGGTTGATCTTGCGTCCGCACATGACGCGGATCAGATTCACGAGGCCGCGCCCGGCAATCAATGCTATGACTGGGAACTCGGCGATCGCGAGACGACGGACGCTGCCTTTGCATCTGCCGACCATGTGACGTCACTCGACATTGTCAACAATCGCTTAATTCCGAATGCCATGGAACCACGTGCAGCAGTAGGTANGTACGAGGCGGCTACCGGGAATTACACGCTATATACAACGTCGCAAAACCCCCATTTGGCGCGACTCGTTCTCGCCGCGTTCGTNAACGTTGCGNCNGAGTCGAAATTGCGTGTCGTCGCGCCGGATGTCGGCGGTGGTTTCGGTTCCAAGATCTTTGTATACGCGGAAGAGACGGCGGTCATATGGGCAGCTGGAAAATTGGGTCGTGCGATCAAGTGGCGGGCCGATCGATCCGAGTCTTTTCTTGCGGATGCGCACGGCAGAGACCATCGTACGAGGGCTGAACTCGCATTGAAGGCGGACGGCACATTTGTGGGGTTGCGTGTCAAGACNGTTGCCAATATGGGCGCGTATTTGTCGCTCTTTGCCTCGAGTGTTCCCACTTACCTCTACGGTACGCTTCTAGCAGGGCAGTATCGAACGCCGGCGATTTATGTCGAAGTTCAGTCAGTGTTTACCAACACCGCGCCCGTCGACGCCTATCGAGGGGCAGGCAGGCCCGAGGCGACCTACGTTGTCGAACGCTTGGTCGAAACGGCGGCTCGCGAACTCGGGAAAGATCCTGCGGATATCCGGCGGCTTAACTTTATCCAGCCGGAAGATTTTCCCTATGAAACTCCGGTCGCACTGACATACGACACCGGGGATTACGACGCGAGTCTGAAGAAAGCGATAGAACTCATCGGGTATGACGGCTTTGCCGAACGGAAAGTGTCTTCCGTAGCGAATGGCAAAAAAAGAGGTATCGGAATTTCTTGTTACATCGAAGCTTGCGGCCTGGCGCCATCGCAGGTAGCCCTTTCACTGGGTGCAGGGGTCGGTCTATTTGAATCTGCTGAAGTACGCGTTGACGTCACGGGATCGGTGAGTGTCATGACGGGCTGTCACAGCCACGGTCAGGGACATGAAACAACATTCGCGCAGATTGTTTCGGACAAGCTTGGAATTCCTTTCGAAAACGTGGATGTCGTGCATGGCGACACCGGACGCTCCGACTATGGCCTTGGCACCTACGGTTCTCGTTCGCTCGTGGTGGGCGGATCTGCGATCGTGAAAGCGACNGACAAGGTCATTGCCAAGAGCCGGAAAATCGCCGCGCACATGCTGGAAAGTACCGAGGAAAACGTTGATTTTGAGGAAGGCACCTTTTCGGTCACGGATTCAAACCAATCGATCACGTTTCCAGAAGTCGCTTTCTCTGCCTACGTCCCCGGTAATTACCCGTTGGATGAACTTGAACCCGGATTGTCCGAAAAAGCGTTCTATGATCCGGAGAATTTTACCTATCCTGCGGGTGCTCATATCTGTGAAGTCGAGGTGGATCCAGAGACTGGACAGGTGGAAATCGTCAACTTCGTCGCCGTAGACGATTTTGGTGAGATTATTAANCCGATGATCGTTGCCGGTCAGGTTCACGGAGGACTCGCCCAAGGGATCGGCCAGGCCTTGCTTGAACACGGTATTTACGACGAGTCCGGACAGTTGGTGACGGGTTCGTACATGGACTATACGATGCCGAGAGCCGACGACATGCCCACTTTTGTCGTCGATACGACCGTGACTCCGTGTACGCACAACCCGTTGGGAGCCAAAGGCTGCGGTGAAGCCGGGGCCATAGGTTCGACCGCAGCAGTCATGAATGCGTTGACCGATGCGCTGGGGGTTGTTGATGTGCCGATGCCGGCGACGCCCGAGACGGTGTGGCGCGCGATGGGAGGAGAATAGACATGTACCGTTTTAACTATCACAAACCCGATGATATGGATGCGGCGCAGCAGTTGATGGCTGATGCCGAAGACGGGGTGTACCTCTCAGGTGGGATGACACTAATTCCGACGCTGAAAGCACGTCTAGCGTCGCCAACGGACGTCATCGACCTTTCTGGGCTAGCTCTTTCAGGTATCGAGCTTGCTGACGATAGTTTGACCATTGGGGCGTTAACTCTGCACTCCGAGGTTGCCGCTGGAAACGAAATTTCGTCTTTGTCGAATCTGGCGTTGGCAATTGGTGACGCGCAAGTCCGTAATCGCGGCACGATCGGAGGATCAATCGCAAACAGCGATCCGGGAGCCGATTACCCGGCCGCCGTTATGGCGCTGGGCGCAACGATCAATACCACGGCTGGGGCGATCGATGCCGACGATTTCTTCCAGGGGCTCTTTGAAACCGCGCTACAACCCGGTGCAATCGTAACGAGCGTTACGTTTCCGGTGCCCGNACGTGCGGCGTACGAGAAGTTTCCAAACCCAGCGTCCCGTTACGCGGTGGTTGGGGTGATGGTTGCTGAAACGAATGGCGACATTCGGGTCGGGGTCACGGGTGCCGGACCCTGTGCCTACCGACAGCTTAATTTTGAACAAGCGTTGGCAGATAATTTCTCCGTCGCGGCATTGGACGGACTGGAGGTCGATTACGCGGAATTCAACAGCGACATTCATGCATCTGCTGAATATCGGGGACACCTTGTCGGAGTCATGGCTCGTCGGGCTGTGGCGCAAATAACCTAAGCGTGCTTGCCTCTTCTGAGACATTGAAATAACTCGATATAGCCGAAGGTGAGAGAGACCCGCGCATATCGCTGCCACGCCATCAGCGAGGACATCGGGAGTATCACGCTCGACTCAGTATTGGTCGAAGATCCTGGACCAGGCGAAGTGCAGATCAATGTGAAAGCCTGCTCGGTCAACTTCCCGGATCTACTGATGATTCAGGGGAAATACCAGTTTAAACCGAACCTGCCTTTTGCGCCGGGAGGTGAAGCGTCGGGAGACGTGATTGCGGTTGGTTCGGAGGTATCGGGTCTAAAGGAAGGCGATCGTGTTGTTTTCGGATCTCGCCACGGTTGCTTTGCGGAGACATTGAACGTGTCCGCAGATGCGATCAATCCGATACCGGGTTCTATGACGTATGCCAAAGCGGCTTCCTATGGGACGGCATATCAGACGGCGTACGTTGCACTAACGCATCGCGGAAATTTGCAGCCGGGCGAATGGCTCCTGGTGCATGGGGCGACGGGTGGCGTCGGGATGGCGGCTGTCGATATCGGTAAATATCTGGGTGCACGGGTTATCGGTACGGGCGGGACCGATNCCAAGTTAGCAGTTGTTAAAAGTCGTGGCGCGGATGAAGTTATCAACTACACCCAAGCGGATGGCTCACTTGGCGGTTTTCGAGATCGGGTGAAGTCGATTACGGGAACTGGTGGCGCCGACGTTATTTACGATCCAGTGGGAGGCGATGTATTCGACGAGTCCATGCGCTGTGTCAATTGGGGTGGACGTATTCTGACTATCGGGTTTACCAGCGGCCGTTGGCCCCAAGCTGCCGTGAATTTGATCCTAATAAAACAAATTGCGGTCATTGGCGTTCGAGCGGGAGAGGTGGGTCGGCGAGATCCTCAATTGGGTCGGAAATTCCACAATGAACTTTACCAGTTGGCTAACGAAGGCCTCATTGATCCATACGTGTGTGCGGGATTTCCTCTCGAGCGTGCAGTTGATGCGATGCGGATGCTCGAAAATCGAGAAGTTGTTGGGAAATGTGTCGTTACCATGAACGGGTACGAGCTCGAAACGTCTGGGGTCTAATCCTCCTCGAGGTAGCGATCCTGTAATCGCCTCATGCCGTGCAGCCATCGGTCGGGGTCNTCGGCTTTGCGTTGCATATAGTCGGCGACCATTGGATGTGGAAGTACGAAAAAGCGTTCTTCCCGAATAGCCTCGAGGCAATCACGGGCGACGTGGTCGGCTTCGAGTAATCCATCGACGCTGGCGACTGAGAGTCCCGTTTCCGAAGCATCTGGCGTCATCCCTGTCCGGACCGCTTGAGGACAAAGCACGGTGACTTTGATGCCATCGCGGCCGTGGGTAATGGCTAACCATTCGGCTAGTGCNACGGCGGCNTGCTTGGTGACCGCGTAGGTCACTGAACCAATCTGCGTAAGTAAACCTGCTGCTGACGCCGTCGAAAATAGATAGCCGCCTCCTCGTTCTCGCATACGCGGCACCAGGTGTCGGGCAGTCCAAATGTGGGCCATGGTGTTGACGCGCCAAATTCTGTCCCATACTTCGTCCGGTTCGTCGATCCCTCGGCCATCGGCAATCCCGGCATTGGAACAAAAAAGATCNATCGGACCGAAGGTGTCTTCGGTTTGGTTAATTAAACCAACCAGGTCGCTCTCACGGCCAACATCGACCTGGTGGCTCGTGTGTCCAATTTCCTCGGCGACGACNGCGGCTCCTTCCTCGTTAAGGTCCGCGACGACGACTTGCCGCGCGCCCTCAGCCGCGAACAAACGGCACAACTCGCGCCCGATTCCGCTTGCCCCACCAGTAACGACGACGACTTTGTCCTGAATTTCCAACCGCTATCTCCCCGATACAGACAGGTGACGTTAGACGGTTTGCTCGGCTTATTCCACCCGATCGAAGACGATGGTGTAGCCTGGATGGGACTATCCGTTGTGCCATAATCGATCGGCTGTGCGGGCGTCGTATAACGGCTATTACCCCAGCTTCCCAAGCTGGTGACGTGGGTTCGATTCCCATCGCCCGCTCCATAAACGCTGAAGCGGGTTTGTTTCGTGTGCGTCTTGCGGTCATGGCCGGGTGTGTAGTTGGGAACCGGAAGTACATTCGTTTTCATCGAGCTGAACGCGTTTTATCGGGTTAAAAGGATTGCGTAACTTGGTTTGGGATACGGTGAAAAACCTTTGTGGAGGGGAAAAGAGATCCTAAGAATCGAGAATCACGCCTGGTGGATGGTCGGGGGGATGTTTTTGATTCTCACGATTTCTTCTGGGTTCGGTTTCTACAACATGTCTGTGTACATGAATGCGCTTGCGGCCAAACCCGAATTTGCTGTCGCCGATATCTCTGCTGCTACCGCGCTCATGTTCNTGGTTTCTGGGATCACCGGCCTCGGCGTTGCGCCACTGATCGAACGCTATGACATTCGATGGGTTATGACCGGCGGCGCGGCGGTCGGCGGATCTTCCTTGGCGTTAATGGGCGTGGCGGTCGATACGTCACAGGTGTGGGCACTCTACGCGGTATTTGGCTTCGGTAATGCCGCGGTTTCCTTGATTCCAGGCACCACGATCGTGACTCGATGGTTTCCAGGACCGGAACGATCCGTCGCGTTGGCGGTTGTATCAACGGGNTTGTCCACAGGTGGTGTGGTATTGACGCCGATATCAGCGGTTGTGATTCGAGACCTCGGTGTTGAGTTGGCTTTGCCGTGGTTTGGGTTAATTTTCTTTATGGGAATCTCGGCAGTTGCCCTCACGGTAGTACGCGGATGGCCCGAAGGAACAAAAAGGGGTGGTGATATCGGTGCACCTCGCCCTTGGTTGGACTGGCATGCCGTTCGTTCGCGTTTTTTCGTTGGTTCGGGGATCGCATACATACTCATCATGGGAGCACAGGTGGGGGCGATCGCTCATCTCATCAATCATTTGGAGAAAGTAGCTGGTTTTGCGACGGCATCAGCGTCCGTATCCGTTCTCGCGGTGACGAGCATCGTCGGTAGACTCCTCGGCGGATGGATCGTAACGAGGTTTCCAATACGGCTATTTACGATGCTGAATATTGTCGGGCAATGGGTGGGTTTGACCGTGCTCGCGTTTGCTGACGACAGATTCTCGGCCATGGGGGGTACNGTACTTTTCGGGTTTACGGTCGGGAATTTGTTGATGCTGCAACCCTTGCTACTTGTGAAAGCGTATGGAGTTTTGAGGTATCCCAGGGTCTATTCGGCTGCTTATGCTTTGACNACCTTGGGTGTTGCCGGAGGACCGTTGGCACTGGGGCTTTTGTATCAATCGTTTTCCTACACGATGTCGTTTGGTGTTGCTGGCGTCTGCTCAATCGTCGCCCTCTTCATTTTTTATAGTGCAGGTCCGGTGGTGGATGTAGAAACTTGAAGCGAGGAACTGAATTTGTGAAATCACGATTTGTACANATGGTTTGCTTTTGCATTGCGGTCTTTTGCCTCTACGCGACTCCCCAGCACGCCGCGTTACCAGCGGTGTTAAGCGGCGGCGAACCGATGCCTTCGCTTGCACCGATGCTCGAAGCAAGCACCCCTGGNGTGGTGAACATTGCCACCTACGCGTCGGTGTCAGTCACCAGTCCGCTTCTTCAGGACCCATTTTTCCGTCGCTTTTTCAATGTGCCGGAACGTCGTTTACGCCGGTCACAAAGCGCAGGTTCCGGCGTTATTGTTGATGCGGAAGGTGGTTATATTGTCACCAACAGCCACGTCGTTGATCGGGCAGACGAAATCAACGTTACGCTGGCTGATGGTAGGACNCTGCCAGCGAAACTCGTNGGTATTGACACCCAGGTNGACCTCGCTGTCTTGGAGGTCAAGAGCGATCGACTTACGGCACTTCCNTTCGCCGATTCGAGTGNGTTGAGNGTNGGGGATTTCGTGGTTGCGATAGGTAATCCGTTTGGACTTGAGCAGACCGTTACTTCAGGAATCATCAGCGCGCTTGGGCGTAGCGGTCTCGGCATTGAAGGGTACGAAGACTTCATTCAGACCGATGCCTCCATTAATCCGGGTAATTCGGGCGGCGCGCTGGTGGACCTACAAGGGGCCGTGGTCGGGATCAACACGGCAATCATCGCGCCGGGTGGAGGTAACGTCGGCATTGGGTTTGCGATACCGAGCAATATTGTCACAGTGATCATGCGCGAATTGATTGAACATGGGGAGGTACGACGGGGTCGGATCGGTCTAGATGTAGCGACCCTAAACCCTGATCTCGCCACAGCTTTTGGGACGGGGCTCATTGAGGGGGTGGTCGTTATGGACGTGGAACCCGGCAGTGCAGCAGATGGTGCCGGCCTTCGAACGGGCGACGTTATTACCCATCTAGCTAACCGGGTAGCGCGAAAAGTCGGCGATTACCGAAGCCAGGCAGCGGTCACCATGATTGGTGACACGTTGGAGCTCGACGTCGTTCGAGACAATGAAACCCGCCGTTATAGCGTTGTGATGACGGACGATGTGGTAGCGCGAGTAGACGGTGATCGCCTGGACGATCGTTTGGGGGGAGCCGTGTTTAACGACTTCCGTGACGAATCGGATCCGAAGGACGGCGGCGGTGTGTTGGTGAGCGAAGTAGACGTTAATGGGTCGGCATACTCGTATGGACTTGAGGATGGCGATGTCATTGTCGCAGCGAATCGGCGGCGCATTCACGATGTTGGCGGTCTATGGCGCGCGTTCAAAGCAGATGCGGTGTTGAGACTTCGTATTTATCGTTCGGGGCGCTACGGTGAACTATCGATTCGATAGATCAGGCTGCGGTGGAGTTCGGGAGTGACAATGGATCGGCATNGGGCTCTCGTGACGGGCGCATCTCGGGCCGTCTTTATCGCTGGCTTGAACCACTCTTCCAGTTGGTTTGGATCTAGCGCTTGATTAAGCGATTTATGTAATAGGGTTGTATCCCTACTCGAACATAATGATGTTACGCGCGACTTCCCCAGTCTCTAACTGTGCAAATGCATCGTTGACATCCTCGAGCTTGATGTGGCTCGAGATCATGTCGTCGAGATGCAGTTTGCCGGCGAGGTAGAACTCGACATATCGGGGCATATCCACTCTGAACCGGTTCGAACCCATGTTCGATCCTTGGAGTTTCTTCTCTCGCAAGAATTCAGGACCGTGAATTTCGACCATGGTCCCGACCGGGATCATTCCGATCACGGTCGCGCAGCCACCGGCCCGGATCATCTTGAATGCCTGCTCGGTGGTCACTTTGAGACCGATGGCCTCAAAGGCGTAGTGTACGCCGCCGCCGGTCAATTCTCGGACCGCCTCAACGGGGTCGTTATCGGCGGCGTTAACCACATCGGTTGCACCGAATTTTCGAGCCAGTTCGAGTTTACTAGCAAGGGTGTCGATTGCGATGATCCTACTCGCACCAGCAATTTCAGCACCGTTGATGCACGAGAGCCCGACCCCGCCGCATCCGATCACCGCAACGGTCGATCCTGGTTCAACTGCCGCTGTGTGAATTACAGCACCGACGCCCGTGGTGACACCGCAGCCGATCAATGCAGCACGATCAAACGGCATATCTTCCCGGATTTTGGCGACGGCATGCTCGTGGACCAACATGTATTCCGCGAACGATGACAGGTTTAGGAATTGAGCAATGGGCGTTCCTTCCTGAGCCAGACGGGGNCTCTCGTCGCCTTTGCGCTGTAGCTCGGGCTCCTGACACAGAGACATTTGGCCTGTCAGACAATATTCGCAGTGGCCGCAGAATGCCGATAGGCAGGTAATGACATGGTCACCTTTCTTAACGTAGTGGACGTTGGAACCCACCGCTTCGACGATTCCTGCTGACTCGTGGCCTAAAATAACGGGCAACGGATACGGATAGGAACCGTTCTGAAAGTGTAGGTCCGAGTGACAGACACCAGCAGCTACTGTACGCACCAGGACTTCGCGCGGACCCGGATCCGCCGTTTGCACGTCCTCGATCTCCAAAGGCTTATTTACTTCCCGCAGAACGGCTGCTTTCATCTTTTGAATCCCTTTGATCCTTTACCCAGACCGCCGAGTGTGCCAAACGGTTTCAGCGAATACTACNGCGTGAGCTTCGCTTGCGCGGGCGTGCAGAGAAGTGCGATGGTTCGCCCGTGTTCCGTCCGCGCTGATACAACCATTTGAGACACACCGTGTATTTTTTGTTGGGCGTGACCATCTGTGGTGGTGGGCATGTCGGTGCGTACGCGTATGAAGGACCGCTACATCAGCAACTAACCTTTATCGCAGTGCGACACTACAACAACTGTATTGATGGTGACGATTTGCGCCTCTCGGCACTTCAAGCACGGTATATGGCGAAGGCCAACGTGAAGCAGGCGGATGGTGGCTTTTGGCGGGGACTCTTTCGTTGGAATTTCTATAACCGAGACGATCAAAAGCCCCGCAGCTTGATGTGGGTCGTTGAAACGCGTCTACACCAAGGGTTCGAGCAGCTTGTAGCGAGTCTTGATCGATCGGAAAGCCTTGCTGATCGATATTCCAACCTTGGCCGTGTCGTTAATCATTTGCAGGACATGACGTCGCCGACTCACGTGGTTCCAGTCTTTGCGTCGCGCTGGTGGCGTTTCAATGTTGGTGATCGTTTCGACGAATTTCCGATCGATGAAGATGCACTCAATCAACACTTCGGGGTCGATTGTGCGCAGGTGAGGGGGCTTATCCAGGACACAGTGGANGTTGGTTACGGAGANCTTTTACGCCTCACTGCGGAAACAACGTTCAGGGCGGTGAAGGAGGACATCGAGGGATTACCCTTCACTTGGGAGGTGTTTTGGAAACCGGATGATAATCCTGGGTCGTTTGGAGAATACGGAGCTGCAGGCAATAACTTCGGACGCGAGACTGCATTCAAGTGCGCGAACGTGAGGCGACCACGCTGTGTGATGCTGAACGATGATCCGCTCTACGTCGATTTTGCCCGCGAACGCCACCTCAATGCTGTACAAACGACTATTGCNGCGCTTGCTCGGTTACAACGTGCCGGNGCTGGNAGTTGACGGANCGANCTTCGATACGCGCGNTCANTCAAACTGTCATCGTAGTCACTCGAAAACGCAGGGATTACCGGNATTAGGCGCTGACCGAATTCCGCAGCACACGTCCTCCACACGNCCCNGTATGCTCNTCGTTTTCAAGAATGACNTGACCGTTACANACGGTCGCTTGATACCCCACAGCCTTTTGGATCANTCGCGGCGCGCCTCCTGGAAAATCATGGACAAGTTGCGGCTGTCGTTCGGCGACCCGATTGATGTCAATGACATTGACGTCCGCTCTTTTGCCGATGGCAAGCGTTCCTCTGTCTTCAAGGCCGATCACTCTCGCCTGGGCGCTGGTCAGTTTGCGGACTGCTTCTTCCAGACTGAAGGTGCCNTGGTCTCGATGCCAGTGACCTAGTAAGAACGAAGTCCAACCCGAGTCCATAATCTGACTCACGTGAGCACCCGCATCGCCAATCCCGGGTAAAACCCAATCGGCATGCAAGAAAGCATTTACTTTGTCGAGATCATGGTTGAAAAAACGGAGGTGAAATAACGTTTCACCATTGCTTTCAAGCATGTACCGCAACCACGTTTCAACAGGATGNTCATCCGCCGCCTTCGCAAGGCTTGCGAGGCTCTCGTCTGTCCCTCTCGTGTAAGTAGGTTGGTCAGCGTCGCCTAGCCAGTAATAGTTTTTCGTTGCTTCAAGGAGATAGGGCATACCCTTGGCTTCATCGACGAGTTTTATCCGCGTACTTTCGTCTCGTATAGCGGCCAGACGAGCATCGAAATCGAGTTTCCGGATCTCAGCCCAGGCTGGCGTGGGAAAAAGAAGATCGGTCTTGAGCCCTGACAAGAAACCACCGCTCCTTGGCAAGGTTAGTCCGCTGACGTCAACATTTTTTGCGCGCATGGCTTCAATGGCTTTATCGTACCCAGAGCCTTCGGGGCCTTTGCCATCGACAAACGGTGCACTGAAGAGGAGCTTAGTTCCGGCGTTTAGACCTTGTTCTGCGATTAACGCCATCTCTTCGTCNAGTTTCGCGTAATTAAGCACGAATTGCAGAATGCCGTTGTTCTTTCCGACGGCACGCGCGATGGCCGATAATTCATCGTTCTTGGCAAATGTTCCTGGTATTGATCGACCATCTGGAAGCACGTGCCCTGGCAAACGATTTGAAGAAAAGCCAATTGCACCGTCTTTCACGGAGTTACCGACGAGCTCGGCGATTTGCCGAATTTCGTCGTCAGTTGGATCCTCTTCAATCGCACGTTCACCCATCACGTAGAATCGTGAAGCGCAGTGACCCACCAATCCCGCTACGTTAATCGCGGGATTCAGTTTTTCGATCGAGTCTAGATATTCGCCGTAGGATTCCCAGTCCCAAGCCAACCCGTTGAGGATAGCGTTTTTTGGAATATCCTCGACCGTCTCCATCATCCCCGCCAGAAATTCCCGGTCCTTGGGTTTGCACGGAGCAAAAGTGACGCCGCAATTTCCGAAGAGTGCGGTCGTGACTCCGTGCCAGGACACAGGGGTCAATAAAGGGTCCCAGCCTGCTTGGGCATCAAAGTGGGTATGTAGATCCACAAACCCAGGCGTGATCGCGTTACCGTCGGCGTTAATTTCCTGGTGCCCTTCTTCGTCGACCTCCCCGACTGCAGCAATGGTATCGCCGTCGATGGCGATATCCCCTGCGTAAGGTTCGGCACCGGTACCGTCAACAATTAAACCATCCCGAATGACTAAATCGTGCGCCATGTCCGTTGCCCCTCGATGTATATATTTTTCCTATGATGCGATAGATAGGAGGCAAGTTTCCACAACGAGAAAAAAGTTGCAGATCGTTTTTGTCACTCAGTTTTCGACCAATCAACGGGCGGACCGCATTGTCTCGATCGAGGATGGCGAAATTCTACAAGTTAGAGATCACGAGGGTCCTGATGTACGCGGAGCTTGGATCCGACTATCGGCTCACAGGCATACAAAACGGTTGAGGCATTGGGTCGTTATGAGAGAGTCTAGGTCCGACCACATCGCGAATGTAACGAGCACGATGGATCACCCTTGGAGGCGACACGGATGCATCTTGGGTTAACCCCCTGGCGGATTTCGGGCAGCGTCGATGCCGAGGAGCTGACTCGGCAGGCTTCACTCGCTGAAGGTTGGGGGTACGAGTCGTTTTGGTTGCCGGAAAACCATTTTACCGGCGAGGCCGCGATACCCGAGCCATTGATGTTATTGGCCGCGGTCGCCGCGGGCACGAGAACCATACGGCTCGCTACCACGTCTTATTTACTCCCAGTGCGCCATCCATTGCAGGCTGCCGAGCAGGTAGCGGTACTCGATCGGCTTTCTGGGGGGCGCGTGATTCTTGGGGTCGGGCGTGGCTATGCGACGGCGATGTTCTCGGCATTCAGCGTTTCACGGACGGAGAAGCGAGAGATTTTTCGAGCCTGTCTCGACGTGATGACGCGCGCTTGGCAGGGCGAAAGCGTGGCCGTGGACGAAACCAGCGANCCCGTTTTGCTTTCACCATTACCTGTACAAAAACCTCATCCACCTATTTGGGTAGCGGCGTTCGGTCCCAAGGCTTTGCGGCAAGCTGGAAGTCTTGGGTTCCCATACCTAGCTTCACCGATGGAGCCGATCGCCCGGTTGCGGGAAAATTACGAAAGGCATCGTCTAGCGTGCAACGAAGCTGGCGTCCAAATACCCCCGGAAGTCCCCATTATGCGAACAGTATTTGTGTCGGAGAACACGCGTCTCGTCTCCGATATCCGTGATCGGCTCGAAGAAGAAGCGCGAAATCTTTCGGGATCGGGTCTCCGAAAGGGTCTATCCATGGAAGTCGACGATTGGGCNATTGTCGGGGAACCGTCGGCGGTTCGCGACCGACTGGCTTATTACCGTTCCGAGTTGGGCATGACCCACGTGATCGTTACCCGTTTGCGGATTGGCCAGATAGAAAGTGGGGAGCTTGAACGGTCGGTGGCGTTGACTGCGGAATTGGTCGAGTAACGGTTAATCCATGCTGTTTCGGGCTGCGCCGTATTCGTCACTGTCGCCGACTTCTTCGTCGCTGGCTAACCCTAGGTACGGTTGTAACCAACCGACGAGAAGATAGATCGGACCGGTATCGACAAGAGCCACGAGCATTTTGAATATGTAACCCGACGCGATGAAAGTCATGAGCTGCGGCCAAATGGGTTCGTTCACGGCCACAGGCAGCGCGTTGGCGTAAAAATGGGTAATAAGGATCACCGCCGTCGTATCGACGATCTGGCTCACTAACGTTGAGCCGTTGTTACGCAACCACAAATGTCGGCCGTTGGTGAGACGTTTCCAGAAATGGAACATCTGAACATCGCAGAACTGAGCCGCCAGGTACGCGAACATTGACGCGGTTACCGCACCGAAAGCGAGCGTCCGCATCTCAAAGAAAACGGGCGATCGACCGGCGGCATCGAGGGCCGGATTACCCGTGCTNGGATCCANCGGCTCAAAACCTGGGAGCTCACCGCCAACCCATAACAAGAACATAATCCAGGCGTTCAACACCAGACCCATCAGAACCATCTCGTTGGCTCTCTTTCTTCCATAGAGTTCACTGATGAGGTCCGTGCAGATAAACGTAACGGGGTAGGGCAGCACGCCCACGGCGACCGCCATAGGGATATTGAGACCGAATGCGGAAAAGGACAGGTCAAGAAATCGGCTGATGCCCAAGATGTTTAAGAGCGACAAGGTGCCTAGGAAANCGCCGCTAAGAATAAGAAACACACGCTGGCGTCGCTGGGTGTAGTTCGGTGTCATGGNGAGTTCCTAGGTTTCGATTTGACCTAAATTGGCGTGNATGACGCTNCCGTTGATCACNGGATTGGACGCCGCCCAAAATAGGGTCTCCGCGATTTCNNCTGGGCTCGATGAGNCGANCAAANGCNGACATACCNCNNACGGCNNCNATNGCATCCNCNGNNACGTGTTCGCGNAGCATCTCGGTATCGGNGAATCCNGGGCANACNCAGGCGGTATGGATACCGGTCCCGGCTAAATCCTGACAGAACGCTCGCATCATCCCTATCATGCCGTGTTTGCTGGTCACGTAGGTGTAACTGCCAGGGACCGCTTTTTCCGACAGCGTTGAACCGACAAAAAGAACGCTCGAGCCGTGCTTCATGTACGGAAGTGCAAACCGATTCAACGTGTTTGGCGCGAGGATATTGATCTCCAAAACGTCACGGAATTCATCGCTCGCCGTATTGGTCGCGGTATCGTTCGAGAGTCGCGATGCGTTATGAATAATCGAGATGCGATCAGCTTGAGATAGCAATAACTCAAGGCCGGAGCGAATCTTTTCGAGAAAATCTTGTTGAGCGAGATCACAGCTAAGCTGGTGTACCCCTTCGAGCGGGCAAGGGCGTCGCGAAAGATTGGCCACGGTGTAACCGTCACTTAGAAAACGGGAAGCCGTGCTGAGTCCAATGCCCGCGCTAGCTCCTGTGATCAGCAAAAGCTTGCTCATCGAGCCCAGCTCGATGACGCCCATTGACCCGGCCCCGAAGCTACGCGGATAGTGAGAGAGTCGATGGGTAACT
>PBAA01000037.1 GCA_002715785.1 Gammaproteobacteria bacterium | reverse complement strand
GCGTTTACCGAGATCGAAGTCACGTCCGAGGCCCTTCGCTCGTATACCAGTGCCGACAAAATCAACGTCGCCGCCCTCGGGAACATGGTGCCGCAATTGCACATACATGTAATCGGCAGGAGGAAAGACGATGCCGGCTGGCCGGGACCCGTTTGGAGTGCCGGCCCTGCAACCGCGCTCAAGGGAGCAGAGCTCCAGGAGCGGGCCTCGGCACTGAAAACACTAGTGTTTACCTAATAACGCTCGGTCGTTCGACGGGTGAGTTATGCCGAGCCTTGCGCCCGTAACTCTTGCAGCGAATCTCCGTCGCAATAACGTTGCAATAGTCGATCCGGATCGAACTCAAGCCCAATGGGGTTCTCGGCGAACGCTGAAGATCGTATGAACGCATTCAGCTCCTCGGTCGAATCAAAGTTCTCGACTTGAAACTCGACTCGATTGCCATCGGGATCCTCATAGTAGAGCGACGTAGTGAGTCCATGGTTGACGGGCCACACCGGCTCAATATCCAACGACTTTAGTCGAACATAGGTTCCTAATAACTCCCCGAGTGTCGCCAGCGTATACGCGACATGGTCAAGACCGGGGCTTCCTCGCACGATTTCCGTCTCGACAGGCGTCTTCACTAATGCGAGTCGATGATGCTCGTCGTCGTACGTCAGGAATGCCAAATGACCTGCGTCGTGGACAATCTTCATGCCCAGAACTTTTTCATACCAATCGACCGATTTCTCGAGGTCGCGAACCCGTAATACAAAGTGTGCGAACTTCGCGGGCTTAACCGGTGTCTGCATGTCGACGTTACGTTTCACGGCATTACTCCCAGCATGTTAGGTACTCCTGACCGTTTTCGACAACGTGTGAATTGGCTTCGTATCGCATGGGCTCACGGTATTGGAATATCCCCGGTGGCGACCGGGACATCCCAACCCGCGATGACCGCTGGGCGTTTCGCGATCTCGGTATACCACCGTTGCAAATTCGGCAATTCGTTCCAATCAACGCGATGCCAAGGCCAACGCGCGATCCATGGCCACGTCGCGATATCGGCAATGCTATAGCTCCCAGCAAGGTAGGTGGTCTCGCCCAAGCGCCGGTCGAGAACACCGTACAAGCGTCTTGCTTCGTCCGCATACCTCGTTTCCGCATACTCTGACCTACCAGCGTTGAAGTGCAAAAAATGATTCGCTTGGCCAAGCATCGGCCCGACACTGGCCATCTGAAGCATCAGCCACTCCATGGTCACCCATGGATCATCGCCCGCGAGCTGGCCTGTTTTGTCGCTCAGATATAGCAGGATCGCACCCGACTCCATCATGGTACGACCGTTCTCAGAATCGACGATGGCGGGAATCTTGTTGTTCGGGCTGATTCGCAAGAAGTCCGGTGCAAATTGCTCATCCCGGCCGATATGCACCGGATGCACGTTATATGGCAGTCCAAGCTCCTCCAAAGCAATGGAGACCTTCCGACCGTTCGGCGTAGCAAAGGTATAAAGATCAATACTCATTGCGACATACACCTCCCTCCACGATCACTTTACTCGGGTTTCCTGAGACGAAACAGAAAACGATCTGTGTTGCCCCGCAGATCCGGTGCGAACACACCCCCCGTGTGATCATCCTTCGGATTTCGCAGAAAATTCCCCGGTTCATCGAGTTGAAACTCTGACCGCGCGATCAGAGCACGCATCACCGTCTCATCCATTCGATGGAGGCGGTTGTTATCGCCGTCCGGATTACCAACGTGGTCGATCACGCCGAACACTCCACCCGGCTTCAATGCCCCATAAACCTGGGACATGAACTGCAAAGCTGCGTCCTCGCCAGCACTGTTATATATGTCGTGGAAGTTCAGCGCTGTTATCGCTAAATCCACGCTAGCCAACGGAATTCCTAAATCAGTCATATCTCGGTCGAGTCGGACCACGTTTGCAAGACGCCCGTCCTTCAGCCGCTGGGTCAGGGCCTTGTCGTAGAAGCCATCCCTGTACTTCAACATCATCGGCGAGTTTTGTGCGTAGACGGTCCCTTGGCTTCCAACCGCATGCGCCAAGACTTCCGTGTAGTAACCGCTCGATGCCATCACATCCATCACGACGGCACCTTCTTGAAGTCCAAGAAAATGGAGGACTTTTATCGGCTTGCGTCCAGCGTCGCGGACGGTATCTGCTTCCGGCCGGGCTGCATCACGGATATTGGTGCCAACATCCGCCTGCCCGAACACAGCCAAGGCCAACAACCCCAACGACGCCATCTTGACCGTCGACAATCGATTAATTTCCATGCGTGGATTCCTCTATCGTGAAGCCTAAACCTATCAGACCAAGCGCCATCCCGGACAGCGTAACTATTTTGAGCCAGTGGTTGATGTTCCTCCATGAGGCGCCACATCGCGGCCGCTCGAGAACCTCAAGAATACGTCGTATGGACATGCGTTCAAGGCGCTCAAAACCCCTTCATTCAAAGGAACCACAACATTAATCAATTGCGACAAGTAGCTTCTGGATCTACTTTCACCGGTCACAGTGGTTTTTTGACGTATAGGAGCTTGCGGGAGACATGCCGAATTACCCACTCGCCATCCAACCTGCTTGCCAACAGCGTCTGGCCGAACACGGTCATTCAATCGACGCGTTCGTAACAAATTGTGTTCGAAGTTTTTCCGCATGGCCTATCAGCGCCTCTACAACCTCGCGGTCTCGCGCCTCCAGGCTGTCTTTCTGTTGCCAAATTTGAAGTTCACGCAGGAACGCGTCGAGTCCGTTATCTCCATCTGCGAGACGTTGTCGAACAAATTCTACGTGTGCCCGACGTTCGTCCGCGTCCATTTCTTCCGGCCGGACGCGTGCTTTCAAACGCTGCGATAACGTAGCTAGTCTGGGGTCCATAAATTCTTCATTCATCCATGCATTTCCATTTCGCAAAGCATCTTGCAAACGTTCGCTCGTGCGTCTGTCCGCATCATTAATGAAGCCATCGTATAACGCGTATTCGGGATCGTTCGGCGGATCATGCTCCCCCTCCTCGTACACGGAAGCGACGCGCTCCGCCAGATCGGGGCAGTTGGCCAACGTTTCTTGCGCGCGCTGTATTCTTTCCAAATCAATGTGCAAACGATCCGCATCCGCCTTTCGAACGACAGAAATCGGTGCGACGAAAGGACATTGGTTGAATGCCACGGTGACAAGAGGTGGCCGAGTCACCGCGCGTCCACGTTGCGCTGCAGGCATAAATACCGCATTTCGGATTTCTTGCACCGAGCTCTCACAGATAAAATCGATGTCGCCAGCCAGATCGACGGCGATAACTCGATTATCGATGATGGGGTGGCGAGCAACCGAAACGATGGGCGTCAGACAATAACCGCTGTTTGGATAAATCCCCGACACATGCACACAAATTCGTTCACCCACAGGTAATAGTAGTGTCCCGAGGGTCGTTTTTTGACGCAGCGACAGGGCATAGGTGTAGAGCTCAGGTTGGCACGACTTAATTACCCGGGCTAACGCCACCGTCGCCTCGACGTCGGCCAGCGCATCGTGTGCATTTTCGTGCTGGAGATTGTTCGCCCTGGCCATTTGCTCAAGCGAAAAGACCGGCGTACCGTCCCGCAACGGCCATTCCAGACCATCCGGACGCAACGCTCCTGAAGCACGTACGAGGTCGATTAGGTCCCACCGAGAATTGCCATCGCGCCACTCGCGTCCATACGGATCGATGAGGTTGCGATAAAAACCGTAGCGGATGAACTCATCGTCAAAACGAATATTGTTGAACCCTGTTACACAAGTCCCCGCCACGGATAAACGTTCATTAATTTCGCTCAGTGCTTGCCACTCGCTCCTTCCATGTTCCGTTCGTGCCGGAGTGATCCCGGTGATTAAAGACGCTTCGATGCTTGGCAATATTTCGGGAGCTAATCGCACGTAGGTCACGAAAGGCTCTTCGATGGGATTTAGGTTTAGGTCGGTACGAAGACCCGCAAACTGAACGATCCGATCGCGTTGCGTATCGATCCCGGTGGTTTCCAAGTCATACCAGTAGAAACTCTCTGTCGAGCTTTCCATCCGCTATCGGATCCGGCAATCTTGATCGCTACGCATGAATTCTTCCCTCACATCCCGATCGCTTTGGCTCGGTCCAATCCTGGCATTCACCGCTGGTTTCTTACTTCTTACGAGCGGGTTCTCTTGGGATGCGGCTATCACATTGAGTGTCGCCATCGTCTGTGTGGTTTGGTGGATATTTGCACCCATCCCCATACCCGTCACGTCGCTCATTCCCCTTGTTGCATTGCCCATGTTCGGCGTCCTCTCCATGGAACAAGCCTCGGCCGCTTATGGACATTATCTGGTGTTGTTGCTACTGGGCGGGTTCATTCTATCCACGGCAATGGAAAAAAGCGGAGCGCATTTACGAGTCGCTCTGACCATGGTACGCGCATTCGGCGGTACCAGCAGCCGTCGTCTCGTGTTTGGGTTCATGGCAGCTTCGGCTCTGCTTTCAATGTGGATTTCCAATACGGCGACCACGCTCATGCTTCTACCAGTCGCACTGGCAGTGATCGAAAAGGCCCGCGACCCTGCCCTACCCGTGCCCCTGTTACTCGGCATCGCGTACGCCGCGAGCGTCGGCGGCATTGGTACACCCATCGGAACGCCCCCCAACGTCGCCTTCATGGCAATCTATAGTGAGAAAGTCGGGGTGGACATTTCTTTTTTGACCTGGATGACGTGGGGCATCCCAGTGGTGCTCGTCTTGTTGCCCATCGTCGGTCTTTGGCTTACCCGGAATCTACAATACAGCGGCGGCGTTGACTTGCCTGAAGTCGGCAACTGGAAAACCGCGGAACGAAGAGTCATGTGCGTTTTCGCACTTACGGCGTTGGCTTGGATTACTCGCAGCGAGCCTTTCGGCGGTTGGTCCGCCTTATTTTCCTTGAGCGCCACGAACGATTCGATGGTCGCTCTGACCGCCGTAATCATTATGTTTCTGGTTCCCGACGGCGAAGGCAAGAAATTGCTTGATTGGGACACCGCAAAAAAAATTGAATGGGGTCTGCTGATCCTATTTGGCGGCGGCATTGCAATCGCTAAAGCATTCGGCGAATCGGGTCTGAGCGAATCTTTGGGTCAAGCGGTGTCCGTCGTATCCATTTGGCACCCACTCGCGATCCTCGTCGTGATCTGCCTTTGCGTGACGTTCATGACTGAAATGACGAGTAATACGGCTACTACTCTGCTATTGATGCCGATACTTGCCGCCGCTGCCATCGCTGTTGGGATGGATCCACGACTGCTAATGGTTCCCGCAGCAATGAGCGCTAGTTGCGCCTTTATGTTACCGGTCGCAACCGCTCCCAACTTGGTGGTGTTTTCAACCGGTCGCTTCGGCGTCGATCGAATGGTCAAAGAAGGGCTCGCACTCAATCTCCTCGGCACGTTGGTCATCTCGAGTCTTTGCTTCTTTCTTCTCGCTTAAACGTAATAAAAATCCGTTGCGCGCGTCTCGGGGCAATTCGCTCAGAGAAAGCACTTCAGCGTGGAAGGTCTTCCAGTCTTCTTCCCCGGCCAGGAACAACGCCTCGAAAGCAGGTAGCCAACGTCGATACGTAGATATCTGGGCAAGTCGCGCGTTATTAAAAGGCTCCTCCATGTAGTCGTCGAATCGACCCGCACCAAGCAGTCTGCGATGACGGCGATAGCATCGACCAATCTCCAGCATGGCCCAATCCTTAAGCTCGATTTTTATCGGGCGGGATTCCCCTCCGGCGTATAGCTGGCCAAGGCGCTCGCGCCACGCCATTAGGTAATCGTCGAGCCGAACACTCGCCCGGCGACGTAACCGAAACGCCTCAACATCGCCACCACGTTCTTCCAACCAATGCATTACGCCTCGTTCGCCCACGAACGACGCGTATGCCTCGTTAAATGCAGAATCCCCTGTTACGTATACGGCAACGTGTGCCAATTCATGGAAAAGTAGTTCGGCCAATCGCTCGACGGGCCAGTCGAGGAAGGTCGACAACAGCGGATCGTCAAACCAACCCAGTGTCGAATACGCAGCAACCCCACCGACATACACGTCGTATCCTCGGCGCCGTAACCGTTCGGCTTCTCCTGAAGCTCCCTCGACCGTGAAGTAGCCGCGATACGCGGCACACCCAATNATCGGGTAACAGCGCGCCACAGGTTCAATGCCGAGCAAATCGGCGGCAATGACATTCCAAACGACGTACTGGCGATCGATTTCCGCAACCGACACGTAACGACCTTGCGCCGACAACGCTAAGGTGTCTCCCGCAAAATCTAGAATCGACACCGCTTCGATTAACGCTTGCCGTCGACCAACCCTCGTATCAGGAGAAGCGATGACGTCACGGACAGCGTCGCGATTAACCAATATCTTGACGTGGCCCCGAAGCGCTTGGCCATAAAAGAAAACGGATGAACAACTAGCGACCGATATAAACCCGAAAACGATCGGCCACGCTATAAGGATACGAGTCAGTCGTGCCAAAACCAGCCTACCCGCGCTGTCGCCCGTTGAGGCGCTGTGTTAAACATCATGTATGGTCTATACGCTCAGGGGCATCACCGCAGCTCTATTTATTTCCATCAGCACGGTGTTGTGGTGCACACCCTTGTTCCTTATGGGTTTAGTGCATTTCCTATTCCCCATCAACGCGTTTCGCTCTGGTCTCGGTCGTTTCATGGATCGCATTATCGACGGTTGGGTTTTTTCGAATCGTTTCATGGTCCAGTGTCTCCACATCACACATATCGAAAAACCCCCTCTGCTCCAGGAATTGGATCGAAATCACTGGAATGTCGTGGTCTGCAATCATCAAAGTTGGACCGATATCCTTGTCCTACAGAACACGCTATTAGGGCACATCCCTCCGCTAAAATTTTTTACAAAGAAAGCGCTAATCTACGTCCCGTTGCTCGGCATCGCCATGTGGCTTCTCGGCTTTCCTTACGTCCGCCGTTACAGTACGGCGCAGCTTGAGAAAGACCCATCGCTGCGGGAACACGACCGAAGTGCGACTCTGAAAGCCTGCCATGGCTTTCTTCAGAGACCGACGTCGGTTCTCAACTTCCTCGAGGGCACGCGCTACAGCAACGAAAAAAAACTCAACCAGAGTTCTCCCTACTCGCACCTGTTAACACCAAAAACTGGTGGCCTCGGATACGTCTGTGACGCCCTCGACCCACACATTGACAATATTATCGACGTCACCATTGTGTATCCCGACGGGCCGCCCGGATTCTGGGCGTTTCTCTGTGGGCGTTGTAGCCGCGTCTACTTCCAAGCGCGACGTTACCCCTCCCCACCCGTCGATCGTGATGGTCGTAAAGAATGGGTAGATGGGCTCTGGCGGGAAAAAGATGTCGAAATATCGCGAATGCTTCTGCAGCGACCCGATTAGCGGATTACGACATTCGACATGTACCTCGAACACTTCGGCTTAAACCAGAAACCCTTTTCAATAGCTCCCGATCCTTCTTTCATCTACCTGTCCGAAAAACACCGTGAGGCACTCGCGCATTTGATGTACGGCCTCGAATCCGACGGAGGATTCGTTCTGATTACGGGGGAAGTCGGAACCGGAAAAACGACTTTGTTGCGTAATTTGATCGCTCAGGTACCCAAAAATCAGGATGTGGCGTTCATCCTCAATCCGCGCCTAACCGTGCGCGAACTGCTTGAATCGCTATGCGACGAGCTCGGCATCGACTACCCGATTGAGTCAACACTATCGATCAAACAATATATTGATCGATTGAATCGTCACTTACTTCAAACACATTCTCTCAATCGAAGCACGGTCATGATCATCGACGAGGCCCAGAACCTCTCGCCCGCGGTACTCGAACAAATTCGACTACTCACCAATCTAGAGACCAACGAACGCAAACTCTTACGGATCATCCTCATCGGACAACCCGAACTCGGCAAGACGCTCGACCGTCACGAGCTGCGTCAGTTGGCTCAACGTATCACCGCCCGATACCACCTCGAGGCGCTCGATCGCGACGACATTCACGCGTACGTTGCTCACCGGATGCGGATTTGCGGCGTTTCCGTCGAAGTCTTCACGCGCTCAGCTCGCCGGTTGATCTATCGCCAGACACAAGGTATCCCCCGTCTAATCAACGTTTTGTGCGATCGATGCTTACTGGGTGCGTACGTTGGCGGCACCCATCGAGTGAATCGACGTATTGTCGCGCGTGCGGCAAAAGAAGCGTTTCCAACGAGACCGTTTCGGCGTTGGCCACTGGCAACCGCTATAAGTCTGGCGATCGCTGTGTTTGTCGGTCTCGCTCTATTTCCTAGTAATCCGTGGTCACTTCTATTTTCAACGAGTTCCGAGTCGGTTGAGGAAGTTGCGGTTCGTCCGGCAGAACCCGAGACGGTCGAGCCAAATACCAACACCAGTGAGTCCGATGGGGAGGCCCGTGTCGCGTCGACCGAAAAAACTAACCTTCCTACGTACGCATCGGAAGTGAGTCCGGTCACCGACTTCGCGGGCGAGTCCGATCCGACCGAATCGTTTCAACCTGATTATGCGATCTCTAGCCTTTCGGGACTCAGTTCAACTATGGATCGCGGGTTTCGAGCAGCTTTTGACGGCGTCTACCTTGCGTGGGGAATTGCCAATGATTCGCCGGAATTGCCCTGCGCTGACAACACACAAAAAATACTTAGATGCCTTCGAGGATACGGCGATCTTGGCGAACTGAAGCAGCTGAATCGACCCGCCATTTTGGAACTATGGGACGACTCTCCCGATCCCTTTTTCGCGGCTCTCCTAAGCAACTCGGACCCCAACTACACCATCGAAATCGAAGGCAACGTCTACGTCGTCAACGCCCTAACCATTCAACAACACTGGTTCGGCAACTACACGGTTTTATGGCGAGCGCCTCCGGGATTCAACCGCGCGATTCAACTAGGGCATACGGGACCTCAAGTGGAGTGGTTGCGTGGACGGCTCGAATCATTATCGCGTCTCGCACCAACTGACCGCGATCGATCGTTCTTCGATCGCAACCTGGAAGACGCGCTCAAACGGTTCCAGCGGTCTCAGCAGTTACGCCCCGACGGCATCGCGGGTCCCCATTCGCTCATTCAACTTCACAGCACCGCGGATGTCCTAGTCGCTAAGTTACGGTCGGTCCGCTAATGTCTTATATTCTCGACGCGTTACGGAAAGCAGAAACAGAACGTCGTAGTGTCTCCCTCGGCGATCAGGTTACACCTCGATCCCGAGTCCCCTTCAAAACTCTCGTTACCATCCTCGTGGTGCTTAACGCCACTTTAGTCGCTTGGTTATTGATGGACCCGACGACAATACCCAGTAGAGCCCAAGAGTCAGTCGAGAAGAGTACCTACCCCATCGCCGCTGGCGAAGAGGTCCTACAAAAAAAATCGGCGGAGGCACTAACTAGCGCAAGTACAACGCCACGGCCATCGCCACCAGACGTTAGTACCACGAAAGAAAACGATGCGTCCGATATCCGACCCCAGCTCGTTTACTACAGCGACTTTGAGGCCGTGGTCGGAAGTGCGTTTCCGCCTCTCAGTATCACCATTCACACCTATACGGCNGACCCCCTCGAGCGCGCTATTCATATCGACGGAAACATGTGGCGGGAGGGCGACGAGATCGGTGATGGCATGATTCTCAAGAGCATTACTGAAAGCGGNGTCGAGGTCACCTATCAAGGGTACCTAGTCCTTATCGACGTTTTTGAAATGTGGAATACCGCTAGCTGACCGGTCTTACGCGCTTCGTTTTCGACTCAAGCTCGCTTGAGTTCCGCACATTTCCCTACAGTCAGGGTAACGAGGACTCAATCCGTCGCTTGAGGTCAGCGAGTCGTGCGTTGACTTCGCGTCGATACGCATCAATTGCGGCAATAGCCTCCTCGTTTTCTTTGACCCTGGGCTCAAGACTAGAACGCAGTCCCGACGTTGTCATACTCGTGACATTCACCTTGTCGACAAGATCACGCTGCTGATTGACGAGTTGCTCGACGTTTTCTTGCAGCGTATTCAACTGGTCAATGACTTCTTGTTGCTGCGTGAACGACCCCTCGTGACGCGACACCTGGGCTTTCAATCCCCGCATACTCGTCTCGATTGCAGAGAGCGTTTTGACTTGTTTTTGTAACGCAACTTGATTCGCGTCAATCGCGCTCTTGTTCCTTTTCCTTTGCTGTTCCAACCGTCGAATTTCCGACTCCCAAAGGTTGATCTGCTCGCTGGCACTGGCGCCAGTCTCGGTTACGGCCTCGTCGGTAATTCGGGCTCGCTCTTCCAATTGCATTATGCGCGCACGCGCGTTTTCGAGTTCACCCTCGGTCGCTTCAAACAGATCGTAAACGAGCCAACCGCCGACAGCGATGATGATGGCCATAACAAGCAAAAGGCCGTATGGGATCGAACTACTTTTGGATCTGGCTTCTAGCGGTCGGCCGGTTCGAGGATAGCGGCCGCCGCTCCCCGTCGCAGATATCGATGAATCCTTCTCGGGCGTCTGTTCGCTCAATATCCCAATCTCACCATCAGAAACCGCGAGAGATTAGCGCTACAACCCCACGAAAAAAAGGGCCTCAACGAGACCCTTTGAAATAGGCGTGATTTCTGTCGTCTAAAGCAGTGCAACCGCTGCCCAAAGGACTGCTGTCAGAATCAAGCTTGAGTGAATAACACCCTTGACCGTCGTAATCACCGACAGCTTGCCCCAGATCGCGTTGGCTTCGAGGGCTAACACGATAATCATTGCCACGATGAGACCGGGCGCAGACAAATTGTCCAACAACCCAGGACCCTGTTGGAAATGGAAGCTTGATCCCATAAAAAACAGCATCGGGAGCGAAAAGAGCGTGTTGGTTCGTGACGCAAGCAACGCCGTCGCCGCCGCACCTGCTTGGCCCGGATCTGCCTCACCGCCAGCCGCCACCGCTTCGTTCGAAGCGATCACGATCTTCTGGTTGGGCCAAATAATGAGCCACACGTTGAGGAACATCAGCGTCCCCATCGTTGCCCCGACTGTAATATCGATTCCCAANCGGCCGCTNCGCCAAACAGACTCAAGTAGCACGAGTCCNGTCAGAAACGTCAACATGGCCCCCCAACGGAAGTACCAAAGAGCATTGGGTACCAGTTTTGTGAAGGCATCGACTTTCGCTTCGTTGGAAGCAGCNGCCATGTACCCGCCTTGAATCAAATTAAAGTAGTAAAGCAAGCCAATCCACGTAANACCGAAAACGTAGTGACCCCACCGCGCTAAATACTCGACGACTTCCATAACCCCCCCTAAACCAAANTCAACGGCTTCCTCGTACCGATCATACCCGCTTTACAGCGACTTTTAACGCCTTGTGCCAGCATTCCTTCATTACTCGAGCAAACCCAAGTCGATANACATCCNCGACGGAAACTTCTCGAAAAACGTGGGCCAAAAAAAAGCCCCGCACATGGCAGGGCTTTTCGTTGAGACGCCCGCTTGCGAAGTCNCCACGGTATGCNGCGACCTCTGAACGGGGGTTTAGGCGANGACTTACATCATGCCGCCCATGTCTGGCATCCCGCCGCCTCCAGGCATTGGCGGAGGATTGTCTTCAGGAAGTTCACTCACCATCGCTTCCGTCGTGATCATAAGACCCGCGACTGAAGCTGCGGCCTGCAGAGCTATCCGCGTCACCTTGGCCGGATCCGGAATCCCGAGCTCAATCATGTCNCCGTATTCGCCCGTGGCACCGTNGTANCCNTGATTNCCNTNAAGGGANCGAACTTTNTCGACAACNACNGCNGGTTCNTCNCCNGCGTTTTCNGCAATTTGCCGCATTGGAGNACTCATCGCCCGAAGGGCGATTTGAATACCNACATTTTGGTCTTCGTTATCGCCNGATNGTGTCTTCGATNTTCTGCAATGCCCGGATNAGNGCAACGCCCCCACCNGNAACAATGCCCTCNTCCACNGCAGCGCGAGTCGAATGCAGCGCGTCTTCGACGCGNGCTTTTTTCTCTTTCATTTCNATCTCNGTCGATGCNCCNACNTTGATCACGGCNACNCCACCNGCCAACTTNGCTAGNCTTTCCTGNAGCTTNTCGCGNTCGTAATCNGANCTNGTATCCTCNATNTCNGCGCGAATCTGNTTGATNCGACCTTCGATNTCANCTTTTTCACCNGCACCATCAACAATGGTGGTATTNTCNTTGGAGCTNGAAANACGCTTNGNGGTNCCNAANTCNTCCAACGATGCNCCTTCGAGNGTNAGTCCGACTTCTTCTGAAATGACGGTNGCCCCGGTCAGGATTGCNATGTCCTGGAGCATGGCCTTNCGGCGATCNCCNAACCCNGGCGCTTTNGCNGCNGCAATNTTGACNATGCCACGCATNTTGTTAACAACCAAAGTCGCNAACGCTTCCCCTTCAATGTCTTCNGCAATCACCATNANCGGTTTGCCCGACTTCGCGACATTTTCGAGCACNGGGAGCATGTCCCGAATGTTAGAAATTTTCTTGTCGCAAAGAAGGATGTACGGCTCATCGAGGTCTGCTGCCATCGAATCTTGATTGTTGATGAAGTACGGCGACAGATAGCCGCGATCAAACTGCATACCCTCGACGATGTCGAGTTCGTTTTCGAGACCGCTACCTTCCTCGACGGTGATGACGCCTTCTTTGCCCACCTTATCCATCGAGTCGGCAATGATCTCACCTACTTGGTCGTCACTATTAGCAGACACGGTACCGACCTGAGCGATCGCCTTGGTGTCCTCACACGGGGTCGCCATGCTCTCGATTTCGCTGACGGCCGCGGTCACGGCTTTGTCAATGCCTCGCTTAAGGTCCATTGGGTTCATTCCAGCAGCCACCGCCTTCAGGCCCTCGGTCAGAATCGACTGGGCCAACACGGTTGCCGTGGTCGTGCCGTCGCCGGCCTCATCAGAGGTATGGCTTGCAACCTCCTTGACCATTTGTGCACCCATGTTTTCGAACGAATCTTTTANTTCGATCTCCTTGGCTACCGAAACACCGTCTTTGGTGACCGTCGGCGCGCCGAAGGACTTGTCTAGGATCACGTTACGTCCTTTGGGTCCCAGCGTAACTTTAACGGCATTCGCGAGCGTATTTACTCCCTCGAGCATACGTGCGCGAGCGTCGTCTGAAAACTTTACGTCTTTAGCGCTCATCGCTTAGTTCCTCTATGAATCAATTGGTTAGTCTTCCAACACACCGAAAATTTCACTCTCCGAGAGTATGAGTAATTCGTCTCCGTCGAGCGTGACTGTGCTGCCGCCGTATTGGCCAAAAATGACCTTATCGCCAACTTTCACGTCAAGTTTCTGAAGTTTGCCATCGTCCTGGATTTTGCCCGGGCCTGCGGCCAGAACCTCTCCCTGTGATGGCTTTTCTGCAGCCGAGTCGGGAAGCACGATCCCTCCAGCGGAGGTCGTCTCTTCTTCCAACCGACGCACAACCAAGCGGTCGTGTAAGGGTCGAATATTCATGAACAAATGTCTCCCAAGGTTTGTACCCTTCCTACTTATCCTTATTAGCACTCCAAAAGAGAGAGTGCTAACGAGGGGGACGCATATAATAGTGATCGAATCTTACGTTTCAACCCCTATTTTCGATTCTTTTTGTGCTATGGACGGCGTTGAAAGTCGCCTTCGATGGTCTCCCCAACCCCCGCGGGCCTTTCTGGGGGACTTTCGAGGTTTACGCGAGCCAGAATTTTTTTGGCGAGTTTGTTCCGTGCTAGCGGTGCAAGTAACAAAAATCCAACCACGTCTGTTACAAATCCTGGTGTCAGCAAAAGGGCTCCCGCAACCGCCAACAACAAGCCTTCAACCACTTCGGTCGCAGGCAATTGTCCTTGNTGTAGACGACCAAGACCTCTGGTCAAGGTCCGGAAGCCTTGTCGTCGAAGTAGCGCGACGCCGACAACCGCCGTGAGAACCACCAAAAAAACGGTCGACGTAGCACCAATCTGGCCACCCACCTCGATAAGGATGTACATTTCAACGAGCGGGATNAAAAAGAAAACCAGNGTCCACTTGGCCATATACGACAATCTGGGGACCAAACCGGGGGATGTCAACGTTACACCCCNCGAGCGTATATGGCTGATCCTTGCCGCAATTCCCCACGGCCGCGTCGCGACGTACGGCCAGATCGCCGAACTTGCCGGCCTACCTAGGGCGGCGCGCGTCGTTGGACGGGTTCTCAACAATCTCCCCGGGGAAAGCACGTTGCCTTGGCACCGGGTCGTTAACGCAAGGGGCGAAATTTCGCTTGTCGGACCTCAGGCAACGCGGCAGAAGACGCTTCTCATTCAAGAAGGCGTTAGCTTCGTGCGAAAACGCGTCAGCTTGGTGGAATTTGGGTGGCAACCCTAGGGAGGGATGAAAAAACTTCGAGCCGCATTACCACAAGCAAAAGAAGCATTACCGGAANGCCGATACCACTTGCNTANAGAAAGAACNTCGTATAACCGAAGGTATCGACAACCACTCCGGCAAACCCCCCTATAAATTTTCCTAGCAACGTCATCAAAGAACTAAACAGTGCGTATTGTGTTGCCGTATACGTCTTATTGACCAAACTTGAGAGGAACGCGACAAACACCACATTAGCCAATCCCGCGCTTAGGTTATCCGCGCTAATAACCATCGTCAGTATTGTTCTCGTCGGCGGCAGCTCGGCCATTAGCGCAAAGAGTAAATTTGTTAGCGCAACCATAATGGCTCCCGCCAGCATCATCCGCATAAGGCCGAACCGGACCACCAGTANGCCGCCTAACGCCGCACCCGCGAGGGTCATCGAAAAGCCAAAAGCTTTGACGATGCTCGCGATCTCGGTCTTGGTAAAACCAAGATCAAGATAAAAAGGATTCGCCATCACCCCCATGGTGATATCGCTAATGCGATACGTCGCGATGACACCCAAAAGAACGAGTGCCAACCAACCGTANCGGGAAAAAAACTCGAGNAACGGTGCGATCACCGATGTACGAAACCACTGGAATAGACGTTCTCGCCTTGACCCGTGAACNCTCAGTTGAGAATGGNCGATCGAAACATCACGTTCGGGTTCCCGAACAATACAGGTGGTAATAACACCAACCGATACAAGTCCAGCCATAACGGCGTAACTCGTACCCCATGTGCTGAATTCAGCTATCAAGAGAGCACCCGCACCCGCCACGAGCAACGCAACTCGGTAACCAAAGATATAGGCAGCCGCCATTGCCGCCTGACGCTCCATTTCCGCAGCTTCGATCCGATATGCATCGACGCTGATGTCCTGTGTCGCGGACGCGAAAGCTACCACCAGCGCCAATAACGCAACGCCGCGTAAGTTCTCGCTCGGGTCAACGATGGATAGCCCAACGAGCCCCGCTGCAATACCCAATTGAGCAATCAACATCCAACTCCGCCGCTGTCCTAATCGGCCGATGACCGGCAATCGAATCCGGTCGACCACCGGCGCCCAAAATACTTTGATCGAGTAGGTAATCCCTACCCAGCTAAAAAAACCAATCGTCGATCGGCTAACGCCATATTCCGTCAACCACGCCGACATCGTCGAAAAAACCAGCAAGAAGGGCAGACCAGCAGAGAACCCGAGAAAAAAGAGCCCCACGACGCGGGGGTGCCAGTAGATGGCAAGAGATGCCAGCCAGCGCTGGGACGAGTTAGCGCTCAATCCCGAAAATTATTGAATTGGAGCGGTATATCGATATCGGCATCGCGAAGAGATCCCATCAACGATTGGAGGTCGTCACGCTTCTTCCCTGTGATCCGCACTTTTTCGCCTTGAACCTGGGCTTGTACTTTGAGTCGGGAGCCTTTCACCAATTTGGTGATCTGCCGACTCACATCNCCATCAATTCCTTGCCGAAGCCGAAACTTTAACCGCTTCTGCTTTCCGGACGCTTCGAGATCTTGAGCATCCAGAGCGCCAATATCGACCTTCCGTTTGGCAAGCTTTTCTTTTAACACGTCAGTTAGCTGGTGGACTTGAAATTCCTCTTCCGCCCAGACCAGGATCTCGTCTGCCTCGTACTCGAAACCGGCATCGACCCCTCGAAAGTCGAANCGAGTGCCGANTTCGCGANCGGCCTGNTCGACGGCATTTCGAACTTCCTGAGCCTCGACCTCAGAAACCACATCAAAACTGGCCATACGCGTTAATTACTCACTTTAATCAAAGGGTCCAATAAGCCCGAGGACGTACGCGCTTGAGTCCGAATCCTTGGCCNCCCTCGGGACCAAGGCAACGCTCGCACAAGAACCGTTTTCTGGCAAGGATTACCCCNATCAANGCAGGGAGTTCACTANTAGTCCNCGCAACTCTTCGGTCTTATCGNCTGGCGAGAGTGCGCAATCAACACCAACGNCGAAGCTAACGCCCAATCGCCGACACTGTTACTGTANGCCTCCTCCGAGGAGCNTCGATATGCCGGATCGAATCAATCGTGTGACCACCCGCTCCGGCGACGACGGCCAAACCTCCCTTGCTGATGGTAAGCGCTATCCAAAAGAGCATGATCGAATGGAATTGGCGGGAACGTTGGACGAAGCCAATTGTGCTATCGGCTTGTTGATCGCCAATCTCGACACCAACTGCCCGTTTCGCTCCTTTCTGCTGACAATTCAATCCCGACTCTTCGATGTCGGCGCTTCCGTAGCNACGGGCGNCAGTCACCTTGAATGGAATGGCGAAATTGAGGTTATCGAACGAGAAACCGCGGTCCTGAATAAAGAGCTTGAACCGCTTAAGGAGTTCGTATTGCCAGGAGGGAACAAGATCTGCGCTCTCGCGCACCTGGCGCGCGCCACAATGCGACGTGCAGAGCGTGTGTTTTGGCGCGCCAAAATCGACAGCTTGATTGAAGCTGGTACAGGCGCTTATCTAAACCGCCTATCCGATTATTTATTCGTCGTCGCGCGCGCCACTGCTGACGGTGTAGAACAACTGTGGCAACCGGCGACAAGCCACAACCGCTAATCGTTACTGGGATAAGCTTTCAGGCTCGGCAAGAATTTGTCCGAGGCGCTGCACAAATCGACCGGCCTCCGCCCCATTAATCGCTCGATGATCGTAGGAGAGGGAGATCGGCAACATGTTTCGGGGCACAAATTTCTTCCCATCCCAAACCGGTTGCATATCTATCCTGGCAACGCCCAGGACGGCAAGTTCAGGCGCGTTAACGATCGGGGTGAATCCTGTACCGCCAATCGCGCCTAAGCTAGAAACAGTAAAGCAACCGCCTGCCATGTGGTCAGGTCTGAGTTTCCGTTCTCTGGCAAGTTCAGAAAGTTCAGCTATCTCTTCGGCAAGTTCGATAACGTCTTTGTCATCAACATCTCGAATCACCGGCACCACGAGCCCTGCTTCGGTATCAACGGCAAAGCCAATATGACAGTATTTTTTTAATATCAACGTTTCTAATGTTGGCCCTAGCGCGGCGTTGAATCGTGGAAACTCAGCCAGACTTAGCGCGCACGCCTTTAATACAAACGCTAAGGGCGTAAGCGACTCCATCCGCGCTTCCCTCTTCATTTTCCCTCGCAGTTCTTCCAATTGAGTGGCATCAACGAGATCGTGCTGCGTGACGTGTACGACATTGAGCCAACTTCGATGTAAATTCGTGGCACCAGAACGCCGAACGCGAGTTAGCTCAACCTCTTCGATTTTTCCATATTTCGTAAAGTCCTCTAACGGCACCACTGGAAGGAATGCTTGGTCCCGATGGCTTGACCTCGTCAAAATCCGTTTTACATACGCTTTTACGTCGTCCTTAACGATCCGTCCGTGAGCGCCGGAGCTTTCAACGGTAGCCAGTTCCACTCCCAGTTCCCTGGCTAGCCTGCGTACCGCCGGTCCGGCATAGATCGTTCCATCAGCCACCTGCCCGCCTGGTTCCACCGGCTGCGGCTGAATAGTCGGTGTATTTGTCTCTAGTTCAGACATGATACTGGTCGCAACGCCCTCGGGGCGGGGGGCGTCGACCGACATCCGGGCTGGATCAACCGGTACGAGGACGGCAACGAGGGTCCCCTCGACCACCTCGTCGTCCAAAGCCAGTTCCACGGACTTTACCGTCCCGTCTACCGGTGAGGGTATTTCCATCGACGCCTTTTCCGACTCAATGACGACCAACGGGTCATCGACGGACACGCTGTCCCCTGGTTTGACCGCAATTTCGATCACAACAATCTCTTCAGCATCCCCCACGTCGGGGACGCGTACTTCGATCCGCGCCTCGCCTTCGTCGATTCGTCCATCTCGATTGCCGTCGTCCGGTCCTCGGGATTCAGAACGCTCCTGCGCGACCGCGTTTGTGTCGCCTTGATCGACTTTGCCCTCTGCTTCATTGGGGGGCCCAAGGTTCCCCTCCGTCTCGAGGGTTGCAACCAAATCCCCTTCGTTCACGATGTCGCCGACGGCAAGACCAATGCCCACAATTTTCCCTGCTACTTCAGCAGGCAGCTCCATGGATGCCTTC
The DNA here is from genome assembly GCA_002715785.1 of Gammaproteobacteria bacterium. Taxonomy (GTDB): domain Bacteria; phylum Pseudomonadota; class Gammaproteobacteria; order Pseudomonadales; family Azotimanducaceae; genus UBA11889. The sequence continues at coordinate 10,593 of PBAA01000037.1, read as the reverse complement.
TCCGATTCGATGACGACCAACACAGTGCCAAGCGGAATTTCGTCTCCCTCGGCGACACAGATTTCAATGACCTCAACTTCTTCGGCATCGCCGACATCAGGGATTCTGACCTCGACGAGGCTCATGATCGTCGAGGGTTCGGTTTATCCGGGACTATGCCCATCTGTTCGATCGCGCTCTTAACATCTTTCTCGGAGATCACTTGCGCGTTCGCGAGTTCGGTTAGCGCTGCCAGCGTAATAAAGGACTCATCGACTTCGAAAAAACCGCGCAATCGTTCTCTCGTATCACTGCGCCCAAAACCATCGGTCCCCAAAACCCGATAGGGGGCGCCGAGAAACCCCCGAATAGCCTCGGCATGGAGTTTGACGTAATCCGTTGTGGCAACAACAGGGATGTCACCTTCAAGACACTCCGAAACGTAGCTACGTTGCAATGGCTCTGTCGGATGCAACATGTTCCATCGCGTGACGTCGTGACCGTCCCTGGCTAATTCCGTGAAACTGGTCACGCTCCAAACTTCGGCGTCGACCTCGTAATCGCGCTTTAACCGGATCGACGCCTTCACCACTTCATTCAATATCGCACCACTACCTAACAACCGAATTTTTCGTTTTGAACCGCCCGGATCGATCGACACCAATTTGTACATCCCTCGCAGGATGCCGCTTGCTACGCCCTCTGGCATGGCCGGTTGAACATAGTTTTCGTTCATTAAGGTCACGTAATAGAAAATCCGTTCATCTTCGACATACATCCGCCGCAGCCCGTCCTGAATAATCACCGCCAGCTCATACGCATAACATGGATCGAACGAAATACAGTTGGGAATGGCCCCTGACAACAGGTGGCTATGCCCGTCCTGGTGTTGCAATCCCTCCCCATTGAGCGTGGTACGACCCGAAGTTGCTCCTAACAAAAACCCTCTCGCTTGCATGTCACCCGCCGCCCAAGCGAGATCGCCGACGCGTTGAAATCCGAACATGGAATAGAAAAGATAAAAAGGAATCAGCGTGTATTGATGCGTGCTATAGGACGTGGCAGCCGCTAACCATGCTGCAAATGCACCCGCTTCGTTAATCCCTTCTTCAAGAACCTGCCCGTCTTTCGATTCTCGGTACGCGGCTAATTCGCCTGCATCAACCGGTTCGTATAATTGGCCCTCTGAAGAGTAGATTCCCAATTGTCGAAACATGCCTTCCATACCGAACGTCCGGGCCTCATCCGGGACGATCGGCACAATCCGTTTTCCAATTGATTCGTCCCGTAAAAGCGTCGAAAGAATTCTTACGAAGCCCATCGTTGTCGAGAATTTTCGATCGCCGCCACCCTTCAGCAAATTGTCGAGATGTTCAATAGGGGGGATATCAAATCCGGGCAGAGTGGAGATACGACTCGGTATGGGCCCACCAAGTTTCTCCCGCTGCTTGAGCATATAGACCATTTCCGGGCTATCACTAGCAGGTCTGTAATATGGCACCGACTCTAATTCACTGTCCGATAGAGGAATGTCAAACCGATCACGAAAGTGCTTTAGATCGTCAAGATCGAGCTTTTTGACTTGGTGCGTTGTGTTCTCCGACTCTCCGGCATCGCCCATTCCATAGCCCTTCACCGTCTTCGCAAGAATGACCGTGGGCTGGCCGCGATGATCCATTGCCGCTTGATATGCCGCGTATACCTTGAAGGGGTCATGGCCGCCGCGATTGAGGCGCATGATGTCATCGTCGGACAGATTAGCGACAAGTTTCAGCAATTCTGGGTGTTTCCCGAAAAATTCCTGACGGGTGTATCCACCGCCCTTTGCCTTGTAATTCTGGTATTCACCGTCCACCGTCTCATTCATGCGTTGTTGCAGGAGCCCGTCAACGTCATTGGTAAAGAGCGGATCCCACAAGCGCCCCCATACAACCTTAATTACGTTCCATCCAGCGCCCCTAAATTCGCCCTCAAGTTCTTGAATTATCTTTCCGTTCCCTCGGACGGGTCCGTCTAGTCGTTGCAAATTACAGTTGACGACAAAAACAAGATTGTCGAGTCGCTCCCGTCCCGCAAGTCCGAGCGCACCAAGGGATTCGGGTTCGTCGCACTCGCCGTCACCGAGGAACGCCCACACCTTACGATCCTCCATCGGAATGAGGCCGCGAGAATCAAGATATTTCATGATGTGCGCTTGATAAATGGCTTGAATTGGGCCAAGGCCCATCGAAACCGTGGGAAACTGCCAGTAGTCGGGCATGAGCCATGGATGGGGATACGAAGAAAGGCCGTCGCCACGAACTTCTTGGCGAAATCTATCGAGATGCTCTTCGTCTAATCTACGTTCTAAAAAGGAGCGCGCATAGATCCCTGGTGCACTATGTCCTTGGAAATAAATCAAATCTCCCGCGTGCTCTGGCGTTGGGCCTCTGAAAAAGTAGTTAAATCCAACCTCATAAAGAGTCGCAGAAGAAGCAAAGGTGGAAATGTGTCCACCCAAATCACCGTCTCGCCGATTTGCACGGACGACCATTGCTAGCGCGTTCCAGCGAATCAGACTGCGGATTCGCCGTTCCATGAAGAGATCGCCTGGCATGAACGCCTCAAGATGCGCGGGGATTGTGTTCCGATAGGGCGTTGTGATCGTGTAGGGCAGCGAAGCGCCCGTTTTCGTCATCCGCGACGACAACCGTCTCAACAGGAAATTCGCCCGTTCAACCCCCTCATTTTCGAGAATATATTCGAGCGAATCTAACCACTCTTGGGTCTCTAAGGGATTGCTATCCTCCGTATTGCGCTTCGATGCCATTACACGAAAACCCGGCATCGGAGCAACGCGCCACACCTATGAAAACGTCGCGCAAGAACCACTTTATGCCGGATTAAGCCATGCAGCACCACGCGCTCCACTTGCGTCACCGTGTTCAGCCGGCACAATTTGCGTCGCGCCTTCTGAAGAGAATGTGTACTTCGCCACTTTGCCTGGTAAGTCGCGGTATAGATGTTTTGAATTGGAAACGCCGCCGCCACAAACAATGATGTCGGGATCGACGATATTAACTATCTGGGCCAAAGCGCGTGCCAACATTGAGGTATATAGATTGTAAGTTCGTTCGCCGAACTCTGAGTCCGCGACTTTGTCTGCTTCGCGGTTTTCACCGGATAACAAGCGATGAGTCAATGATAGTCCCGACCCAGACAAAAAAGTTTCGACGCAGTTGACCCGACCACAATAACATTCCCGATCAGGTAGATCTGCCTCTGCCCCGTTTGAATGGCCATCGGACCGAAAGTATGGCAAGGGTGTGTGACCCCATTCGCCGCTCAATCCGTTGGGGCCAGCAAGTATTCGACCGTTCAATACCCAACCACCTCCGACTCCCGTGCCAAGGATGATTCCGAAGACACATGGACATAAGCGACCGGCACCTGCGACAGCTTCCGACAAAGCAAAGCAATCGGCGTCGTTTGCGATTCGAATAGACCGATTCAATAACCGGATAAGATCGTCCAGCAAGGGTCTTCCATTAAGCCACGTTGAATTACAGTTTTTCATCGCCGACCGACCGGGAACCCAGGTCCCCGGCGTACCAATTCCAATCGGGTGTTTGTCACCTGCTAAAAGATCGAGCTCTCGAACAAGCGCTTCTATCGCCTGCAGGGTTTTTTCGTAGTGATCTCTTGGTGCGGCTCTTCGAATCACTTGCGTGACGTTGCCCTCGCGATCCATCAAGATTCCCTCAATCTTGGTACCGCCGAGATCAATTCCTATACGCATCTTTTCTAATTTAAACGCGGCGCGATAACGACAACGTTGTCATTCAGTAATTGCTAATTTGGTTCGAATGCCCTGCGACTTCCGCATAGATCCGTTCCCATTCAAAACCGGCACCAGGATCTTTTTTACGAAGAGGGGCTATTTCCTGGTGACCAACGATTCGGCTAAGCGAGATCGATGGGTACTTGGCAATAAGCGTCACCAAGACACCGATGAGTTTGCGGTACTGTGAATCCGTGTACTCGCCGTGCTCGGTCCCTTCCAGTTCGATTCCGATAGAAAAATCGTTACACGCCAATTGTGATCCAAAGGAAGAAGCCCCGGCGTGCCACGCCCTTCGGTTGAACGGTACAAACTGGGTCACCAGACCACGTCGGGTTATATAGACATGGGGCGAGACTCTCATCCCCTCCAAAGAATGCAGTTGGGGGTGATCCGCCAGATTTAATTCATTGCAAAAAAAAGCCGGGACTAGGTTGGTGCCGAATACCCCCGCCGGAAGGGATATCGAATGAATTACAACCAGTGTGACCTCAGTATGCGCGGGTCGATCATCGCAATTAATCGACGGCTTTCTAGTAACTCTCGATAACCAGTGATCGATCGTTACAGCCATGTCTACCGGACTCTTCTATTTCGCTGAAATGACATAATGACGACTATGGATCGATCACCCCTAGCGGTCAACGAGACCTTTTTGAATGACGTTCGTCGCAACGTACAAACCGCGATCGCCGAGGACGTTGGTTCGGGAGATATTAACGCCGCGCTGATTTCCAAAAAACAAATTGTCACCGCACGTTTAATTACCCGAACTGCAGGCGTCTTCTGCGGGAAGCCCTGGGCGGATGAAACGTGTCGACAAATCGATTCGTCAATTAGCACCGAGTGGCTTGTAGACGACGGTCAAGACGTAACACCGGGCGATACCTTGCTGATGGCGTATGGCCCTGCGCAAAGCTTGCTTACTTGTGAACGAATTATGTTGAATTTTGTTCAACTACTTTCAGGAACAGCGTCGATCGCTCGCCTCTACGTCGAGGCCATTTCGGGAACCAACGCAATGATCCTAGACACTCGTAAGACAGTTCCCGGCCTCCGCACAGCACAGAAATACGCGGTTGCGGTAGCTGGCGCAAAAAACCACAGAATGGGGCTATTTGACGCATATCTCATCAAAGAAAACCACATCGCCGCAGTCGGTGGAATCGCCGAGAGTATCTACGCGGCGCGAAAGCAAAATCCCCACATCAAAATCGAAATTGAGGTCGAAACGATCCCCCAATTGCTGGAGGCGTTCGAAGCAGGCGTCGACATGGTGTTGCTAGACAACTTCTCCATGAAAGAACTTCGCGAGGCAGTAACGCTTAACAAAGGAAACGTACCACTCGAAGCGTCCGGCGGTATCACACGCGAAAACGTAACTGAGATTGCCCAAACGGGAGTGGACTACATTTCAATCGGCGAGATCACGAAGAACATCGAACCGATGGATCTCTCCATGCGTTTCGAGCCCAGCAAATGAGCTCAAGACCTATTCACAAGAGCCGTACCCCTTAGTGCGCTAATTGGGAACGGCACGAAGATCCGAAGGCTTCGAACATATTCGCGAAGCCATTCGACATTTTTAGCGATATTACCGAATCTTATATTGAGGTAGCGTCTTGAACTTAGTGACTTCTATACCGTCCTTCTCACAGATCTTAACGACCCACCCTGGAGCTCTTCCGCGACCCGTCCAAGTGTTTTTTCCGGACTTGTAGACAGGTTTTACTTTTCGTCTTCGACGCACTCCAACAGGGCTTTTAGAAGGGGTACGCGCCGAATATAGATCACCCAGCGTTACACCCTCTTTCTTTAATATCGCATCTATTTTCGCTTTGACCCGATCCAGTCTTTTCTGCCGCCGATCTATTTCAGATCTTGCGTCACGGATGACTGCTTGTAGTTCGGATACGGAAAGTTTCTTGGCAACCATAATGCTTTTTATTATTCCCATTTCAAGTAACTAGAATAAAGTTACATAATGAAATTAGGTTTGTAAACACAAAAATAGTAATAATCTTTTATCTAAAATAAGAGAATTACGAATATATTTAGTTTAATCGTTCCTAGAACCAATCAAATCCATAGGCCTGGCTGAAGAATAACCAACTGTCATTGCTGGCCTTCAAATGAATGATTTCTCCGATCGAATAATTCGAACGGACCGTTAACACCGCTATATCTAGTTGATTTGAAGGCGTCTCTTACGCCTGATGAATAACCGAACCAAGTCGAATAATCAGTAATTACAACGTTATGCCCATGATCTTTTGTTGGTTTCGACTTCGCAATTACATATGGTGCCGGAACGCAGAATCGAACTGCGGACCTACTGATTACGAATCAGTCGCTCTACCAACTGAGCTATCCCGGCGCAGATGCCGCGAAGCTTAACGTCTCACTTAGTCTTCCTCAACACAGATATTTGGCCTAGTTTAGATTCGTTTTCGACATAAAACGCACGCCTACGATAATTAACAATCCTTACCAACCGTCAAACGTGAAACAACGTTATTTTGGCTCCGTTACCTAAAATATGGAAATTAGGCCCATGAAGTTTCTATGACTATTATTCGCCTAATGGAAATCGGTATTGCTTCCGCTTAAACCATTGGGTATATCTCAAGTTCAAAACGCGTCCGAGGAATTCGCATCTTTGCCAACCAACGGAATAGAAAATCTAAGTCAGCAGCTGTCAGCAGACTGGTTCACACTAACGGTAGTGGGCATAGTTGGCCTCGCGATCGGGAGCTTCCTGAATGTCGTTATTTACCGGCTTCCTTTAATACTCGAGCGAAATGCGCGACATGAGGCGCGACAGTTACTCCATATCAATGTTGCGGCCCAAACTAGATTTAACCTAGTTCTTCCACGCTCTCACTGCCCTTTGTGCGACGGAATTATCTCGCCGTTGCAAAACATCCCATTGATCAGCTGGATCGTTCTACGCGGTAAATGTGTCCTGTGTAATGGTTCGATCTCGAAACGTTATCCAATAGTAGAGGGCGTCACATGCCTATTGGCAATTGGAACGATTTGGATCTGGGGTTATTCGATTACCGGATTGTTTTACTTCGTATTCCTTGCATCATTATTAACGTTGTTAATTATCGATGTCGAAACGACTCTACTTCCCGATCAAATTACCCTGCCACTCGTCTGGTTAGGTCTCATCGCATCGATCCAGTCCGTCGACACCAACGATTTCCCCACTGCAACGTCTTCCTTAATAGGAGCGATAGTCGGCTATATGTCACTTTGGGCAATCAACCAAGCGTTCAAACTAATTCGAGGCCGAACGGGAATGGGAAATGGCGATTTCAAATTGGCGGCCGCACTGGGTGCCTGGCTCGGTTGGCAAGCCTTACCGGCCGTCATTCTCGTGGCATCAACGACGGGACTGACTTATGCCCTGTTTCTGATCTTCTGGCGTAAATTGTCTACGAAACAAGAAATCCCCTTCGGGCCTTTTTTGAGTATAGGTGGGTGCGTTACGCTTGCCACACAAGACCTTTTCACGACTCTCGTTTTCCCTTGATGTCAAAACTCATCGTCGCAGTTACTGGAGGAATAGGCAGTGGTAAGACTGCAGTTTCCGATCGTTTTTCCAATCTAGGGGTCGACGTCATCGATCTCGATACGGCCTCTCGGGCAATTGTCGAACCGGGTAGCCAAGCCCTTAAAGAGATAATCTGCCGTTTCGGCGATGGAATGATCGGAGTAGACGGTCGTCTCGATCGGAAGGCCCTAAGACAATTAGTGTTCGACAAACCCGCAGAACGACGTTGGTTAGAAAAGTTAACGCACCCGTTAATTAATGAGTGGACGTTGCGGCAGTTACATTCTGTCCGATCCAAATACGCGATGGTCGTAAACCCCCTCCTTAGAGCCCGCGGGGGTTACGTCAACCGTATCCTTGTAGTCGATGTGCCAGTTGAAGTACAGATCAAGCGCACGATGGAACGAGACATGGTCGCTAGAAAAGAGGCTCAGGCGATTGTGAACAGCCAGCTAGATCGAACCGATCGGCTCGCACTCGCGGACGACGTCATCGCGAATGAGGGTTCTTTAATAATGCTCGATCCTAAGGTGCGAACATTGCATAAACGTTACGTAGACATTGCTAATGCCTAAGGAGACCACTCATATCGTTCCTTGCCCTACTTGCAAGAAAGTTCTACGTTGGACGTTGGAAAATGAGTTCCGTCCATTTTGTTCAGAAAGATGCCGCCTAATTGACTTCGGCGCCTGGGCAGACGAAAAACACACAATCCCCGGCGAGCATGGCATTGACGATCTCAGCTCGTCCGATTCGGAGGACTAATCTCAATCAGGAACGATATTCAGCGTTAATGCGGACGTATTCATACGAGAGATCGGATGTCCATATAGTTTCCCGAGAACTTCCTCGACCAAGATCGATGGTTATCTCGTACTCGTCTCTAGCCATAACTTCCGCTCCGACTTCCTCACGATAGCTATCTGCAACCATACCTCCTACTGCCACGCGAACATCATTTAGATTGAGCGACACTCCGTATGGATCCAAATCTTCGATGCCAGCTCGACCAATAGCCATACAGAAACGACCCCAGTTAGGATCACCCGCAAATAAGGCTGTCTTGACCAGCGGCGAGTGGGCCACCGTGTACGCAACACGCATACATTCCGCAGCGTCACAACCTCCTTGAACGTGAATCGTGATAAAACGCGTCGCGCCTTCAGCATCCCGTACTGTTCGCATGGCCAATTCCCGCACGATGGGCGTTAGACCGTGGAGCAACTCGGAATACTCAATCGAGGATGCGTTACGTATTGTTTCGTGGTCTCCTACCCCCGATGCCACGACCACAAAAGAGTCATTAGTCGAAGTATCCCCGTCGACGGTCAAACGGTTAAAACTTAGTTCCGCAAGATCGAGAGTTAATCTTCTGGCAATTTCTGGTGTTAACGACGCGTTCGTGCCAACGAAAGCTAACAAAGTCGCCATATCGGGTCGAATCATGCCTGAACCTTTAACGATTCCCGTGCCGATCGCTTCGCAGCCGCCTAATTTGAAACGATTTGAAAGGCCCTTCGGAGCAGTATCAGTCGTCATAATCGCAGCTGCCGCATGGGCCCAGTGTTTCGGACTAAGCGCCTCATACGCCCGGTCAATACCGGTAAGTATTTTTTCCATCGGTAGAAATTCGCCGATAACCCCGGTTGAGAACGGTAATACCTCAGTAGCGTTACATTCGAGGAGCGAGGCCAAGTGTGAGCAGGTTTGTCGGGCATCGTTGGCGCCCCTCTCTCCGGTCGCGGCATTTGCGTTACCGCTATTCACCACGAAACCTCTGGCGGGACCGGGGCAGGCTGACGCGATTTCGACGGGTGCGGCCCTATAGCTGTTACGTGTGTACACGCCACCAACGATTGCCCCAGGTTCGAACGCAAAAACTGTGATGTCGTCGCGACCGTTATCACGAATTCGAGCATCCGCAGTACCTGCTCTGATTCCAGGAACCTCTTCAAGTGCGTCCATAACGGGCAAATTGACGGCCACTTAAACGAACCTCATCAAACTACGCCGCTCGTCCATGGCACTGTTTGTATTTTTTTCCTGAACCACAGGGGCACTTTTCATTACGTCCGACCTTACGATCCTCTCGGACAAACGTTTGCGGCTTGCCTACCGGCGTGGGAGTCGTTACGTCATCACCCAAACTGCCCATTTGATCCATATTCGCCGCGGCGGCTTCGGAGCCCTGAAATTGCATGCGCTTACTGTTCTCGACTCGACGCCTCCTCTCCGCTTCGCCAAGATCTTCGCCACGCTCCAATTCGACGCGAGACAGAATCCGAATCACATCCCGCTTAATGCCGTATAGCATCTCCTGAAAGAGTTCAAACGACTCTCGTTTGTATTCTTGCTTCGGCTGCTTTTGGGCATAAGCCCGTAAATGTATTCCTTGGCGAAGGTGGTCCATCGTCCCTAAATGCTCTTTCCACTTTTGGTCAAGAACGTTGAGCATGATTTCCTTCTCGACGCGATTCATGTCCACGCCTTCCGCCTTCCATGCGAGAACCTTCGCCTCATATTCCTCCCGGACTTGCTCGCTAACTATTCGCCGTAAATCTTCTTCAGTGACGTCGTCTTCGGTCGAGATTAATTGTTGCAGCGATTGGTTCGAGCTGAACTCGGATACCAAGGTCTTTTCCAGCTCCGCCACGTCCCATTGCTCCATGATGCTTTCTGGCGGAATGTGGTCAGAAATCACTTCGTCCACAATTTCTGTACGAATGTCCGATAGCATTTCGCGGATGTCGTTAGCCTCCATCAACTCATTTCGTTGCTGGTAGATCACAGTCCGTTGATCATTTGCAACATCGTCATACTCGAGGAGACTCTTCCGAATATCGAAATTCCGCCCCTCAACCTTGCGCTGGGCGCGTTCGATGGAGCGATCAAAAATCGCTCCCTCCGCCGCTTCGCCCTTTTCGGTATATGCACGATCTAGCATGCCGCGAACCCGTTCAGCTCCAAAAATTCGAAGCAAGTTGTCTTCCCAAGAAATGAAAAAACGCGAGGACCCGGGATCCCCTTGCCTGCCTGCCCGACCGCGCAACTGATTATCGATTCGTCGCGACTCGTGTCTCTCAGTTCCGACGATATGCAAGCCTCCCGCATCGATCACTCTTTGGTGAGTTTCCTGCCACGCGGCTTTGATCCTATTGACTTCAGAAGGGTCGGGTTCATCACCGAGTTTCTCTACTTCGGCCTGCCAGTTACCTCCGAGCACTATATCGGT
>PBAA01000036.1 GCA_002715785.1 Gammaproteobacteria bacterium | reverse complement strand
CCGTTGGTTAACGTGGTTCGAAAACAAGAGCATGTCGAGTTGCTAAAGTCGTTGGGAGCGACCTACGTCTGTAACAGTAGCGAACCGGATTTTATGGCGAATTTGATCGACGCATTAGCAGATACCGGAGCGACTCTGGGCTTCGACGCCACCGGAGGCGGTCCATTACCAGGTCAACTGCTGACGGCGATGGAAGTTGCAGCAAACCGTGACGCTGGNGAGTTCAACCGTTATGGNTCGNCGACACATAAACANGTCTACATNTATGGNGGNCTCGATCGAAACCCAACNGTANTGAATCGAAGNTTCGGCATGGCCTGGGGGTTGGGGGGTTGGTTATTACCCTATTTCTTACAACGGGTTGGGGCGGAAGAAGCGGAGGCATTGCGACAGCGGGTGGCGTCTGAAATAACCACCACGTTTGCAAGTTCGTACACAGAAATTGTGTCTTTAGAGGAAGCGCTATCGCCTGAGGCTNTCGCTCGCTATGGGATGCAGGCCACGGGNGAGAAATTCTTGATCAATCCCAATAAAGATCTGGACGGATAGCTNTCTTGTCGAGAAAACGAGCGAACTCGTAACAGGAGTACCACATGAAAATCGCGTTGCCTCGTAGCCCATACAATCGTATCGATCTGTTTGAAGAGGCAGGTTTCGAGGTCATAGAAGGTACGACACGCAGTACGGAAGAAATGATCGATTTGCTAGGAGANGCCGATGGCGCACAAGTTGGTACGCTGCCNCTCACGTCGCGCGAGGTCCTTGAAGCATGTCCAAAACTCAAGGTCGTAAGCCGGATGGGAGTTGGTGTGGATTCGATAGATCTAGAGGCGGCGACCGGGCTTGGGATTCTCGCGTGTAATGTTCCGGGCGTGAATACGACCGAGGTGGCAGATCACGCCGTGGCGATGCTCCTCGGGCTCACGCGTCGGCTTGTTGATGCCGCGAACACGACCCGTGCAGGTGAGTGGAGTGAAAACCGACGACTCACAGGCGAATACCAGCGCTCAGTTCGAAGAATCGCTGGTCATACCATGGGCATCATTGGTTTCGGCAATATTGGCAGGGCTTTCGCGACTCGCATTCGTGGCTTCGGACCGGCGTCAATAATCGCGTATGACCCTTATGTATCTCAATCCACGGCAGATCTATACGGCGTTCGTATGGTTGATTTTGGTGAGTTGTTGAGTTCGGCTGATTTCATCACGATTCACTGTTCGTCGACGGAAGAGACCCGGCACATGATTGATTCGAACTCACTCGGACAGATGAAATCGACGGCGATGCTGGTGAATACGTCGAGAGGGCCTGTCGTCAACGGGGAAGCGTTGGCGAATGCACTGAGCGAAGGACAAATCGAAGCAGCNGCGCTTGACGTCACTGAGATCGAGCCGATCGATGCGCAAGATCCGCTACTTGGGTTACCCAACATGATGGTAACCCCGCACATCGCTGGGTTTTCTCCGACTTTTCTTGAGGAGTGTCCGATCATGCAAGCTGAGAACATCATTCGGGTGTTGACCGGTCATCCACCGCATGGACTTGCGAACCCGGAGGTCATCAAAACAATCGCGGTAATGAGGTCTGCGGACCCAGGACGATGGGAAGGTGTACCAGAATTCTCCACGGCGTTGGCGGTATGACCGTGGGAAAGGTAGCGATAATTACCGGCGCCGGCACGGGGATCGGTAAACACACAGCATTAGCATTGCTTGATGAAGGGTATTCGGTCGCGTTAGCGGGCCGGCGTGTTGAACTGCTGGAAGCCGTTGTGGACGAGTCTGGTGCAGAAGGCAGAGTCATAGCGGTACCGACGGACGTGGGAGACGCTCAAGCGGTTGAGCGCCTTTTCGAAACGACGCGTGAAAATTTCGGACGTTTGGATTTGTTGTTCAATAACGCCGGTTCGGGAGCACCTGCCATTCCTTTGGAGGAACTCACGCTAGATCAATGGCAGAGAGTTGTTAGCGTTAATTTGACCGGCGCTTTCCTATGCACGCAAGCCGCTTTCCGAATCATGAAAGCTCAAGATCCAAAAGGGGGTCGCATTATCAACAACGGCTCGATATCGGCCCACACACCTCGGCCTAATTCAGCGCCNTACACCTCGACGAAACACGCAATTACTGGGTTAACAAAATCGACCGCGTTGGACGGTCGCAATCACGACATCGTCTGCGGCCAGATCGATGTNGGCAATGCCCTCACGGACATGACCGCGCGGATGGGTANAGGCGTGACGCAAGCTGATGGAACGGTGAAACCCGAGCCGACAATGGACGTCGATAGCGTCGTCCGGGCGGTTGTCTATATGGATAGTCTGCCGTTGGACGCGAGCGTGCAGTCGATTACTGTTCTTGCGTCGAAGATGCCTTTCGTGGGCCGTGGATAGCGCCGTTAGCCATTTTTCATCAGACGTTGTTTTTGNCGCTTCCAATCGCGTTCTTTTTCCGTCGATCGCTTGTCGTGCTGCTTCTTGCCTTTACCAAGCGCGACCTCGCATTTAACACGTGGTCCTTTCCAGTAGAGGGCTGTTGCAATGCAGGTATTTCCCTTCGCCTGAGTCGCTTGAAAAATTTCAGCGATTTCTTTGGCGTTGAGNAGCAGCTTTCTTGTTCGCTGCGGATCCGCGGTGACGTGCGTCGATGCACTCGAGAGTGGACTGATCTGCGATCCCAGCAACCATGCTTCACCGTCACGGACCAAGACATAGCTATCCGAAAGCTGTGCCTGATTGGCACGAATACTCTTTACCTCCCAGCCCTCAAGTACCATGCCAGCTTCAAAAGTTTTTTCTAGATGGTAATCAAACTTGGCTCGTCGATTGAGGGCGATGGTGTTCGATCCNCCGCCTTTTGCGTGTTTGGCCATGACGAGATTATAGGCGAGCTCGGGGTGACCNATGAAATATCCGCACGGATTNGTGACTGGCATGGAATCGATGAGCGGGACAGAATGTGCGTGGCCTTTAACAAAGAGATGTATACGTGACCCCAGACGAATCCAAACACGGCATGTGGTCCAATCGTTGGTTGTTTGTGCTGGCGGCCGCTGGTTCCGCTGTTGGTCTGGGCAATATCTGGAAGTTTCCATATATCGCTGGTGAAAACGGTGGTGGTGTNTTTGTGGTCGCGTATCTTTTCTGNGTCGCTCTTGTCGGCGTTCCAGTCATGATGGCTGAGGTGCTCATTGGTCGGCAGGGTCGTCAAAGTCCTATTAATTCCATGCGAGCGTTGGTGCAACAAAGCGACGGTTCGAAAGCNTGGTCGCTGATCGGTTGGGCGGGAGTGTTGGCGGGTTTCCTCATCCTTTCGTTCTATTCGGTGATCGCTGGATGGGGTCTTTACTACATCGGGCAGCTTGCCAGCGGTAGCTTCACTGGCGTGGATGGGGCGGCCGCTGCGCAAGCGCTAGCAGCATTACATAGCAATCCCGTTCTCATGGCCGTATTTCACACGGTCTTCATGGGTATCACGGTCTACATTGTTTCCCGAGGGGTCGTGAGTGGACTCGAGCGTGCGATTCGATGGCTGATGCCTNTGTTGTTCATTTTGTTGATCGTATTGCTAGGTTATGGCGTCGCGTCGGGCGGGTTTGCGGAAGGATTNGATTTTATGTTTGGGTTGAAGTGGGATGCATTATCCGTGGACGGTTTGCTGGTNGCCCTCGGTCATGCCGCTTTTACTTTGAGTATTGGAATGGGTGCAATCATGGCATACGGGGCTTACGTTCCAAGCTCGGTTTCAATAACTCGAACCGTGATCACCATCGCGGCTCTAGACACCGTGGTCGCCTTGATCGCGGGCCTCGCTATTTTTTCGATTGTCTTTGCCAACGGACTGGAGCCGGGCAGCGGACCTGGACTGATGTTTATTACCGTGCCGCTTGCGTTCGGGCAGATGCCTCTCGGCGCACTGTTCGGCGGTGTGTTCTTTATTCTGGTGAGCTTCGCCGCAATTACGTCGGCGATCTCATTGACCGAACCCGCCATTGCGTTTCTTGTCGAGGAATACAATGCANTGCGGTCTCGGGTTGCGATAAGCCTTGGAGCTGCGTGTTGGCTATTGGGCTTGGCATCGGTCTTTTCNTTCAATATCTGGTCAGACGTGTACGTGGTCGGAGAAAAAACCGTGTTCGATTCGATCGACTACCTCACTGCAAACATCATGTTGCCCCTAGGCGCATTATTTATTGCGCTNTTTGCTGGTTACGTTCTGCCCAAAGCAACCGTCATGTCGCAACTGGGCATCACGTCTAAATTCGCCGTCGCGATATGGACAACTTCAACGCGGGTGCTAGCCCCGTTAGGGGTTCTGATTGTGTTTCTCTACACGATCCTGCCAATCGATTAATCTTGAGGGTGCTAGGTGAGGACGATTGAACGCAGCGTGTTACTGCCGCATAGCGCGAAGGCGTTGCAGGCGCTGGTTAACGACGTTGATCGTTACAGTGAGTTTGTCCCTGGATGCAAAAGTTCCGAGGTTATTGAAGAGGGAAGTGATTTCGTGGTCGCACGCCTCGAGCTTTCTGCGCGGGGGGTTACCGAAACTTTAGTGACGCGTAATGATCTGAGTGAAAACGGTACCATCGGCCTTTCTTTGGTGAGTGGACCGTTCGAAAGTTTCGATGGGCGGTGGAACTTTAAGGACCTTGGTGTTGGTTGCCGCGTGGGCCTAGAAGTATCGTTCCAACTACAAAGTATAGTTATGGGTAGTTTGCTAGGGCCATTCTTTACAAAGATTATTGATGGTTTGGTTGACTCTTTTTCCAAACGTGCCCTCGACGTTTTGGCGAACGAAGACTCACGTTAGATTGGAGCGACATCGCTCAAGAAACCGTGGGAACGATAGGAATACTAGGTTTCTTACTGTAAGTGTATCGCTGATACAAACAGCGACGATTATTCAGTATCGGTCGTCGCGTCGCCGGTCTTTGCTGCGGCGGGTGCCATGTCCCCGGTGAAGTGGGTCAAGACGTCGTTTTCAAAAAACAGCGACATGCGCGTGGTTTCGTTGAATTGTCCCGGAACTTCGATCGTAAAGACGTAGTCCCAGCGATCGGGATCGAAGGTATTAATGATCACGGGTCGGCCCATAACGTACGCCACCTGGGTACGGGTCATGCCGGGTTTCAATTTGTCGACCATCGACTGGTTGAGGATATTCCCTTGTTGAACAGCGACCTTGTGGACGCGTGGCATCGAAATCGAGCAACCGACGATCGCGCAAACNAGCAAGAATGAGGAAAAGTGTTTTACCAACATAACCATGGGATGTTTCGCCGATTCAGCCCGAACGTTAATGCATCAAAGGACAAGGTTAAAGACCGATTCGATTTAGTTTGGGTTGAATAGATTAATAAACCTGGCCGATTAATCGTGTGCANCGGCACGTGGCAATGCACGGTTTCTACTGTGCTAGAGTAGCCGACGCCTCCTTGGATTGACATTAATCTTCGGTAGTTATGACACGTCTAGAAAAACGCCAACGATCGAATGATGAAACCCGGGACACCTTTGCGATCGCGGATCGCGAGCAACGTCTCTTTAAACTGCTTGTAGAAGAATATCTGGAGCAAGGTACGCCGGTTGGTTCAAAGACGTTGTCCGAAACGACCGCGATTGCGGTCAGCCCAGCGACNGTACGCAATATCATGTCGGACCTTGAATTGCGCGGACTGGTGCGCTCTCCACATACGTCTGCTGGGAAGGTGCCGACGCACCGAGGGCTTCGATTGTTTGTTGATAGCTTGATTTCGGTACAGCCATTGGAGGCGGCATCGGTGCAGTACCTGCGCGACGGGCTTCATACGCGGATGTCTCCGAACGAGCTTGTGGAATCAGCATCAAATATCCTTTCACAGGTTTCGCACCTCGCCGGCTTAGTCACGATGCCTCGTCCTGAGCAGGTTGAACTCAGGCAAGTCGAGTTTCTGCCGCTCTCAGGTAACAGAGTATTGGCAATCTTGGTGGTAAATGAGCGTGAAGTGCAGAACCGCGTGGTGGAGACTGACCGCGAGTATTCAGATATCGAGTTGACGCAGGCGGCGAACTTTATCAATCGTCAGTTCGGTGGCCGTTCGTTGATGTCGGTACGTAAAGGTGTTCTTGAAAGCATGAGCGCTGATAAACAACGGATGGATGAACTCATGCAAACCGCGCTCGATATGGCGTCGAAAACCTTCGTACGAGACGACGAACATGATTATGTAGTATCCGGTGAGCGGAATTTGATGAGTTTTCTCAGTTCTTCGGAGGAAGTTCAGGGCTTACTCGATGCTTTCAAAGAGAAGAACGCGATCGTACATCTGCTGGATCGTTGTTTGGAGACAGATGGTGTGCAGTTATTCATTGGCGAAGAGTCTGGATATCGGCCGCTGGATGAATACAGTCTCATAACAGCACCGTATGAGGTGAACGGTGAGATCGCGGGGGTACTTGGCGTGATTGGGCCCACTCGGATGTCNTATCAAAAGGTGATTCCATTGGTCGACCTGACCGCTCGTCTTTTAGGCTCGGCACTGGATTACGGAAGGCATTGATTTTTCGGTCAGTCGACCGCATATGACGTTTTCGATAACGGTAAAAAGACGGGTATGGCAGAAGAAAATGATACGGACATAGCGTCTGACGAAGACACTCCGGATTCACAACCCGACGAAAACTCTTTGGATTCTGCGGAAGACGCCAACGCATCGTCTGACGAAGCCGAAACTTCTGAAATCGAGGACGAGGCTGCCACAGATGAATCGGTAGGGCCTTCACCCGAGGCGGCACTCGAAGAGGTGCGGGAACAGTTGGCCGATGCAGAAGATCGAGCCTTAAGAGCCGTGGCGGAGGTCGAGAACATCCGGAAACGTGCCGACAAGGCGGTTGAAAATGCGCATAAATATGCGCTTGAGAGTTTGACTGAGAACCTATTACCCGTTCTCGACAGCCTTGAAAAGGCGGTGGAGACNGCGACAGATAACGATCAAGAAAATGATGGGTCAGTTCATGCCACCCTGCAAGGGATCGAACTTTCGTACAAGCTCTTTATCGACGTGCTGCAGAAAGCTGGAATAACGTCGATTGATCCAACNGGCGAGCCGTTTGATCCTGAGTTTCACGAAGCGATGAGTATGCTTGAAAACCCAGATGCCGAGCCCGGGTCGGTCTTGGAAGTCGTTCAAAAGGGGTACACGCTCAATGATCGGCTCGTTCGTCCGGCCCGCGTGTTTGTGGCGAAAGATATGTCGGAGCCAAAAAAGGCGCCCTGAACCCTTGAAACTCAGGGAATTGGACCAATATCCCAGTTAAATGGAAAGCGCGTGCGCTATGTTGAGAAGGCGGCGCCGGTAATAGGTTAAACATGGCAAAAATTATAGGAATTGACCTCGGGACGACAAATTCNTGCGTNGCNGTTGTAGATGGNNNTGACGCTCGNGTNNTNGAGAATGCNGANGGGGACCGGACCACGCCGTCNATNGTGGCGTATTCGGATAAGGGNGAAGTGCTCGTTGGACAAAGTGCNAAACGNCANGCCGTNACNAACCCNGACCACACGNTGTTTGCNGTTAAACGGTTGATCGGACGCAANTTCGATGACGANGTNGTNCAGCGGGACATCAAGATGGTCCCNTATCAAATNGTNAAAGCNAGCAANGGNGANGCNTGGGTGCAAGCGAAAGACGAACAAGTTGCACCGCCACAGGTGTCTGCAGAAGTTCTCAAGAAAATGAAAAAGACAGCTGAAGAATTTTTGGGTGATACGGTCACGGAAGCGGTGATCACTGTGCCAGCATACTTCAATGATGCACAACGGCAGGCCACCAAGGACGCTGGCAAGATAGCCGGGCTTGAAGTTCGCCGGATCATCAATGAACCAACTGCCGCTGCACTCGCATATGGGATGGATAAACAGCGCGGGGATTCGAAGATCGCGGTATACGACCTTGGCGGCGGCACGTTCGATGTTTCGGTGATAGAGATTGCCGAAATTGACGGCGAACATCAATTTGAAGTGCTCTCAACGAACGGCGATACCTTCCTGGGGGGCGAAGATTTTGACTTGACGTTGATCGACTACTTGGCCGATGAATTTAAAGAACAAAATGGAGTAGACCTGCATAGTGATCCGTTAGCGTTGCAACGACTGAAAGAAGCAGCAGAGAAAGCCAAGATCGAACTTTCGACCAGTCAAGAAACAGAGGTCAACCTGCCGTACATCACGGCGGACAACACCGGTCCGAAACACCTCGTGGTTAAGGTCACAAGGGCCAAATTGGAGGCCTTGGTCGAGAATCTAGTCGAAAAAACCATTGGACCATGCCGCACGGCGATAGACGATGCGGGTTTGAACGTTGGGGATATTGATGACGTGATCTTGGTTGGCGGGCAGACCCGTATGCCTCTCGTCCAAGAAAAAGTTAGTGGTTATTTCGGGAAAGAACCGAGAAAGGACGTGAATCCGGATGAAGCGGTTGCCATGGGTGCGGCGATCCAAGGAGCTGTGCTTTCCGGCGACGTTAAAGACGTACTGTTACTCGATGTAACGCCATTATCGTTGGGAATCGAAACGCTAGGGAGCGTCATGAGTACGCTTATCGACAAAAACACCACTATTCCCGCGAAGAAGCAACAGATCTTTTCGACCGCAGATGACAACCAAACCGCGGTCACGATTCACGTTTTACAAGGTGAAAGGAAACAGGTTGCCCAGAATAAGTCCCTAGGTAGATTCGACCTTTCAGATATTCCGCCAGCCCCTCGCGGTATACCGCAAATTGAAGTCAGCTTCGATATCGATGCAAACGGCATACTGAACGTATCGGCCAAAGATATGGCAACAAGCAAAGAACAATCGATTGTCATCAAGGCGTCGGGCGGCCTCTCCGATGAGGAGATCGATGACATGGTCCGAGACGCTGAGGCGCACTCGGAAGAGGATGCGAAATTCGAGGAATTGGTCAATTTGCGAAATCAAGCTAACGGACTAGCACACGCGGCGCGCAAGATGGTGACCGATGCGGCTGATCAAGCAACGGACGAAGAGAAAGAGGCAATTGAATCTGCGGCGACATCATTAGACGAAGCGAGTAAGACCGATGACAAAGAGCAGATCGAAACAGCGATACAAGTTTTGTCCGAAGCAACAAGCGGTTTAGCGCAGAAGATGTATGCGAATGAAACCGCGGCAGCGGCAACGGAAGGCGCTGACGATGGTGCAGCCTCACCAGAAACAGAGGATGTTGTCGATGCCGAGTACGAAGAAGTTAAGGACGACGAAAAGTAATTGAAAGGGTAGTCTTCAGCTATCGGGGACCGCTGGTCTCGGCTGGGTGCGGTCAGGGGAATCATGGCTAAACGCGATTACTACGAAGTGCTTGGGGTAGACCGAGGCGCGGGCGATGGTGACATCAAGAAAGCGTATCGCCGTCTGGCAATGAAATATCATCCCGATCGAAATCCAGACGCCAAGGATGCTGATGTCCGCTTCAAGGAGGCATCGGAAGCGTACCAGGTCCTTTCTGACTCCGAAAACCGTCAAGCCTATGACCAGTTTGGTCACGCCGGCGTCGAAGGACGTAACGGAGGTATGGGTGGTGGGTTTGAAGGGAATTTTGGCGATATATTTGGAGATGTTTTCGGCGATATTTTTGGTGGGGCCCAAGGGCGGCGCGGCAGAACGGCCGCGCAGAGGGGAGCTGACTTACGCTATCTCCTAGACCTTGATCTAGAACAGGCAGTGGCTGGCGATTCCGTGGAAATCCGAGTGCCGGTGATGTCCGCTTGTGGAGACTGTGGGGGCTCCGGTGCAGCGCCGGGTTCGACGCCGAGTACTTGTCCCGAATGTTCGGGGGCGGGTCAAGTGAGAATTGCGCGGGGTTTTTTCGCGGTTCAGCAGACGTGTCCAAGGTGCGGCGGTGTGGGCAAAGTGATTGCCGATCCTTGCCGGTTTTGTGGTGGTGGTGGTCGCGTCGAACAACAGAAGACTCTCCGCGTTGAAGTGCCTCCTGGCGTCGACAATGATGATCGAATTCGCCTCTCCGGCGAAGGCGAGGCAGGTCCAAACGCTGGACCCACCGGGGATTTATACGTCCAGATAAATGTTAGGGATCACGCCATATTCGAACGAGAGGGGAGTCATTTGCACTGCCAAGTCCCTATCTCATTTACCCAAGCGGCGTTAGGTGGCGAGCTGGAGGTTCCGACGCTGGATGGCAAAGTGAAGCTTCGGGTGCCCGCGGAAACGCAGACCGGCAAACTGTTTAGATTGCGAGGGAAGGGCGTGCGTCCCGTCCGTGGCGGCTCGACGGGAGATCTGCTTTGTCGAGTGGTCGTTGAAACACCCGTGCGCTTATCCGAACAACAGGCGACGTTATTGAAAGAGCTCAACCAAAGCCTTGCCAGCGATGGGGGAGAACATTCGCCGAAGGAGACGTCCTGGTTTCGGGCGGTGCGTGATTTTATCGACCGGTTGACGGGTACCTGATCGTGCCAATCAATGTCGCAATCAATGGTGCGGCCGGGCGTATGGGTCGGATGTTGATCCATGCCATCGACGGCGAAACAGATCTATCGCTAGTGTTAGCACTTGAACGTCCGGATTCGGTACTTTTGGGGCAGGACGCGGGGTTAGTTGCCGGGATTGGCGAAATCGGTGTTCCAGTGGCAACGAATATAGAGGCAGCGACTTTTGATGTGCTTATCGATTTTAGTGTCCCGGCAGCAACGCTAGGGCTTCTTGAGACGGGTGCTGTAGAGGGTTGCGGCATGGTCATTGGGACAACTGGGTTTAATGCTGCCGGACTGCGCGCCATTGACGTTGCGGCTGAAACGGTACCCATTGTAATGGCTCCCAATATGAGTGTTGGGGTCAACGTAGCGTTCCGTCTGATCGAAACCGCGGCCAAGATACTAGGTGGTACTGTCGATATTGAAATATACGAAATGCATCATCGCCATAAGATTGATGCACCGTCGGGAACCGCCGTTCGTATGGGCGAAATTGTTGCAAATGCTCGGAGTCGTGATCTTGAAGAAGATGCAATTTATGGACGGGTTGGCGACACCGGTGAGCGGACGCAACCAACTATCGGATTTCATTCGGCCCGCGGTGGAGACGTTGTCGGAGAGCATACGGTGACGTTTGCGGGAACGGGAGAGCGAATCGAAATTACGCATAAAGCACAAAGCCGGTCGAACTTTGCGGCGGGTGCTATTCGGGCTGTTCGATTTATCGCTGAAAAGATCGCGCTGAAAGAAAAGGGTCTTTACGGCATGGAGAACGTCCTCGGACTTTGAATTTTTTGCGTTGGCAGCCATATGAGCCGCGCAATTGTTCCATTTTGACGCTAGAATTCCGCCGCTCGATTTCGGGTCGGGCGAAACGAGGTTGTGGCAGGAAGGCGGAGGTCTTTCCCGCCTTTTTATAGGAAGCAAGTGAAGCCCGCCATACTGGTACTTGAAGACGGTAGCGTTTTTCGCGGGCGCTCGATTGGTATCCCTGGTATGGCGACTGGAGAAGTCGTCTTCAATACGGCGATGACCGGGTACCAAGAAATTCTTACCGATCCGTCGTATGCGCGGCAAATCATTACCCTCACGTATCCCCATATCGGTAACACCGGAACGAACGATGAGGACATGGAGTCCGATCGGGTATGGGCAGACGGCTTGGTGATACGCGATCTTCCGGTCCATTTGAGTAGTTGGAGAGCCAGTCACTCGCTTGCGGATTTTCTACAAGACAAAGAAGTCGTGGCTATCGACGGGATTGATACGCGAAGGCTCACTCGAATTCTTAGGCAGAAAGGCTCTATGCGGGGTTGTTTAGTCGCTGACGAAGAATTGTCTGAACAAGAGGCCCTCGCTCAGACGAATGCGTTTCCCGGATTGGCTGGCATGGATTTAGCGAAAGTGGTGAGTCGCCAGGACGTTGTGAATTGGAAGGGTGGTAGTTGGTGTTTGGGCGAGGGATACGCTCAATCAAACTCGGCTAGCCATAAAGTCGTCGCCTATGACTTCGGCGTCAAACGAGCGATTTTGCGCCTTTTGGTCGATCGAGGTTGCGACGTCACTCTGGTGCCGGCAAAGACGCCTGCCGAAGCTGTGATGGCAATGCGTCCGGATGGAGTGTTTCTATCCAACGGACCGGGCGATCCAGATCCTTGCGAGTACGCGATCGCGTCGATACGAGAATTCTTGGAAACAGAACTTCCGTTGTTTGGGATTTGCCTCGGCTGTCAGTTACTGGCTTTGGCGAGCGATGCAAAGACCGTCAAGATGACACACGGTCATCACGGGGCGAATCACCCGGTTCAGGATTTGTCGACAGGTCGAGTCATCATCACCAGCCAGAACCACGGTTTTGCGGTAGACGGAGACTCATTGCCACAAAATCTGAAGATCACACATGTCTCGCTCTTCGACGGCTCTCTACAAGGATTGGCTAGAACGGACAAACCGGCATTCGGTTTTCAAGGCCACCCGGAAGCTAGCCCAGGGCCGCAGGACTGCGCTTATCTTTTCGACCGATTTGTCCAAATGATGTCGGATTATAGGAACGAAAGTCCGCATGCCTAGGCGCGATGACATAGAAACTGTACTTATCATTGGCGCGGGTCCGATCGTCATCGGACAGGCTTGTGAATTTGATTATTCCGGGGCGCAGGCGTGCAAAGCGCTTAGAAGCGAGGGGTATCGAGTCGTATTGGTCAATTCCAATCCGGCGACAATCATGACGGATCCGACGATGGCCGATGCGACGTACGTAGAACCGGTTGAGTGGAAAACCGTTGCTGAGATCATTGCTCGGGAAAAACCGGAAGCATTGTTACCCACTATGGGCGGTCAGACTGGGCTCAATTGTGCACTCGACCTCGTTCGCGAGGGCGTTCTCGAAGCCCACAATGTTGAACTCATTGGTGCTAGTCAAGATGCGATCGACAAGGCAGAAGACAGAGAACGATTTGATCGCGCCATGCGGCGGATTGGTCTAGACACTCCCCGCTCTGCGATCGCGCATAGCTTGGAAGAAGCGCTACAGGTTCAGAGCCGGCTTGGTTTCCCCTGCATCATTCGACCTTCCTTTACTCTTGGTGGAAGTGGTGGTGGCGTTGCGTACAACCGAGAGGAATTTATCGAAATATGCTCAAGGGGTTTAGATCTTTCTCCGACTACGGAATTGTTGATCGATGAATCACTGTTGGGTTGGAAAGAATTTGAGATGGAGGTCGTACGTGATCGAGCCGACAACTGCATCATCGTTTGTTCAATCGAAAATGTTGATCCGATGGGAATCCATACGGGAGATTCAATTACGGTAGCGCCCGCACAGACGCTGACCGATAAGGAATATCAATTGATGCGTAACGCATCAATCGCTGTGTTACGGGAGATCGGTGTTGACACGGGGGGTTCCAATGTCCAGTTCGCGCTAGACCCCGGTTCAGGACGGATGGTTGTTATTGAAATGAATCCGCGCGTGTCGCGATCGTCGGCGCTTGCTTCGAAAGCTACGGGATTTCCAATCGCCAAGGTCGCGGCTAAGTTGGCAGTCGGGTATACCCTGGACGAATTGATAAACGATATAACCGGAGTAACACCCGCGTCGTTTGAACCCTCGATCGATTATGTAGTGACCAAAGTCCCGCGATTTACTTTCGAGAAATTCAGTCAAGCCGAAAATCGACTAACGACCCAAATGAAATCGGTCGGTGAAGTGATGGCGATTGGGCGTACTTTCAAGGAATCTTTCCAGAAAGCATTGAGAGGTCTCGAGACGGGGGTGATGGGTTTGGATCCAATCCTTCCTCCGAACGACGACGAGCGGGCATCGATCCTTACGCTTGAATTAAGACAGGCGGGAGCGGAACGGATCTGGTTTGTGGCAGATGCTTTCCGAGAGGGTATGGCTATCGAGGAAGTTGCGGAAGCTACGGGTATCGACGAGTGGTTTCTGGCCCATATTGAAGACCTCGTTCAAACGGAGAAGTCGCTCATTGGTCGGGATCTTGGAGGTCTTACCGACGCCGACGTTCGTCAATTGAAGCGAGATGGTTTTTCTGATGCTCGTCTAGCGTCGATAATAGGATGCTCGGAGGATGAATTTAGAGAATATCGTAAGTCATTTGGTATCCGCCCGGTCTTTAAACGCGTTGATACATGTGCCGCCGAGTTCGAGGCTGCGACCGCTTACATGTATTCGACCTACGAAGAAGAATGTGAGGCGCAACCTACCAAAGAACGAAAAATCATCGTTTTAGGCGGCGGCCCAAATCGGATTGGCCAGGGTATCGAATTTGACTACTGCTGTGTCCACGCGGCCATGGCAATGCGTGAAGACGGATATGAAACGATTATGGTGAATTGTAATCCCGAGACCGTTTCGACCGACTACGATACGTCGGACCGTCTCTACTTTGAGCCGGTGACACTTGAGGATGTCCTTGCCATTGTTGAATTAGAGGAACCTCACGGTGTCATTGTCCAGTTCGGAGGTCAGACACCGCTCAAACTTGTTGATCAACTCGAGTCATCGGGTGTTCCAATTCTCGGAACGAGTGCGGAGGCGATAGATCGAGCCGAAGACCGGGAACGGTTTCAAACACTGATCGAAAAAGTTGCGTTGAGGCAACCGTTGAACCGTACCGTCATTGAACCAAGTACGGCGACGCAAGCCGCAGATGAGATCGGCTATCCGATTGTCGTTCGACCGTCGTACGTTTTAGGTGGCCGTGCGATGGAGATCGTACATGGTCCTCAAGATCTACAACGGTATATGGAGACTGCGTTTGAGGTATCCAATGCGGCACCGGTGCTACTTGACCGATTCTTGGATCAAGCGGTGGAGGTTGACGTAGATGCGGTATGTGATGGGGAGCGAGTCGTGATTGGCGCCATCATGCAGCATATCGAACAAGCGGGCGTGCACTCTGGCGATTCGGCTTGTTCGCTGCCCCCATATCGTCTCGATGCCGATATTCAAAACGAAATCCGAAATCAGGTGAAATCGCTGGCACTGGAACTGGGCGTCGTGGGTTTAATGAATGTTCAAATGGCGGTTCAGGATGAAAAGATCTACGTCATCGAGGTCAACCCGAGAGCCTCGCGTACGGTGCCCTTTGTTTCAAAATCGATTGGAGTCTCGTTAGCCAAGATTGCGGCGCGTTGTATGGTTGGCGAAAGCTTGGCATCCCAGGGTTTTACAGAAGAGATTATCCCGGATCACTACGCTGTTAAGGAATCCGTGTTCCCATTTACCAAGTTCCCTGGGGTCGACCCGATTCTTGGACCAGAGATGAAATCTACGGGAGAAGTGATGGGGATTGGTGGATCATTCGGCGAGGCTTTCGCCAAGGCCACGCTGGCCGCAGGAGAAATTTTGCCTAAGGGCGGGTTAGCTTTCATAAGCGTTAAGAAGTCTGATCGGCCATATGTTGCTGAAGTCGCCAAACAATTGACTACCTTGGGATTTGAAATTGTTGCAACAGGAGGAACTGCGAGAACTCTAAGGGAATCAGGTGTAAATAGTGGGGTTGTCAATAAAGTTGCGGAAGGTCGACCGGACGTAACTGACCTTATTAAGAATGAAGCACCAACATTGATTGTTAATACGACGGAGGGCCGCCAGGCGATCATTGACTCGGCAGTCATCAGACGCCTCGCTCTGCGTCATAAAGTGTGCTACACCACGACGCTTGCAGGAGGAGAAGCTTTCTGTATTGCAATGCGTCATGGGAACAGTACACGGGTCCGTAGCCTTCAGGAAATACACCGAGGATCGGCAGCGTGACCACGCCGATGACCGTAGAGGGTGAAGCAAAACTGCGGAAGGAATTGACGCATCTCAAAAGCGTCGTGCGGCCGTCTGTGACCAGTGCGATTGCTGCGGCTCGAGAACATGGAGACTTGCGCGAGAACGCTGAATATCATGCGGCGAAGGAGCAACAGGGCTTCACGGAAGGGCGGATACAGGAGATCGAAGCCAAACTTGGTGACGCTCAGGTTATCGACGTCACAAAGATCAGTCCAAGTGGAAAGGTTGTATTTGGCTGTACTGTAACGTTGGTTGAAGAAGGTAGTAGTCGGGAAGCACGATACAAAATCGTCGGAGAAGATGAAGCGGACATTAAAGAAGATACGATCTCGGTGTTATCTCCGATGGCGAGAGCGATGATCGGTAAATTGCTGGGCGATATCGTGGTCGTTAAGTCACCCGATGGTGAACACGAATACGAAATCGATACGGTTGAACATCTTTGAACTCAGTTTTTTAGGTCGCTAATGCCCGAAACGCGTTATGTTTGAGCGCGCAGGGCGACTTTGTTTAGTGGGTTGATACACCACGAAGATCTTTCCTATTTGCTGAACTAAATCCGCACATAGGAGCTCCGCGACATCGTTGGCGAGTTCTCGTCGTAATTTTCGATCCCCAACGTTCAATCGCACTTTGATCAATTCGTGGTCTGATATGGCGCGTTTCAGTTCGGCAATAACGCCGCTTGATAATCCGTTATCGCCAATGGTTACGATGGGTTCTAGATGATGGGCAATCGCCTTTAGTACTTTAGTGTCCATGACCCACTTATGTCAGTTAAATTGACCTGTCGAAGTTGTTGAACCGAACCGACGTGTTCGTTTGGGAAGCTGGGGACAACCTACCACTTGTAACGTCTCATTCCGCCCACATATTGATCCATAGCCGGAATTAATTACCTGGTATAGTCTATTGGGCCCCAAAAATGAAGTCCTGGCACTGCGTGCTAAGAGGATAAGTCTTTGAACGATATGGGAAAAAATCTCCTACTTTGGCTAATTATCGCCGCGGTCTTGCTGACTGTATTTAACAATTTCAGCGGGGTGAGTGAACCGCAGGAAAAGAGCTATTCTGACTTTATTGAGCAGGTAAACCGTAACGAGATTCGTGAAGTCGAATTTGATGGTCAACATGAATATATAACCGTACTTCGAAAGGATAGTTCTCGTTTTAAGGTCATTCTCCCTGCCCAGGATCCGAAACTACTAGACGATTTGTTGGAACACGACGTAGAGATCATTGGAAAAGAGGCCGAAACAGAAGGTTTTTGGACTCAGCTACTGATCGCAAGCTTTCCGATCCTGATCATTATCGCTGTCTTCATGCTTTTTATGAGACAAATGCAGGGCGGTGTTGGGGGTCGAGGTGGCCCTATGGCATTTGGCAAAAGTAAAGCGCGTTTACTATCTGAAGATCAAATCAAGACTACTTTTGCTGATGTCGCGGGCGTCGACGAAGCTAAGGAAGATGTGCAAGAGCTCGTTGAATTCCTCATGGACCCGGGTAAGTTTCAACGGTTAGGTGGTCGTATTCCACGTGGGACGCTTATGGTTGGCCCGCCTGGAACGGGCAAGACGTTACTCGCTAAGGCAATAGCCGGCGAAGCCAAAGTTCCCTTTTTTACTATTTCGGGGTCGGACTTTGTCGAGATGTTTGTTGGTGTCGGTGCCTCGCGCGTACGCGATATGTTTGAGCAGGCCAAGAAACAGGCTCCCTGCATCATATTTATTGATGAAATCGACGCGGTAGGACGCCACCGAGGAGCGGGCCTCGGCGGTGGTCACGATGAACGCGAACAAACGCTCAATCAACTGTTGGTGGAGATGGATGGGTTCGAGCCGAATAATGGCGTCATCGTTATCGCTGCTACGAATAGGCCGGACGTCCTCGATCCAGCATTGTTGAGGCCGGGTCGCTTTGATCGGCAAGTCGTTGTCTCCCTGCCGGACATTCGTGGACGAGAACAGATATTGAACGTTCACATGCGGAAAGTTCCGATTTCAGATGACGTTGATCCGTCGATCTTGGCGCGTGGAACCCCGGGGTTTTCTGGCGCCGACTTGGAAAATATTATTAATGAAGCTGCACTTTTTGCGGCCCGAGGTGGCAAACGTTTGGTTGAAATGGAGGATTTCGAAAAGGCCAAAGATAAGGTCATGATGGGCGCGGAACGTAAGTCTATGGTGATGTCCGAGAAAGAAAAACGGAACACGGCGTATCACGAGGCTGGGCATGCAATCGTCGGGTATTCGGTCCCCGACCACGATCAACTATATAAAATCACCATCGTTCCACGGGGGCGCGCACTCGGTGTCACCATGTTTTTACCAGAGGAAGATCGCTATAGCCACAGTCGACGGTCGGTAGAGTCCCAGATTTGCTCTTTATTTGGCGGTCGTATTGCGGAGGAACTTATTAGTGGCCCGGATGGTGTAACTACTGGAGCATCGAACGATATTGATCGAGCTACTCAGCTCGCGCGTAACATGGTCACTAAGTGGGGGCTATCCGAAAGGATGGGCCCACTGAAGTATGACGATGACGAAGGAGAAGTGTTTCTAGGCATGTCCGCTGGCTCGCAATCGAAATCGATTTCTTCTCAGACCGCGCGCGAAATAGACGAAGAGATCAAAAAAATAATCGATGGCTGTTATAAAAGAGCGAAAGAGATTCTGGAAGAAAACATTGAAAAACTTCACGTTATGGCTGATGCGCTGATGGAGTACGAAACACTATCGCCGGCTCAAGCAGAAGACATAATGGCGGGAGCTAAGCCGAGAGCACCCGATGACGGCGCGAATACTTCGAAAACTGATGACGAAAAAGACAGTCAACCCGGTTCCGTCGGAGATCCTCTAGAGGAAACTTAGACTACGCACCACGCTGTGCCGATCGTTTATTGAGCTTCAAATTCGCCGTTTTGTTGGGAAAAAGCTCTGAGATTTGCTTAATCCGATCGCCACACGGTCCTCTTTTTCAACGGGAGGTAATTTGAGTAAAAAGTTTTTCGGAACCGACGGCATTCGTGGACGCGTCGGTGACGACCTTATTAACCCCGATTTCTTTTTGAAACTTGGGTCGTCCGTCGGTAACACTCTTCGAACAAGCGACCGAAGACCGTTAGTAGTTCTTGGGAAGGACACAAGAAATTCCGGTTACATGCTGGAATCTGCGCTGGAAGCAGGGTTCTCAGCCGTCGGAGTTGACGTCGCGCTGCTGGGTCCGATTCCTACTCCCGCAGTCGCGTATATGACGCGTACGATGCGGGGCGATATGGGCGTTGTCATAAGTGCTTCGCACAATCCTTTTGATGATAACGGGGTTAAGTTCTTCGATGCTGAAGCAAACAAGCTCGGTGATGAGATGGAGCAATTGATTGAACGACAACTCAATACTCCTCTTTCTTCCATTAGCGCTTCGAATTTGGGCCACGTCTTTCGCGTCGACGATGCTCGCGGCCGATATATTGAGTTCTGCAAAGGAACGGTTGATTCTCGGATACGATTCGATGGCCTAAAGGTTGTTTTGGATTGCGCAAATGGCGCGACCTATGCCGTAGCGCCGCCTGTGTATCGTGAACTAGGCGCCGATGTCACTACAATTTCCGCTGATCCTGATGGATCGAATATCAATGAGAATTGCGGATCAATGCATCCTGAGCATCTGTGTGAAAAGGTTTTGGAGATGAACGCGGATGTAGGTATAGCGCTCGATGGAGATGGCGACCGCGTAATAATGGTCGGTTCTGAGGGTGAGATTGTCGACGGTGACGAACTTCTTTACGTAATTGCTCTTTCAATGCAATTGCGGAGTCGATTTTCTGGTGGAGTTGTCGGAACTGAAATGTCCAACGGCGGACTCCAGCAAGCGTTTGAAGACATAGGCATTCCGTTCGAGAGAGCAAAGGTCGGTGACCGCCATGTGGTCGAGCTAATGCGTGACAAAGGCTGGATCTTAGGTGGTGAAAGTTCGGGGCATATTGTCGGTCTGGACTGGTCGACGACGGGCGATGGGATCGTTTCCTCTCTCCAGGTACTTGTCGCGATGATCATGCAAAATCGATCTCTATCAGACCTGACGAGTGGAATGACGAAAATTCCTCAAGAAATGATTAACGTTACTGTGAAAGATCCAGGCACCGTCGTGGCCCATCCCGACGTGATCAAGTCAATTCGCGATGTCGAAGGACGGTTAGGGAAAGATGGCCGAGTATTGGTTCGTCCATCGGGTACCGAGCCATTGTTGCGGGTTATGGTTGAAGGGAAGAACTCTACTGACGCCCGCCTTTATGCGGAGAGAATTGTGTCGGTCGCGCTTGCCGCAGTAAACACGGAGATTGGAATTTCGCGTTCACAATAAGGAATGTGCTTGCTACTATCCGGAGCCCTTTGCGGCTGGTGGAAGAACGGTGCGTGCGCCAATGGTTGCAGCCAATTGGAAGATGAATGGTTCCAGGGCTATTTGCCGTGAATTCGTGGAGCACTTTGATGTTGATGGCTCGGTTGACGTCGTTTTTTTCCCTCCCTTTCTTTACACGTCGATGCTGATGGAAGGTTTTGTAAGCCGTTCCATTTCGGTTGGCGTGCAGGACGTCTGTCATGTGAATTCCGGAGCGTACACCGGAGAAATCGGGGCTGAAATGGCGGTAGATTCTGGAGCTACCTATAGCCTAGTTGGACACTCGGAAAGACGTAGTTTATTTGGCGAAACCGACGGGTTAATTGCTGAAAAATTCACTACGTGCCAACAAGCTGGACTTACGCCAGTATTGTGTGTGGGTGAATCTCGGGAAGAAAGACTGGATGGTAGGGCAGAGTCTGTCGTTGCGAAACAGATTGGTTCAATTTTGAGAACTGCCGGAATTAAGGCCTTCGCGAACGCGGTTATTGCTTATGAACCGGTTTGGGCAATAGGCACAGGAGAAACGGCGAGCCCGGCTCAAGCGCAATCAATGCACGCGTTTATCAGAGCTGTTCTGGCAAAATCCGATGCAACGACCGCGAGAAACACTAGGGTTTTGTACGGCGGTAGTGTTAAAGCGAGCAATGCGTCGGAGCTATTTGCTGAAAGGGATATCGACGGCGGACTAGTTGGAGGCGCTTCGCTTGAATTCAAAGAATTTACCAAGATATGTAGAGCTGCATCGCATTGAATATTGATACGCTCGAAGTAGTCTTATTGATACTACTTATCATAGATGCGATAGCGCTTGCTGCATTAGTGCTTTTGCAGCAAGGCAAAGGAGCGGACATAGGAGCGGCTTTCGGTAGCGGTTCAGCGAATACCCTTTTCGGAGCGCAGGGCACAACGTCTTTTATTACGAAGGCGACAGCGTGGTTGGCGATTGGGTTTTTCCTTATTGCGTTCGGGCTCGCGTACGCCGCGAGAGAAAAGGCGGATACTATTAGAGGGATCGGGATGCCGGATTCCGTAGTAGAAGATCCATCCTTGCAGTCAGGACGCGATTTCCCTAGTGGTGGTGAAAGCGAGGAGTCGAGAGAATCTGTGGATCCGGGAGATGAATTTCCCTCCCTCTCGCCGCAACCGACCGATGCAGAATCCGACGTTCCAAATTCTTTCTAGATGCCGAAGTGGTGAAATTGGTAGACACGCTACCTTGAGGGGGTAGTGTTCTTTGAACGTGCTGGTTCGAATCCAGTCGTAGGCACTCTTAATATTACTTATCTTTCTTTTTAAACCTTCCAAAAAGCCCTCTAACTTTAGACATAAAGCCTTCTGGTTTAACTTTTGCTTCTATTGGTTTTTCTTCTTTAACCTCTTCAACTACTGGTTCTTCTTCTTTAATCTCTTCAACTAATGGCTCTTCTTCTTTAATCTCTTCAACTAATGGCTCTTCTTCTTTAACCTCTTCAACTACTGGCTCTTCTTCTTTAATCTCTTCAACTACTGGTTCTTCTTCTTTAATCTCTTCAACTACTGGTTCTTCTTCTTTAACCTCTTCAACTAATGGCTCTTCTTCTTTAATCTCTTCAACTACTGGTTCTTCTTCTTTAACCTCTTCAA
>PBAA01000035.1 GCA_002715785.1 Gammaproteobacteria bacterium | reverse complement strand
GGCGTCGATCCATATGCGCGATGCAATCGCTAATCCAATCGACATGCTGCTCGATAGACACAAGCATATTGCTTAGCACCGACGGACTTCCAGGTCCCGTGATCGTGAACATATTCGGAAACCCATGGATCTGCAGTCCCAAAAAGNTTCGAGGGCCTGCTTCCCAAACGTCGGCAAGACGCGTNCCTTNTCGACCTTTGATTTCGACTTTCAACAATGCCCCGGTCATGGCATCGAATCCTGTCGCGTAGACCAAGGCATCGAACTCGTANGATCCCTGTTTAGTCTTCACCCCCGTTTCGGTAATGTTTTCGATACCNCCTNGACGGAGATCGACCAAAGTAACGTTATCTTGGTTAAAGGCGTCGTAATAGTGGCTGTCGATCACGGGCCTCTTNCAGCCAATCGGGTAGTCGCGGGGCATTAGCCGATCCGCAACTTCAGGATCATCGATTACACGCTCCACCTGTTCTCGGTACATGTCACAGGCAAGCTCNTTGGCTTTCGGATCGAGACCGATATCCAGATAACGACTGATCGCAGCAAAACCGTCCTGGTCTAGGGACGACCTGCGTTGTTCAGCAGTCGTCTCGAGTATCGAGTCTGTGGGGGGCGCGTTGTCGGCGCCGCCAAAGCCAAAACCATACCCTATGATCCCTGCCAGCGACGCACGTTGTTGTTGCCGGATTTCGTCGTAATTNGCCTTTGCTTCTGCNCGAAACTCCTCCGTNAGCGGGCGGTTATTTGCGGGCATTGTGTAGTTCGGGGTCCGCTGAAATACCGTTAAGTGCNNCGCCTCCTTGGCAATCACCGGTATCGATTGGACCCCCGAAGAACCAGTACCGATCAATCCAACTCTCACCCCCGTAAAGTCCACGCCTTCATGTGGCCACCGTCCCGTGTGATATACCGGGCCGAGAAAATTGTCGGCGCCCACGATCGACGGTGTGTTCGGCACCGATAAACAGCCGGTCGCCATCACACAATACCGTGCCTCGTANGACTTTCCGNCATCGGTACTAATCAGCCATTGACGAGTGCCCTCGTTGTACGTTGCCGATTTGACCCGCGTGTCAAAAAGGATTTGGGGCAACAAGTCAAATCGCTCAGCAATATGGTTCGCATAGTCCAGAATTTCCGGCTGACCCGCCATCACTTCGGACCAATCCCAGTCCTGCTGTAGCTCGTCGGAAAAACTAAACGAATACTCCATGCTCGGGACATCGCACCGCGCGCCGGGATAGCGATTCCAAAACCACGTGCCACCTACCCCGCTTCCAGCTTCCAGCACTTGTACGGACAAGCCCATGGCNCGAAGTCGNTACAACATATACATCCCGGCAAACCCCGCACCAACAATCAGTACGTCCGTCGACTCCGTATGCTTAACATTATTCATGCGAATCCTAGTTGTCGGGGCACATCGAAATAGCCGCCCCGCTAACAATAATACCCGTGCCGCGCGATCGATTCTTTGATCCAAGTCGGCGGCATCTGTGGGAAACTCTTAACGCCCCTCGTATTCGCTCGCGCGTACGGGCAATCTCCGGGCCNTCGCCCCTCCCCTAAATGGCGGGGACCGTTTTTAACCGTATTGGTTCATCTCGATCTCTTATATTCTATGANAAACGCGAGACAGGACCGTTCATCGCCAACNNCGTGAGTTTGNGTTTGCGCATTCCCGCGACGAATTTCACGTGATCGCACTGAACAGAACTCGGCTACATAAACGCATGGAGAAAATTCATGGCAGAAGANNTTCTTTGCCAAACAGAGCTCAACTACGTTAACGCGCATGGTATCGAGCCCAAAAACGTCACCATTTTCAACGGCAGGATGTCAGCCACGAGTGCACATTGGGAGCAACAAGGTTTTGAGTTAATGGCTCACCGCTCAAAGGTGTTGAATTGGGATGATGACGACGAAATCGTCAACCTCTATTACGATGAAATGACTTCGCTAGCAAAAGTCTTGTCCGGTTGTACACATGCCTTAGTGGAAGGACATATCAACCGAAATCCTNAACAAGCGTTAGTCCACTCCGATTACGCCCCCATTCAGTTCGTACANTCGGATTTCACCGAAACCTATGGAAACTCGATTTGTGAATACTACGAAAGCGCCGAGGACGGAGTGAAAAACGCTTTAGAGAGAGCAAAGATTGGACCCGAAGCGTTTCGCGCTTCAGCGCGCATACTGATCCTACAGTTCTGGCGTAANGTAGGTGAGCCTCGAATGGACCTACCCCTGGCACTTTGTGANGCTGAGTCCGTTTCCCGCAACGAACTTCAGGACTTCCATGTGTCTAGTTACGCGGGTGGCGCTTTCGGTTTTGACACGTTCGGCGTAAAANCACCGCAATCCATTGACCAGCATCGATGGTTTGCTTTTCCGGAAATGACAGACCAAGAAGTGTTGACGTTACGAACCTATGACAGTGAACGNGCTGCCTTAGGCAAACCATTCTGGACGCCCCATTCCGCCTTTCGAGATCCGAATATATCGGCCGGTAATCCTGCTCGTAAAAGTATCGAACTGCGGGCAACCTGCCTTTTTCAATAGCAACGACGCCTTTCTATGAAACGCTTGCTCACGTCTCTCTCGGCTCTTTTTATCTGCCCAGTATTCGCTGCCGATATCGAACAAATTGCCGAAGTCACACATCCNCAACTCGACGAAATGAGCGGCATTGTTGCTTCAACGTATAAGGATATTTATTGGGTCCACAACGACTCGGGCGATAGTCCGAGGATCTTTGCGATCAAAGTCGACGGTANCGTNGTGTTGCCATCCCTCGTCAAGGTCCTTTTCCCCGATCGATCATCGGATAGATGGGAGGGCTACTCCATCGACAACGCATGGCATCAGGATTGGGANGATATTGCGATTGCCGACGGCAAGCTTTTCATCGCTGACGTTGGAAACAATAACAACGCAAGACGAGATCTTGGCGTGTATGTCGTGAACGAACCCAACCCAAACTACATTCATAAGACTCGAGCAGCCAAATTCTTACCGATCCGGTACCCAGATCAACTCCAATATCCAGCGAAACGATGGCACTTCGATTGTGAGGCCGTCTTCACATTCGAGGGGAAGCTCTNCTTCTTGACCAAACACAGACAGCCTGGAAAGCCCTTGGCATGGGAGCCTGGTACCAAGCTNTATCGACTCGATACNCNCCATACGGNTCAAGATAACGTNTTAACGCTGGTGGACCGCCATAGCGGAATTACCTTGGCTACCGGAGCGGACGTATCCCCCGATTCAGATCGTTTAGCCATTCTGACGTACGCTCGCCTGTGGGTTTTTGATCGACCTTTAAATGAAGATAAATGGTTGCGATCGAACGCTCGTGTATTGGACCTCGACCGCAACCTGGTACAGCAAAATGAAGCAGTCGTGTGGGAGNCAAACGATTCGCTATTAATAACCAACGAAAATCGCGCCATTTTTCGGGTGTCTCTTGACGCACTTACGCCGCACNCGACTTATTAGCACCAACGGCTATAGGTAGTCGTTTCCATNCCCCGTGTGATTATTTGAAACAACCTACCGCCAATCNTGAGGAGTTCACGCGCCANGAACAGCCTGCGACCGCAGGCGTCGTCGTTTTGGGTGGTGGNGTCATAGGTTGCAGTGTCGCCTACCACCTGGCGAGATTNGGNGCCGACGTTCTTCTACTCGAGCGAGATCAGTTGACGAGTGGGACAACGTGGCATGCCGCCGGCCTCCTTTCAGAGTTCCGTGGTACTCGCGCGCTAACTGATTTAGCTCGGTATTCCGCATCGTTGTACGAAAAACTCCCGGAAGAGACTGGTCAAGCCACTGGTATGAAACGTAACGGCAGCGTCGCAATCGCTACCTCTCGAGAACGCTGGGAAGAGTTGCGGCGCGGTGCGACGATCGCCCGCAGTCTCGGCATTCGAGCAGAAGAAATCTCCGCAAGCGGCGTCTCCGAGTTATGGCCATTGGCCCAGATTAATGACGTGGTTGGCGCGGTCCACTATCCCAACGACGGCCAGATCAATCCGGTCGACGTCACTATGGCGCTTGCCAAAGGTGCNCGNTTATACGGAGCACGTGTCATCGAAAANNCGCCCGTGATCNGNGTCATTCAACGTGATGGCTACGTCCAAGCCGTNGAAACATCGGCCGGTTACATCACCACGGATGTANTCGTTAATTGTGCCGGTATGTGGGCGCGTGAATTGGGCCAAACGTCTGGNGTCAACGTTCCGTTGCANGCCTGCGAACACTTCTATTGCCTGACGGAACCCATCGGCGATCTCCCTTCAGATCTGCCGATATTGCGAGACTTCGACGGTTGCGCCTACTTCAAGGAAGACGCAGGAAAGCTCCTTATCGGNGCATTCGAGCCAGTAGGNAAACCTTGGGGGATGAGCGGGATACCCCGCGATTTCTCCTTCGGTGAACTGCCCGAAGACCTCGAGCACNTGACGCCNATACTTGAAGGCGCAATCCGACGCGTACCGCGGATCGGGGCAACNGGACTATCGCGTTTCTTTAATGGGCCGGAGAGNTTCACATCCGATAATCGCTACCTCATCGGTGAGGTCCCGGAACTCAAAGGCTATTTCGTCGCCGCAGGNTTTAATTCGATTGGCATTCAATCCGCNGGCGGCGTTGGCATGGCAATCGCCGAATGGATAATGCGNGGCTACCCACCNCCGGATCTTTGGGAAGTAGATATACGACGTACTTTCTCTTTCCAAAACGAGCCTGTCTATCTCCGCGACCGAGTGAGCGAGACTCTGGGTATGCTGTACGGGATGCACTGGCCGCATCGACAATACACGACCAGCCGCAACGTACTTTGTAGTCCACTTCATGACCACCTTATGGCAGAGGGAGCTTGCTTCGGCGAATTAGCTGGCTGGGAGCGGGCCAACTGGTTTGCCGATCCCGGAACAAATCCCAAATACCAATACAGTTACGGGCCACAGAATTGGCACGGTAACCAAAAAAATGAGCACGAGACGACAAGAGCACGCGTAGCGCTTTACGATCAAACGTCATTTGCGAAATTTGACGTTATTGGTTCGGATGCCGAACGTACGTTGGAACGAATCTGTGCAAACAAGGTAGGTCGGGCGATAGGTTCGATCACCTACACTCCATGGTTGAATGAACGAGCTGGAATCGAAGCCGACGTCACAGTCACGAGGATCGGTGAAGACGCCTTTCGAATCATTACCGCACCAATAACTAGGCGTAAAGACTGGCATTGGTTACTGGACCATATTCCGGCGGGCATAGACTGTGCGGTATCCGACGTTACTGAAGATTGGGCGGTCTTGAGTGTGATGGGTCCCCTAAGCCGTAAACTGCTCTCAACATTGACGCCTGTGAATCTCGATAACGATTCGTTCCCATTTGGAACCGGGCGAGAACTTGAAATAAATGGCCTTGCCTGTTGGGCCC
Source organism: Gammaproteobacteria bacterium (assembly GCA_002715785.1). Lineage (GTDB taxonomy): Bacteria > Pseudomonadota > Gammaproteobacteria > Pseudomonadales > Azotimanducaceae > UBA11889. The sequence continues at coordinate 29,678 of PBAA01000035.1, read as the reverse complement.
AGCGCATTACCTACGTGGGCGAGCTCGGGTGGGAGTTGTACTGTCCGTGGAACGCAGCAGTCGAGCTTTTTCACGTCTTGTTCCAAGCAGGCAAACCACTCGGAATTGGCCTTGCGGGGTATCACGCACTTGATTCCTGTCGGATCGAAAAAGGCTATCGCCATTGGGGACACGATATAGGGGACGGAGATACGCCACTTGAGGCCGGTCTTGGCTTCGCTTGTGCCTTCGATAAAGAGATCGCGTTTATCGGTAAGGCCGCGTTACTCCGCCAACGAGATGAGGGCGTAGTCCGCCGGCTAACACAATTTCTTTTACCCGACCAAAATGCTCGGCCGTACCACGACGAGCCAATTTTTCGAGACGGAGAGCAGATTGGTTATGTCACATCAGCGAATTATGGCCACACCTTGGGTGGGAACGTGGCTCTCGGCTATATCAGCGCTAAGCACCCGATAACCCGCGCCTTTATAGATAGCGGTGCATTTGAAATCGAGATCGCAGGCACTAGATTTCCAGCTGCCGCGAGCCTCCGGCCGATGTACGATCCAGATTCTTTGCGGGTGAGACAGTAATAACTATGGCCACAAATGAACTCACAGTTTTTACTGCAAGAAAGATAATCACAATGAATCGCTCGTGGCCCTACGCCACGGCAATAGCTACCAAAAATGGCAGGATCGTGGAAGTTGGTACGCTCGAAACGCTCAAACCCTGGCTGGAAGCTCATCCGTACCACATCAACGATCAGTTCGCAGATAAAGTCGTTGTTCCGGGCTTCATTGATCCGCACTTACACCCCTCAATGGCGGCTGTGTTGTTGCCAATGCGTTTCATCACGGCGACACGATGGGAACTGCCGTGGGAAACCGTGCAACCAGTGACTACGCCGGAAGACTTTTCTCGCCGCCTACGCGAGCTTCATTCGGAACTAACGCCCGACGAACCACTCTTTACTTGGGGCTATCACCAACTTTGGCACGGTCCAATGAACCGAGAATTGCTGAATGCCGTGTCCAACGACAGACCGATTATCGTCTGGCATCGATCATTTCATGAGCTATACATGAATGACGCTGCCATGGAATGGCTGGGTATTACAGCCAACGAGGCCGCTGGCAAACAACAAATCGACCTTGGCGCTGGCAGGTTTTATGAGAACGGCCTCGCGTACGCCATCGTCAAACTCAACCCATACATTCTGTCAAACGAACGGTATCAAGACGGTTTGCGACGACTCGTCGAAGTCGCTCACCATGGCGGCCATACAACGCTCGGTGACATGGCTGTGGGTTTGTTTAATTTCGACATGGAATGGCAAGGCACCAAGGACGTGTTGGGTAGTGAAAATACTCCGTTCAGAACAGTTTTAGTTCCCTCGGCAGCCAATATTGCATCGATACAAGGCGGGCACGATCAAGCGCTTAGTTTCATTGAAGCATTGGCCGATCGAGATACCGAGCGCTTATTATTTCCAAAACACGTCAAACTTTTCACCGACGGCGCCTTCTTCTCTCAACTCGCTCAGCTTAAGGAACCTGGATACATTGACGGCCATCTCGGGGAATGGCTGGTCGCACCCGAGCAATTCATCGACATCGCCCGTCGATATTGGAACGCTGGTTACAAAATTCATGTTCATTGCACCGGTGACCTCGGGTTGGAACTGGCTCTCGATGCATTAGATACCCTGCAGTGGGAACGACCACGCTTTGATCACCGATACACGATCGAGCATTTTGGGTTCTCGACGCCGGAACAAGTCGCTCGAATCGCCGCTCTCGGCGCATTAGTTTCGGCTAACGTGTATTACGTGCACGAGCTTTCTGCAATCTATGCTCAACAGGGGATCGGACACGAACGTGCAGATCAAATGGCTCGTGTTGGTTCTTGCGTACGCGCCGGCATTCGTACCGCAGTCCATTCGGACTTCACAATGGCGCCCGCATCTCCCCTAAACAACGCCTGGGTTGCATCAACGCGACGAAACTTGGATGGCGACGTCGTGTGTCCCGAGGAAACTCTAACGTTGGACCAGGCTTTAGCCACTATCACTATCGATGCCGCCTACGTCCTCGGTATGGAGGAAGAGATTGGTAGTTTGCGAGCCGGGAAAAGCGCCGACTTCACGGTTCTCGACACCGATCCATATGCTGTCGGTGTAGAGGGTTTAAAGGATATTGCCGTTGACGCAACCGTGTTCAAAGGCACCGCCCACCTTATCAATGGCTGACGTCCCTTTTATCGTCATTGGCGGCTACCTCGGCGCCGGCAAAACGACATTGATAAACAGAGTTCTTGCCAGCGATCACGGACGGCGGTTTGGCGTTCTGGTCAACGATTTCGGCGACATAAACATCGACGCGAAGTTGATCCAGGGAAACGATGGGCCATTGATTTCCCTCGTCAACGGTTGCGTATGTTGTCAGCTCGGAAACGAGCTTGGTTCAGGCATCGAGACTCTTTTGAATATCGCGCCGCGCCTCGACGCTTTACTCGTGGAAACGAGCGGCGTCGCATATCCAGCGAAAATCGCTTTATATGCAAAAACCTGGCCCGGCCTCTCACCCGGCGGAACACTTGTAATAGCTGACGCTAACCGGATCCGACAATTGTCACAGGATAAGTTCGTTGGCCCGCTGGTCACAGAGCAGCTCCGTCAAGCCGATCAAGTTCTAATCACGAAGCTAATCGACGGCAGCGAGTGGCAATCACTTCGGCGTTGGATTCAGGAACAAGCAGCGGGTGTCTCTGTCGTCCAGAGCAGTGAATTCGCTTCTCATGGCGTGTTCGAAATTCAGGAGTTGAACCACTCTCAAGTAATCGTTGGCGACGTGGTGTTCGATACAAAATCGTTCTCTGCGAGCAATTCATTGGATCCTAACGACCTCAATCGGTGGCTCGTCGGACTTCCGCCTGAAATACACCGCGTCAAGGGAATTTTCTACAACGCACGTGACACGAAACACCGATGGGTTGTTCAGGGAGTCGGACGACAAACAACCCTCTCCCGGGGGGAACCTTGGGGCGAAAGTCCAAAGCAAACCGAAATCGTCTTGATTTGGCCACAGTCCAGCACGCCTAGAATACCTGATGGAATTCTGGGGTAGTCCGAATGAGATTACCCATCTATTACGTTGATGCATTCGCAGAAGAACTTTTCCATGGCAACCCCGCAGCGGTAGTCACTGTCACGGAATGCCTCGACGCTGCGACTATGCAATCCATCGCTTTCGAAAATAATCTATCAGAAACGGCATTCGTAAACGTTGCATCGACCCCTTTCTTGATTCGATGGTTTTCCCCCGTCGTGGAAGTTGATTTGTGTGGCCACGCAACGCTAGCAAGCGCACGTATTCTCTTTGACAACCACTTACCCCCAGACTCCTCGCAAATTAGTTTCTCGACAAAAAGAGGTGCTCTGAGCGCGGTTAAAAGGGACGACTTGATCTACTTGGATTTTCCCGCGGAAGAACCTGGAACCGAGAAAAAGAACAAAACCCTCGTACAGGCTTTAGGCGCAAAGCCCGTCGAGTTATACAGAGGCCGCGACGATTTCCTAGCAGTCTTCGAGAACGAGAAGGCCATCCACACTATGGACCCGGACTTCAAATTACTTGCCAAGCTAGACTGCAGGGGAGTCATAATCACAGCCCCCGGTGACCAAGTGGACTTTGTCTCTCGTTTTTTCGCGCCGCGCACCGGTGTCCCGGAAGACCCTGTTACAGGCTCCACGCATACACTCATGGTTCCCTATTGGGCTCAGAAAACTGGCAAAACCAAGCTCGCCGCTGCACAGCTATCACAACGGTCTGGGCGCCTTTATTGCGAGTTAAACGGTTCTCGAGTATTCATCGGTGGCCAAACAAAAAAATATCTGCAAGGCGAAATATTCGTCTAGCCCAGGCAGACATGACCTAACCACGCCTGTCATCGGCGAGATTATCCCCAACGCTCTATATGAGTAACGTCTTCAGCCGGACGCCTTGTCACAGGTCCAAAATTGCCCATTGGGTAGCCGATCGGTACGGTCACCACGACGCCATAATCCGGAGGGATATGAAAATAGGTGTGCAGTTCTTCCTCGAACACCTGGTGCATGGTGGTTAACGCAGCACCAAGTCCCAAAGCTCGGCATGCCAACAGGATATTCTGTACGCATGGATACACCGCCCCATAATTTGGTGGGCCTTCGCCCACACGCTCGTGCTCAGGAACCTTGAACGGCCAGTCGCATTTTCCACACACGAATAACAGGTACGGTACTTCATGCATGTGATCCATCTGATAATAGAGAGCCTGCAATTGGCGGCCTGGGTTTTTCTGGCGCCCGGAACTACCTTGGGCCGATGCGGATCTCTCCTCGATAGCTCGCCTGTAGCGATCGGCAAACCATTTCTTACCCGTCGGTTCTGACACCAACACGAATCGCCATGGCTGGGTATTTTGACCAGAAGGGGCCTGCACTCCAGCGTCAAGGACTTTCCAGATCAATTCCATTGGAACCGGATCAGGTTTTAACCTACGCATCGCGCGAACGTTACCAACAAGGTCGAAAAAACGCGGGTTTGAATTTTCAGCCATCGAATGCTCTCCATTTTTCATACCAAGATCGCCCGATACGTCGCGTCCGTCCATTAAGCAGCGAAATATCCTTACGAAAACGACGTCCAACTCGGCATACGATCAATTTGTCAGAGCGAGACCCTAACGAATATCCGCCCGAAACGGTTTCAATGCTTCTCGACGCGACCAGTGTGGAACCATTGACCAGTTCTCCGGTCAAAGTGTTTAGAAACGGATACTAACCAACAAGAAGATTCAGTTCGGGGCTCACAGGTATCTCTCTCCCCTCCCGACGCCTGTGAGCCCCCCTTTCCGGTATTACTGCAAGTGACCCCCTTAAAAGTACTGCAGGCTTAGACGGTCGTCAAAACGAAGCTAGTGATCCCTTAACCGGACCTGCCACGCATCGAGTGCGAGACACATACACTGATCCACAAAACCAACGATCGCGGCAAGACTGCGGAAATGGGTAAAATGTTTCGTCTTAAATAGTGATGGACGTGGCCAATGAATGTCACAGCTACAGATGCCACGCTCGGCGCAGTCATAACCGACGTCGACCTTGCGAGCGTGACGGATGACCTTTGGGAGGCAATCCATGCCTCCTTCCTGGAATATGGCGTTCTGATTTTCCCTGGCCAGCACTTGACCGAAGATGAACAAGGCGAGTTGGCTTTACGTTTCGGCAATCCGGAAAAGATGCATCCGCAACAACCGGGCCCATCAGTCCAATTATCGAATCAAAAACCAAATGGCGAATTAACCAACCCAGAAGACGAAGGCTACCGTCTCTTGAAAGGAAACGAGGGCTGGCACACGGACAGTACCTACATGCCGCTTGCTGCGAAAGCCGGCATGCTCGCGGCACTGGTCGTACCGCCGAAAAACGGTGAAACCGAGTTTGCGGACATGCGAGCTGCGTGGGATGAGCTCGATGAAGATACGCAGAAAAAACTGGAGGGACTCTCCGCTTATCATTCGCTGTATTACTCGCAATCGAGATCCGGGTACATTCACACCACCGATCACATGTACGGGTTTCATGACAAAGGCGCTCCTCTTCGACCCATCGTCAAGGCACACCCCGAGACCGGACGAAAATCCATCTATACCGGACGGCACGCCTACGGAATTCCAGGAATGAGCTCGCAAGAGTCGGAGACATTATTATCCGATCTGTTAGAGAGTGCGTGCCAAGCACCTAGGACCTATAAACATAGTTGGTGTGTCGGCGACATCGTCGTTTGGGACAATCGATGCGTCATGCATCGAGCAAGGCCATACGATAGAAATCACACCCGTACACTACGGGCATCACGAATTGCTGGCGAGTCGGAATCCGAACTTGCTCCGACCTTCGCGGATCATCGGGCAAGTGATTTTCGCCCTTCGTCGAACAACAAATCATCGCTCGCTGNTTAGGGTTCCGTCATGCCTATTCCGNACGAATTCAGTCAAGAGGCGATCGACGCCGCATCAGAAAACGCCTTTTTGCCGTTCAAGGAATTTCTCGAGTCCCAGGAGCCATACAAGTCCATGCTTGCCAACAATCCTTGGCTTCAGGTTCCAGCAGGAGATGACGAGCTCGTTTGGGGGAAAGGAAAATTCTACGACACAACGGTTCCCCGGAAACATGCTTATTGGAAGAACTACGATTTACCAACGCCGACCAAAGACCTAAACCAATTGCGACACGACTTTTTCGACTGGGGCTTTTGCCTGATCGAGGGCGCAATCGGCGACGAGTCCCGTGTCGTGATTCGAGCTCGGCTCGAAGAACAAGCCGAAGCCGAACGCGTTGCGGAGATTGCCCACTTCACGCCGTTCTTCCAGATCGTCTGGTATCTCATCAACAAAGGTGAGTGTTTCCGGCGTTGCATTGAACACGACCCAGAATGGATTCAAGGGGCACGTGTCATCGAACAACTACTGAACGAGTTTTTAGGCACGCGCTGGTATAGCTATAGCATGGCCGGGAACATCGCCTATCCCGGATGCAAACCACAGATGCTTCACCAGGACCAGGGAGCCATCCTTCCATTACAAACGCCGCAGTCACCTGTGCTAGTCAACACCATGTACATACTTCAGGACGTCAACGAAGAGAATGGAGGCACATTATTAATTCCGAGCTCCCATCGGATTCTTTCCGACGCCGGAAGTGGTGGAGAGGTTGGAAAGCTGCCCCCCGCCATCAATCTGGAGGCCCCGGCAGGTACCGTGATGCTCTTTGACGGAAGGACGCTACACGGCACTGGCGCCAACCGGTCGGACGAATGGCGTTATGTAATGACTCAAGCCAACAACAAAACGTGGCTTCGTCAGCAAGAGAGCTGGATGCTTATGGTCAATCCCGACATCATCGCTAATGCGAGCGATAAGCTGTTGCGTCGAATGGGACTGAGCAAAAACGCCTTGCAAGTTCGACAAGAGCTCGAGAAGGGTGTGTTCAATCCTGTGGGCGAGTTAACACCGGAAGCAGCGAAAAAGCTCAAACCAGATACCTACAGTATCAGNCAACCGATTTAGCTAACGGGNATCAAGTGCCGCGTGCGAAACTAATGGCGACGGCTCCAATAACCATTTCAACTCNTTGATTTCCTTAGGAGGCACCNGATGGCGGACAGGCAGGTAAAGGAGATGGCAGAAAATGTCGAAGCTCCCGTCTTCGAGACGGCTGCTTTTACCACTCCACCCGATCTCAGCGACGCTACAGTGGCAGTCGTCACTTCNGCCTCCCTTCATCATGCCGATCAAGATGATTTCGCTCCCAGCGACACCGGATTCCGTGTGTTGGACGGAAAAAAACGCGATTATCAGACAGGTCATTGGAGCCCAAACTTCGACAGTGTCGGTTTCGCCAGCGACATCAACACCGTTATTCCGTTGGACCGGCTCGACGAGCTCGCCGCTCAAGGAACGATCGGAAAAGTGTCAGACTCGCATCTATCGTATGCAGGCAATCAGTTTGACCTGACCGCAATCCGAATGGATAGTGGCCCGGCCGGCGCTACGCTGTTGAAAAAGCAAGGTGTCGACGTCGTACTACTGACTCCGGTCTGACCCTTGTGTACGCGTACCGTGAGTACGCTTGCCCATGTCTTCGAAGCACACGGCATTGCAACCGTCACACTTGGATCGATTAGAAAACAAATCGAAAGCACCGCTCCCCCTCGCGGACTCTGGTGCGATTTCCCCCTGGGTCGGCCACTAGGAAAACCTGGCGACCCGGTATTTCAACATCGAGTACTAGACCACGCGTTTCGATTACTTCAAGCGGAAGGACCAGTTTTGGAAACGTTTGAAGAAACCGTTACCGATGGAGCTGAGCTCCTTGCTTGCCCCTTACCTCCACGTAGTAATGCGGAATTACACCCAGCTGTCGACGAAGCTCGTGGTCTACGTCCCGCGTACGATCGCGGTGTACAACAATTCGGTAATCACGCTGCGACGGGACGGGTAGTTGGGGCAGATGGCGTCGAGGACGCGCTCTTGTCTTTGATTCGGGTTGCGAGTGGGACCCCTTGGAAAGAAGCTGGTATACCCGGCGTCCCTGCTCGTGTCGCTCAGGACATACGCGGTTATTACGAAATGGCCGCCTTAGGACTTAGTGATCACATTCCCACCGCTTGGTCAGGGACCCGNTGGTTTTTTGATAGCACCGAGGGCGGAAAGCTCNTATTGGAAGCTCGATCTGCCATGCGGGAAGCTGGCGAAAAGCAACCAATTTGGTTCTATATGGCACCCGGTGATCGTTAACTGGTTGCTGTGTTTCGCCCACCCGGGCCGCGGCCCGGGTGGGCGCGTGCTTAGGCTAATGCGATCGGCCTGGCCCCCNGGTGCANCTCACTCTCCAGAGACTCTCTGCTACGGAAACTTCTTGACGCCGACGGTTCCTGGGCCCGAACCATTTGTAGCTTCNGGCTCCGAGTCNACGCCCCAGGTACGTTCGGCCAACGACGCGCAACCGCCACATCCGTATCCCAATCCGGTCGTCGCACGAATACCCGCAAGCGTTTCTCCGTTCGCAATGCGAGACTCGATATCTTCTTTCGTTACTTGAAAGCAGTAACAAATAATCATCGACTTATCATACTAGATCGCAATCTTTCCCTTCCCTCCGCGCTCGGTCTCGTCCCAGAAATTTCGNTCTNTGCATTCTCCCACGATCGACGGTCGNTATAATCCGCATACGTACTGCGAGGCTAAATAACACGTCAAGACATGAGGCGAAGATCGTTCAGTGCAATAGGGAGTACGAGAGACCCCCACGCTGGCTCAGAAAATCCAAATGGGACATTGGCGGCTTGAAGCGAAGTGGTCACAGCCGTTGGCTTTGGGGATATTTCATTTTCCTCTGCAGCGGCTGTGCGACGCCGAACCAGTACGACNGATCCGAGGTCTATTTTCCCGACGAAACGATATGCCATCCTTATCGTGTGCCCGTCGAGTGTANAGACGGACGCTGTTCTCCCAACGCGGCGCTTGAAGNGGACTGTGAAATCAGTCGGCGCGACTAAGCAAGTTATCTCAGCGCTGNTTCCTTAAGGAANGTCCACGCTATCTCGCTTGTGTTCAAGTCGAGCGANCTACCCTTGTACGGTAGATGACCNGCTTCGAACACGCTAAGTAGTGCGACATCGGCGCCATTAGTACACCCGGANGCCCTCATAAGTTCGTGGCGACCTTCCCGCCAAACCACTTCACCCTCTCCCGAACACCCGTTACGAATTCTCCAATTCTCGAAGTTTTTCATTGCTCCATTCCATTTGCCTTCGTAGTAATCCACGACCCTGTCAGCAGTACCGTGTATTTCCATAACGGGCGTCGGTGTATAGGTCGCCGGCACGTCGCTCAATAAATACATCGACATGCAGGCGGCACCCGCAAAAACGTCACTTGCTTCCGCCGCCAACCTCTGCGCCATCGCACAACCGTTAGAAAGTCCCGAGACATAAACGCGCACGGGGTCAATCGAGTATTGGTGCATTAGTTGTGCAACCATGTCGCGTATAAACGCAACATCGTCGATTTCTTCGAAAATTGCCGTACCGCAGCAGCCTTGACCAGACACCTCGGGGGCCTCATTCGCCGATAACCATTGGACACCACCCGCGTTCCAACTTCTTTGGATACCTTGAGGCCAAGCGACGATGAATCCTTCCCGCAGCGCAATTTCCTCGAAGCCTGATAAGCCCCGCTGTTGCGTCTTGTTGCCGCTGTACCCGTGAAGATCGAGAAGCAGCGGAACCTCCGTTCCGACACCATCAGGCACCAGAATATCCCAACACCGTTCGTACGCGCCCTGCGGTTGATCAAGACATTCATCGCCATGGGGCACCGTATGGTCTAGGGGACGAAGCCACCACCACACGAGAGCTACTAACACGATCGCCAACACACCGATGATTCCAAGCAGCCACAAGGCGACTTTAACTATGACTTTCACTTCGAACCGATTGTTTTACCCAAGCGTCTAGTCCGACAATATAGTCGAAGTCATCGCCACGATGGAGGATTTAGCCGAGCAACCATCGCCAAGTGTTTCCGACGAAGTTGAACGTTTCTAGAACGACGTCCGAACCATCTCCCCTGCCAACCTCGCCTCTCCCTCGCGCAAATAGGTATTCTGATATTGTTCTCGACAATTGCATCGAACGAATCAGAACGCCAAAAGCAACCATGATGCCGAAGATCCTTGATCCACTTTCTCGATGCGTTATCACTGGATTAGTAATAACTTTCCTCTCGAGTTGCGCCGACGAGTCACCTTCGACAAGAGAACGGTCCCAACAAACACCGGAACCTATCGTCGCGTCGTCGGTCGGTAACGTCGACGACGCACGAATCATCGCAGCTTCCACGAACGAACCGGGAAGCTGGCTCGCCTACGGGCAAACCTACAAAGAGCAGCGATTCTCGATGCTCACACAAATCGATAAGGACAACGTCTCTAACTTGGGGCTCGCTTGGACAAAGGCCATCGGATCGATGGAGCGGATGCAAGCCACCCCCTTAGTGGTTGACGGTGTGATGTACGTCACCAACGGTTTAAGTGTGGTCTACGCGATCGACGCAATATCGGGGAATGAAATTTGGACCTTCGATCCGCAGACGGACCGAAGCTACATTCAGTACGCGTTCGACCTGCCGACAAATCGCGGTGTCGCTGTCTACAAAGGAAGGGTCTACGTCGCCACCTTCGACGGCCGACTATTCGCGATTAACGCGAGCAACGGCGAGAAAGTCTGGGAGGTCGACACATGGCATCCATCGGCGTTGGATCGCTTCAATATCACCGGTGCACCTAAGGCTGCAGCTGGCAAGATCTACATCGGTCAAGGTAGCTCGGAGAGCCGACGACGACGAGGATACGTGACCGCCTACGATGCCGATACCGGCGAACTCGATTGGCGTTTTTACTTGGTACCCGGCGATCCGAGCAAGCCCTTCGAGCACCCTGCAATGGAGCTAGCGGCGAAAACATGGGGCGGTGAATGGTGGAAATTCGGTGGCGGTGGAACCGCGTGGAATTCGCTTGTCTATGACGAAGAATTGAACAGCCTCTATATCGGTGTGGGCAACGGAGCGCCGTGGCCACGAGCTATTCGTTCGCCAGGTGGCGGCGACGATCTATTTCTTACGGCAATCGTTTCCGTGAACGTCGAAACCGGTCGCATGAATTGGTACTACCAAACTACGCCCGGCGACAACTGGGACTACAGTTCAGCCATGGATATGACCCTGACCGAAATGGAAGTCGACGGTGTGTTACGCAAGGTGTTGTTACAAGCGCCGAAGAACGGATTCTTTTACGTGATTGATCGCACCGACGGGGCATTACTTCGCGCGCACCCATACACCGAAGGAATCAACTGGGCTACCCATATCGACATGGAAACAGGACGTCCCGTTGAAAACCCGGAAGCTCGCTACGAAGAGAACGGTCATTGGATGTTGCCCGCCAATGCCGGCGCCCACAATTGGGAACCCCAATCCTGGGACCAAGCACGCGGAATCATGTACTTCTATTATCACGACTACCCGAATTTCTATTCGCTCGACGAGGCTTTTGTTAAAACCGGGGTATATAAGATTCGGCCCAGGGGATTGAGTCTCGGCATTGGGGAAGGTGAATACCGACGCGCGCTGGAGGCCAAAGCGGGTCCTCGTCCCGAGTCTAAAGGCTACATAACCGCGTTTGATCCATTAACTGGTCAGCACAAGTGGCGTCATCGACTCGACGTAGATTTCAATGGTGGAGTCTTGGCCACAACGACCGGTCTGTTGTTTCAAGGCGAAGGGAACGGCCGTTTTACGGCTCGCGATACCGATACCGGAGAGCCCATTTGGAGCTATGAAACATCCGGTCGGTTCTCGTCGTCTTTGATCAACTACATGATTGACGGTGTTCAATACGTTGCCACCGTCGTTAGTGGCAACAATTACGATTTACGTGGTTCCGTCGTAGTGTTCAAGCTAGGCGGCGATCAAGTCATGGCGTCGACTGAACAAAGAAAACTGCAAATTCCAGAACAACCAACCGTCGAGGCGTCCGAGGCAACAATTCAGCAGGGGGACGCGCTCTATCACGCGCATTGCGCAACCTGTCATCGAGGCATTGGTGTCACATCCATCGTCGCTACCGCCGTTCCAGATCTCCGCGCGATGACTCGGGATACTCACGACCAATACACCGACATCGTTCTCCAGGGGAGCCGTCTGGATAAAGGTATGACGGGCTTCAAAGGCACACTCGACGACGACCAAGCAGAGGCGATTCGCGCCTTCGTCGTCTCGGAAGCCAACAAAATCCGCGAGCGTCGGGAAGACATCAGGAACCGCTTTAACTAGTCAGCTTCCGTGAGGAAGAAGGAGCCCGTGATGTTCGGTAGAGGGCTCACCACTTCGCTGAGCAAATTCGTTGGTTCGTGCAACCCGCTTTCTTACCAACAGCAGTCCTTCAATCCATGTGCCACGAAGTTATGTCTACCTCAGAGGGGACCGGCACAAAGACCATCCTCACCGGCCCCTCCACGACCCTACTTGTATGCCCCTGACCCGCAACGGTGTCAGGCATAAAAACTTCGCCCGGACCCCAACGTCGTTTGTCCCCGTCCGTCGTTCCGATTTCCCAAATGCCTTCAAGCATGATGCACAGTTGACGGGTCGGCGCGTTATGCCAATCCTGGAATGCGTCCACTGGAGCTTCAAAGATCCGAACGTTGGGCGAAGCAAATGCTTCACTAAATTGGAGCTCGTTCGCCCACGCATCGGTAGTACGTGTCACCACCGGAATATCCAGCTCATCAAAAGCCGAACCACCGTCTTCNGTGGTAAAAAATCGTATCACCTTCACTTTTGAACCTCCGTCTAATTGGCTTTGGTCACTGGGGACAAGGGCCTGGATTAACTCGCCCCATCATATCGAGTAACAACTTGAGGGACATACGGAGACCGTCCGACGGGCCCAGATTAGCCAAACAAACGGTCAAATAATCCACCCCAGAAAGCGGAGGGTGTACTCGAATTTCGTTCTTTTCGATCGGCGCGATCCCCGACGAACTGAATAGCCTTTGCTCCGACCCAACGTAGCGGTTCGCGTTCCCAACGTGCCGGGTCGTCACCCACCCAGGGAAGTCGAGCGAGATCCGATTTCTCTCCGGTCACCAGGTCCGAAAGGANACGGCCCGCCAGATTGCTNGCNGCNACACCTTCCCCCACATAACCACCGGCACTCCCAAGTCCTGTTTCGCGATCAAACAACACGCTCGGTCGCCAGTGTCTGTTCACACCCATCAGTCCGCCCCATCGGTGCGTAATTTCGACATCGTGAAGAATCGGAAAGAAGTCGCGTAAGTTCTGCTCCACGATATCCAGCATTGGATCCTCCGGCGATATCCGCGGTTTACGCTCAGAACCAAAGTAGTAACTGCCTCGACCTCCAAATGCCATACGGTTATCAAGCGTCCTCTGTCCATAAATCACGACTCGACGCCCATCGCCAAAGGTTTCCCGATGGGTTAAACCAATTTCCTCCCACATCCTGGGCTCTAGGGGTTCGGTGGCAACCATCATCGAATAGAGCGGCATGACTCGACGCTTTTGGTTACTTAGCGAATCGGTATACCCCTCGGTAGCACGAAGTACGATCGACGCATCGACTGATCCGACTTCAGTGTGAATTCGTCCGGGCTCGAAATTGGTCACAGGAGTCAACTCGTAAATGGCCACACCCAGCTCTCGAACTCGCGCGGCTAACCCCTTGACTAACCGCGCCGGATGTATGGCCGCACAATGCGGGGTGTAGCTAGCCCCATGATTTGACGCACAGTTGATGTGCCTCTTCGCGTCACTCGTCGGCAACCAGCGATAATCGTCGTCGGAAAAACCCATGCTGTGGAAGCGTTCAATCCGATCCCGCATACGTTTCGCTCGAAAAGGTAGTGTCGCAACGGTGAGCGTGCCGCCTTTCTGGTAGTGACAATCGATGTTCTCAGCCTGACAAACGCGACCGACCTCATCGACAGTTTCGTGCATCGCCCGAAGAACTTGAATCCCTGCTTGCTGCGTTTCAGGTTTCGCCAGCAGATCTTCAATCCCCATGGCGAGCCCCATGCACCACCCACCATTTCTGCCGCTGGCACCATACCCAACGGTTACCGCTTCAAAAATAGCGATGGAGAGATCAGGCCGTCGTTGCTTCAGATAGTACGCTGTCCATAAACCGGTGAAACCAGCTCCAATAATCGCCACGTCGGTCGCTCTCGGCAAAGAAGATGGTTTTTCGGGTTCGGGCAAAGATTCAAGCGAATCAAACCAGAAACTGCCGTTGTCGTGTGTCGCTATTGGCATCGAGCTGTTCGGGACATCGCTCTAACTGGAACACCTAATTAAGCCATGACCGTGCATCCATTTCAGTTTGATTAATTTGTACCTGCAAGCGTANGTTTGTGAATCGTAAGTAACCCATCGATTGGAGTGTGGGGACCATGAGAAAATTTTGGCTAATCATTGTATTGGTATGGGCTGCTACTGCCCCCGGGGTCGAACAAGTCGACTCACTAGCTTCCAAGTCGGTTNCAAAGTTAGAACGTCCTCAGGCGTTAACAAGGGCTCGACCTGAAGATGTAGGTATGTCGAGTCAACGTCTGCTTCGTATCGCCACTGCGATGCAACGACATATCGACTCGGGGCGAATACAGGGTGCTGTCACTGCTGTGGCTCGACGCGGCAAAGTCGTCCATTTTGAGACACACGGTTTGATGGATGTCGACAATGACCGGGCGATGGAAGCGGACGCCATCTTTCGGATGGCATCTTCGACGAAACCTATCCTTGGTGTGGCCACGCTCATGTTGGTTGAAGAAGGCCTTTTGCGGCCCCGCGATCCCGTTTCAAAATACATCCCTGAATTCAAAGCAATGCAAGTAGCTGTCTTAAACGAGCCCCAAGACCAAGACATCAGTCCGGTCAGGGTCAATCGACGCGACCCGCCGGCGCATCGATTAGTCCCGGCAAACCGAGAAATTACGATACACGATCTGTTGACCCACACTTCCGGTTTGGCCAGCGGCGGATTGGGAAGCGCGATTTCGAAGCGTCCCAGAAGAGACTCGAACGCCACACTCGCTACTGAAGTTCCCAAGTACGCACAGTACGTTCTCGATTTTCAGCCGGGTTCTCGCTGGTCATATAGCCCCGGCGTCGGTCTCAACGTGGTGGCTCGAATTGTTGAAATCGTTTCGGGTACAGCGTTCAACCACTTCGTACGCGACCGAATATTCAAGCCGTTAGGGATGCAAGACACCCACTTCAATGTTCCCGACCATAAAGCGTCACGACGAGTTGTGATTCACAATCGATCCAACTGGTCGCGGCGACCCCCGACAACTTTTTTTTCCGCATCGGGTGGACTTTCCAGTACTGCTGAGGATTACCTTAGATTTGAACAAATGCTCGTCGGCGGAGGCCAATTGTTCGGGCGACAATTACTAAGCCCAAGAACGGTACGAACATTGGGAAGCAATCACCTTGGTGATTTGTACCGAAGTTTCTCTCGCAACCAAAAGGGCATGGGGTACGGTTACACAGTTGCAGTCGTGATCGATCCCATCATCGCAGGCAGCCGCCGTAGCGCAGGCGCATTTGGCTGGGGTGGCGCCTTCGGAACACAATCATGGACCGACCCCGATGAAGAACTGGCAGCNGTGTTGATGCTCCAGCAACCNTACGGCCCGGCGCAATACGATTTCGGCAATGCCGTACAACAGGCAATCATTGATTGATCNATGCCNNTTGAAATGGGTGTAACCGTTGNGCTGAACTTATCCCTTATCCGACGATCTCGTACCCGTATTCGGCCCGCTGGCACAAGAANCCGTCCACACACATTGATAAACTTGAAACGTCAGTCGTTTAACGCATCAGAAGAAAAGGAAGATACGTGACGGTAGAACGCGATCACCACGGTTTCGATGCTCCCGCACCCTTGGGGCACCCCGGACGAGCGGGTCTACCTCAAGGCCACTTGACCGGTCCTGAAGTTGGCGAGCGGCTCCCAGATTTCAAACTGCCCAACGCGCACGGTNATCTCATCGATTTCCACCGGAGTCGCGCCAACGGCAAAGCCGTCGTCGTTTTTTTTCGATCGGCGGTTTGGTGACCGCCTTGCTGGACGCAGCTCGGCGAGCTTCGCGACGCATACCCAAAGTTCCAGTCGGCGGGNATCAAACTCTATGCCATNTCCTACGACGACCAAGAGATACTCCGAGAGTTCAGTCAAAAGCAGGGGATCCCCTACCCACTTCTTTCGGATATCGACTCTGAAGTGATCCGCCGCTTCGGCATCCTCAACGATCAGGTCGGTCGTGGGGATGCCTTCCTTGAGGGCATTCCATTTCCAGGAGCTTACGTTACCGACGAATCAGGCGTCGTCACCGCAAAGTTTTTTCACGACACCTACAAAAAACGGGACAGTCCCGAAAACCTACTCGACGCGGCGGAGGGCAGGATCCAACTGACTGGCGACGAGCCGAACGTCCGCAATAAGGATCCAGAAATCCCAGTTTCTATATCTGTCCGCGGCGGCCGGGGCACAATACGACAGGGAATCATTAGACACCTTGTTGCTCGCTTCGAATTGCCCACGGGCATTCATATCTACGGTGAACCTGTACCCAACGACATGGTCCCTACCACGGTCACTGCTTCTGGCTCCGCAGGTCTAGTGTTTGAAGATCCCATCTTCCCGCCCTCAGAGGCGCTCATTATGAAAAGCACCAACATTGAGCTTCGGGTATGGAGTGGCGAAGTCGACATCGTCGTCCCCTTTTACGCGGTGGGGGCACTGGCAAGTGAAACGCGTCCCCTCGATCAGGACACAGCAGACATCGACGTGGTGCTTCGCTATCAGGCGTGCGATGACTCGATCTGTCTCCCACCGAAAACCGAAACACTCTCACTCCGCATCAAGCTTGACGTGATTGACGTACCAACCTTGGCGATCCATACCGGCCACGGCCAGCGAGAAAGTAAATTCTCGGGTACCCCCCACATGCGACGATTGATCCTTCGAAAGTTCCTTAAGAATCCACTCGGTTTACCGCGGTTTGCTCTCAAGACATTCAAGCTCGAACGGGCTGCAAAACGAAGAACCCCCCTTAAGTGACATTTGGAATGGATGTGCGTGGATCATTCGACGTTTCATTTTTTCAGGAACCCTCGCCTTGAATCTTCGTACGCTACAACGTCGCATCCGAACGACCATTCTCGCGTCAGCGTTTTACTTCGGCCTGCTAATTTATCCACCGATTCGTCTGATCGACTGGCTCATTCCAGGCTGGCAACCCGGAACATTAGAGTTGTTGGCTCTTCTCGTCTTGCCTCCGGCGAACCGCATTATCTCGTCAACATTCCCCGGAGCCATCACTCGACGACTCGCGGTCATATCCATGACGTGGATGGGCCTATGTTTCCAGCTCTTTCCCGTAGTCATCGTGTTAGAGCTCGTTCGTCTGATTTCGCCTATCAACGACACAGACGTCGGACTCATCGGTCTTACCGCCATCTCGATATTAGGTAGTTGGGGACTGATCAATGCGCAACTGTTAAAGGTTCGCTGTATCCCCCTCTTTGCCGGTTCGAGTGTAGAAGGAAAGTCACTGGTACAAATCTCTGACGTTCACATCGGATCACGTAGCCCCACGTTCTTGCGACGGATCGTTAAATGTATCAATGAATTGCCGGCGGACGCGGTACTAATCACAGGCGATCTCGTCGACGACAATATCGACGAAGAAGATTTACAACCATTGGCCCAGCTCAATTCGACCGTGTATTTCATTCTCGGCAACCACGAGCGTTACGCAGACACAGAGCGCATCGTTCGGCACTTAGAAGCCCACAACGTGATCGTCTTACGAAACGAAGCCGTGGACGCCGATCCGTTTCAATTCGTCGGTCTCGACGACGCCGAGGCAAAGGACACCGTAAAGAAAGGTCTGAGCAATCTGTCGAAGCTAGACAATCGATATCGAGTTCTTCTTTACCATCGACCCGAAGGCGCGGACGACGCAGCAGATTGGGGTATACAACTCATGGTGTCAGGTCACACCCATCGGGGTCAGATATTTCCATTCAATTACCTCGTGCAACGAATTCACCCCCGGATGCACGGGTCATTCGACCTGCATGGTCTACGTCTATACGTGTCCCCAGGTACAGGGACCTGGGGCCCAGTACTGCGAACCAATTCACGCTGCGAAGTGACGCACTTCCAATTTCTGGGTGACTCGAAAACGGCGGTGGCCCGTCCCCAACCTAATTCATCGACTGTAAGGTGATTTCAGCAATGTCCGAAGATCCCGAAATCGAAGCACTGTTCGAAAACAATCGGCGATGGGTCGCGGAGGTCATCCGCGAAGATCCCGAGTTTTTCGTGCGAACAGCATCTCAACAAGCACCCAAATATCTTTGGATTGGCTGCTCCGATAGCCGTGTGACCCCCAATCAGATCACAGGACTGCCACCCGGACAGTTATTCGTTCATCGCAACGTCGCTAACGTCATCAATAGAACCGATTCAAACTGCATGTCCGTCATCGAATTTGCTGTACGCGTGCTTGAGGTTCGCCACGTTATCGTCTGCGGCCACTATGGCTGCGCGGGCGTTCATGCTGCTATGACAGATCACCTCACCGAGGGCCCGCTTGCCGGTTGGCTCGATGGCATTCGAAACCTCTGGGACCACAACAAAGCCAATCTGTTGAAGGGCGGCATGCAGATGGCCGAGGCTCGAATGGTGGAACTCAACGTCCGCAAACAAATGCTTTCGCTTTGTCAAACGACGGCGGTAGAACAAGCATGGCAACAACGCAAATACCTTCATGTTCACGGTTGGATTTACGGACTAAACGATGGTTTGTTGCGCAGCCTCTACGCCGACATCGGATCGATTTCCGAGCGAATCCGAGCCGAATCCGAATCGACTAACCCTTGAAGCGATCCCATTGCAATTCAATATCTCAAACCTCAACGCCTATCAAAAGTTGAACCTATGAAAGAACCCATCAATTTGCTGTCCAAGTTCGATCAATTTTCCGACCACTGGTCGCCGAAAGTCATCGCCGAAATGAACGACTACCAATTCAAACTGGTCAAGATCGAAGGCTCCTTCGTTCAACACGACCACAAGGAAACCGACGAAGTCTTTATCGTGATCGAGGGCAGCATGCATATCGAATTGAGCGACAAAACCGTTGAACTGCATCAAGGTGAAATGGCAGTAGTCCCACGAGGACAACCGCATCGACCCTTTGCGACTGAGGAATGTAAAGTCTTGCTTGTCGAACCAAGAGGCACCGTAAACACCGGGGATGCCGGCGGCAAACAAACAGCAGAAAACGACGTCTGGATATAACTTTTAAAACTCGAGATAGCCGATCACCAGACTTTTCGAGTACTTTTGACGGGTCTCTACATACGATATCGACATGGCCGAAGATCTTTGGAAGCAATCGGCAACCGCACTCGCCGAGTTAATCAGGACTAAGCAAACGTCTAGCGAGGAAGTCGTCAAAAGCCATCTCGACAGGATCGATGCGGTGAACGGTAGCTTAAATGCCATCACCCTCGTTCTCGCCGATTCGGCTCTCGCCACGGCAGTGGAAGCGGATCGACAACAGCCCACCGGACCTCTGCATGGCGTTCCCTTCACCATCAAAGAGAACATCGACTGTCTCGATTCTCCGACAACGAGAGGAGTGCCAGCGCTCGCCGAATCAATGCCTGCTCTCGACGCCCCTGTGGTCGCGCGCATGAAAGCTGCCGGTGCGATTCCGCTTGGCCGGACCAACTTGCCGGAGTTGGGATTGAGAATCACCACCGACAATCCCCTGCACGGAAGAACGCTCAATCCTTGGAATGCGGATCGCACCGCGGGTGGTTCAAGCGGCGGTGAAGCCTCGGCTTTGGCTTCNGGCATGAGCCCNCTNGGGCTCGGTAACGATATCGGNGGCTCCGTNNGAAATCCCGCGTTTTGTTGTGGTGTGGCGTCNCTGAAACCATCAGNTGGCAGGATTCCACANGCNTCATCGATNNCNCCNGAGGACTCNCGNCTNGCNNCCCAACTNTTACTNNNCGAAGGACCCATGGCNCGNCANGTCAAAGACTTACGGCTCGNNTACGAGANNCTNAGNGGNCGAGATTCAAGAGATCCCCAGTCGACGGACGCGCCNCTNTANGGNCCGGNCGTCNANAAANGGGCGGCNATNGTCACCNACATACCCGGCGTGGANCTACCNNAANCGACNCGAGANGCCGTTGCTNNAAGCGGNAACNGCNCTGNANGAGATGGGATGGGAAACGGTCGAGATTCAACCNCCCGAACTNGCGCACGTCCACGAAGTATGGATGCACCACCTATCCGCCGACTTTAAACCNCTATTGGGGGATATGTCCGCGGTNATGANCGATGCACCGCTCGAATTCTTACGACTACTGTGNGAGCGGAACGATCCCGNCGCCGTCGGGCTNGCNAATATTCACGCCGAAAGAAACCGNCTTAGCAGGCTCTGGTCCGAATTCTTCNCGGCTAATCCGATCATGGTGGGTCCTACTTGGACCGGCCCACAATTCGAGCACGACGCGGATATAAATGGCGTCGTCGGCTTGGAACTGGCTATCGATCTTTTACGTTTCATTTCACCTGCCAACGTGCTGGGTCTACCAAGCGCGGCTATACCGATAGGCGTCGCGGACGGTCTTCCGACCGGGGTGCAAGTCTATGCCGATCGATGGCGAGATGACCTCGCACTGTCCGGTGCCGAAGCCATCGANGCCGTTGTCGGACAAATCTGNCCNATCGATCCTAGGTTCTANACAGNGTGCACGGCGCNGGTTAGCAATNNATCACTGCATCGCACTCGGCCAATTCCGACGCCAATAAANCCNAACNTTGGNTTTNGTATCGTGCCCTACTCCATTGCCATAGANGCGAAGACATCGGCAATTTGATCNGGCCCGTAGCCAAGTACCGTCTCCAACACATGGACGTTGTGTTCGCCAAGCTCTGGACCGGCCCGGTGGAGGTCAGCTGGGGTCCGGGACAGTTTGAAGCGAGATCCCTCGACCACGAGCTCTCCCAATGAAGNGTGNTCGGCACGGACAAAGTGNTGNCGATGCGTAAGTTGAGGATCGGACCAACACTCAGGCGAATTTTGGACGACATGNGCCGCAACTCCGGCGTCGANGAGAGTGGCCTCGATTGATCGCTCGTCTTGTGTGACGGTCCATTCCCCNATACGCCGGTCAAGTTCATCCTGACGCNANCGCCGCGCGTCCACCGTTGCCAAAGACTCATCCTCGACCCAACCCAACACAGTTTGAAACGCNNCCCATGCTCGATCCGATTGACAGGCAATCGCGATCCAACGATCGGCACCGCGCGTGGGATAAACGCCATGTGGGCATAAATCACGATCGCGATTCCCATCACGGTGCCACAGGTGATCATTCAACTGATAGTCGAGAATCGCNGGAACTAATAAGTGNAGGGCTGCCTCGGCTTGGGACAGATCAATGTGTTGGCCCCGTCCCGTGCGTCGACGATGGTCCAAAGCTGCCAACAGCGACGCCAACATGAATCGAGGCGAGACGCCGTCCGTATAAGCGAGGAATGGNCCCGCCGGCGATCGGTCCGACCATCCNGTCAGATCATAGAAACCAGTAATCGCCGCGGCCATATTTCCGTATCCCGGAACTTGNGCCCGNGGCCCCGTTTGTCCCATGAGGCAACTGGAGACCATGATGATGTCCGGGTTNACTTCGCGCAGCGCCTNATAATCAAGGTTCCAAGCTTTCATCGCTTTGGGAGAGAACGATTCGGTCACNACGTCTGCCCANCGGACNAGGTCGAGAATCACCTCTCGNCCNGCNGGGTTCGAAGGATCAACGGTNATTCCAAGCTTCCCCGCGTTGAAATTCGCGAAGGGAANGCCCGACTCAAGNCCCGGTTCGCCGTTCTTGAACGTGGGTGAACCACGAGCCGGTTCAAGTTTCGTGCTCGACTCGACCTTGATTACGGTCGCGCCGTAATCGGCCAATACCCGCGTGAANAACGGGCCNGCGATNACCCACATAAAATCTAGGACTTTAAGTCCAGTTAGCGGTGCATCTGTGTTCTGCCCAGACTCAGATGTCGNTTGGNGGCTANTCCGCTNTTTCANNTGCACCGGTGACACNGGNGTCGTGGCGGCNCCCGGTAACTTGAGCGGGGTGTCTGAGAACTTGGCGAAAGCTCCCGGAACAAGNGCNCCCNGNCCGCTCACCTCAATCGAGTGCCAGAAATTCCGTGCCTTGAAGTGCGCTTCTTGCATCAGCCCGTCAACNTCAAAGGTTGGCGCAATATANATGCCTCNTTGTAATCCTTCCTCAAAAAGCTCCGACTGGGTTCGCTCCATNGTGAACTGCTCAATCTTTTTACACAGGGCAAAGTACGGTTCCGGTGATTTTCCTTCGGTGTTCATCGCCGCGATCTCCAAACCCCAGTCCAACTCAACATCATCGGCAGTACANGCNCCGTNTTCGAAAAGCCAGTTAAGGAGACGCTTATTNGGCTCCGTGAACGCNGGGCCAAAAAGAAANGTGATNGCGACATACCCGTCTNTGCAGGGCCAAGTAAGNCGAATCGGAAATAGGCCGGCCAGGCCGCCTGCNGNCCGANTGATAGTCATTCCACCGCCATTGGGCGTCGNGAGAATTGCTGACAAAGCGGCCTGNGCCGACGACTGCTGTGCCGANACGTCCACGTGCTGACCGACACCGCTCCGATGGCGTTCGTAAAGAGCGATTAGAGCAGCACCAGCCGCATCAGCNCCCGCNTGGAAGAAGGCCTGGGGTACCGACGTGCGCACCGGCGCCCGGTCGGCATCGCCCGCCAGAATATGAGCGCCACTGGAAGCCCACACCGTCAAATCNGTCGCAGGCCATTCGGCTTTCGGACCACTTCCCCCAAATGCCGTAATCGCGACCACGATAANGCTCGGGTTTAGGTCGTTGAGAACCTCGTACGCTAACCCGTTCTCGGCCGCAACACGTTCGGTAAAGCCATGAACGACAAAGTCNGCTCCCTGCACCANNTCGNGAAACGCCCCCCNGTCACGCCGAACGTCTAGATCAACGTGCGTTCGCCCTCTCGCGTACGCTTCCCACCACAGACTGCGATGGGAACCAGCGAGTGTCGGATTTACAGGGCGGTTAGATGGTTCCTCCGGGGAGCGAATGGATATGACTTCCGCGCCTAGATGGGCAAGCAGATACCCGCAAAACATGTCTGCGCCAGCNGTNAGATCAAGTACTCGATACGNTGTNAACATAAGTTATTAATNTANTGTTATATAACNATTTATTNANATNNGAACCATTCTCAGTTGAATCGGTTTCGACAGAAGTCTAGACCGACAATCAGCATCCCTAAAATCATTACCGCAACGANNCCNTGTTTNAGCGACGTCGTCGCGCTCGCGAGAGCCACCTGTTCGCCCGATAGTTGCGGAAAGCTCAACAGCATATTCCAAATCTGAACGTTTTCCGCAATATCAATTAGTCCCGCGATAAATGGCGTTAACGCGAGGAACCGCACCGAGCGGTCTCTGGCAAGGCGCATCGTAAATCCCGCAGTAAGGCTGATATAGCAACACGGGAAGAGCATGTCCAAAGTTAGCACGCTCCACGCATACAGACTTCGCCCTTCGGGTCCGTAGTCGAGCATGCGCTCCTCGACCAGCGCTAGATCATAGTTCGGAAGCACGTCAAGAATCGAAACGCCGAGCCGACGTTCCAACACGAAAAATCCCATCAGGCAAAGAAGCACCCCGATGAACGATAACAGCAAACTCCCCGTGGTCGACAAGACGTCGAGCCGTCGGACCATCCGGGTAATTGATCGGACCGACGGAATCAGGAACCCGATCCAACGGTACGCGCGACCGGCATGGCCAAAATCTGACTCGCAACGGCAGTGTTGTGATGGTCGGTCGCATGCGTCAACAACTTGGTGACGTCATTCACCATGTGTCGAACTTCAGTTCTAAGGGTCCCGTTGTATATGCCTCGAATACGCAGCGACGCGTCGAGTAACAAAACATGTTCCGTATGCAGTGCGCCGGGGCTTACTCCTCGATTCAAATCAACACCGAAGCTCTCAGCAAGACTTTGAATGACGGAAATCGGTCCCGTAACCAATTCCCACCCCTCAAGTGGGAGCCCTCGATCTAACGCAAACTGAATCAATTTTCTTGGCGTATCCGTTGCCGGGGCAATCGAATGCGAAATAATCAAGAAACGGTTCGTATCGGCGACGGTGGATCTCACTTTGGCAAGATTTGCGGTGAGGGTCGGACAGATACCCTGACACTCTGTGAAAAAGAAATTGACGAGGATGACGCGGCGGCTCAAGTCCGCGTTGGTAATTCGTTTTCCTTGTTGATTTTGGAGTAGGAATTCCGGGAGCCTGAGCGGATCCGATTCCGACCAACGCGGTGCTAAATCTTCACTGTAGAAAGGCAACCCCTGCCCTATCTCGTTGTTATTCGAACATCCTGATAACAGCACTAACAGTACAAAACATGCTCTCTTCATAACTCGGCCCGATCGGATGGCCCACCGTTACAGACCTTTTCACCGATGAGTCCGTAACGCCTGGTTGCGGTCATAACGAAATTGGCACGAACGCTACCGTCTACATTCCACAATTGCTGCCGACCTCTTTGCTTTCCGTCGACGTAATTGAAGCGCTTTTCAAGCGTTCCGTCGCGATACGAAGCAATCACCTCGCCTTGTTGAATCCCATTAACGAAAACGCGCGAATATTTAACCTCGCCGTTAGGCCACCAATCAACGTGCTCGGTGTGCCGCTTGCCGTTTCGGTAGATCTTCACGAACGCCCGCGTTCCGCCGGGATACCACTTATACGCAGCAACGCGTTCCCCATCCACGTAGCGGCTCAGGCGCTTGATGGATCCGTCATCATAGGACTCCCGCAGAAAACCGGTCAGCGGCTTATCGAAGTATGCGAGTTGAAGACCACGTTCAAGATGAGGGTCTTCAGCATCGATCCCAAAGAGCGTGCCCAACATCAGTAAAACCCAGCTCATTCTGCAAACGTCCCCGCCGTTCCGTAGAACCCACTCCCATTGATGTACGGGTCCTTATCGGTCACGTGGTAATGATAGATCGCCTGTGTGGAATCGACCGTAATACCGACGTGTCCATGAAATTCATCGAGCGCATCTTCTTCAACTTCTGCGCCAAAATCTTCAGGCCCGTACACCGAAAAACCATCTAGAAGAACACCCAGAAATGCGTCGCGCCCGCGGTTCGCAGTGATCCAAAGCGGCTCCACGTGGTAGTGGTACATGCCCGTTTGCTGCGGATGACCGTTGTATTGATCGAAGCTATTAATCTCGAAGGTCAACGCTCGGTTGTTGGGCCCCGCATACTGGTTGTATATCGCCACACCATTGACCGCCACGCCGATTGGTCCCAACGGCGTCGGTTCATGATTGGGATCTTCAGCTGGTACGACAGGCACGCGAAACTCCATATCAAATTCGTTAATTCGATTTGGATTGAGATTGAATTGCTGGTTGTTACCGTCATACGCCTCGTAACGATCATCCGACGATAGAAAATATGGGCTCTTGTGGTTTGGGACCCCGTTTGACGTAATCACGACGACGCCTTCTTCAAGCACCACGGCGACGCCCGAATCAAATTTTTCGTACTTCAACGGTAGTCCGCCATCGACCGGGGTCTCCGATGCGGAGACGTGTTCAACCATGTATCCCCCAAGAGCATCGGAGTTGGAGCGAGTGGCTCCTTGACCCACCACCCCCGCTCGCAGACTTTCCCCCGAGAACCCAAACAAGTACCGCAGCAGCAGCAGCCCATCCGTCAACGCGTCGACGGTATTGTTGCCATCGATGTCGAAGGTTTCGGATTGGTTTGCGAGATACGTCGCGATTTCAGCTGGATCGATCCTCGACGCGCCCGATCCAAGCGCTCCATCGACCAACGTTTGGCCAATAAATCCGAATTGATGTCGCAACACCAAAAGACCATCGGTGAGCGCCTCGGTCGTTCCGTCATCGTCGACGTCGAATGCCGCGGCATCAGAAACTTGTGCCAACGCGAGCAACAATAGCCAGAAGGCTCTCCGTACGTTCAGAACCATATAGCACCTAACGTAATGCGAGCGAGCAATTCGAACCCATCCTCAATCTCTCGGCTTTCAACTATCCAAGTCGCAATACCTCGTGGTCGTTCCGTCGCTTCTCACGACCGCTCGTCACAGTATTTGCGAACCTATTTCGCCCTTCTCTCCAAACCTCGTGTAAACATATTGACGAGTCGTTTATCCCGTTCCCAGAGGAGGAATAATTCCTTATTTTCACGCTCGATAAATAGTCCGAATTGAAGAGCTGCTCTAGTGGTCGCCTTGTCGAGCAGAGCCACACCCTGCATAAACTTTTCCCCCTCAACTTTTTCCTCAGCTAATCGGCGAGCTAGATGAATCGGGGCGACGATCTCAGCGGTCAACGGTCCACCATGCGCACCCGTTTGCGCGACCATATAAGCGGAAAGCGCCAACAACACGTAGTACGGCTCCTCTCCTAAGAAATTGCTGGACAAATGATCCCGAGAGAACACTTCCTTTTCGCTAACAGCGACGTTCTCAAAGACCGCAAACCCTTGGCTTAGTTCAGGGAGAAAGTTGGGCGATTCACGACTCGACAAACCGACGCCCTGGGCTTCGCGCTCAACCAAGACGTATTCGTTGCGATCTTTGCAAATCGCACGAACCACCAGGTGATCAACATGCTCCGATGCTGCAACCCAACTCTTACATCCCGACAACTGCTTTCCTTTGGTCGTCTTCTCCAACACCGTCGCCGGATACTCCCCGGAGCGATCCTCCGCCACCAAATAGCTCGCCCAACCATCCGTCGGGCAGAACGGGAAGGCCCTTCGTAGCATTGCTTGGTAGCCCGCATGAAATACCCAGGCCAATCGATCTGCTAACGCACCCCCTGCGACGGCCATGGATACCGAGTCGAGTTCGGCCAACTGGTGCTTCGTCCACGCCCCACGCCAAGCGGCTTCAGTGTCGCAAACGATCGTCGTGATCGAGCCTGACTCTATGCATTCCAGCAATCCATCAATGCCCAAATTTCCTCTCCGTAAACGTCAAACTTTGTCCAGATGGTGCTCAGGCATTTATCAACAACACGCTTCAATCACTCGCGCCGCGACATCGATGTCCCGATCTAAGCTCACGCTATCTTTGGTCGCCACAACTCGGCCGTCGTCGCCTGTCACAACAAGTATTGGTCTAGCATCATGACAAATAACTGCCCCGACCATAACATGGCGCTTCCAACAATGATGAAGGGGAGACCGCGATAATGTTTAGGAAATTAGCGTCCGTACTTGTGCTCTTGGCGACCACGAACTCGGGGTTCGCGTTCGAGATTTTAGGCGATTCGGCATCCGTCGACATGCGCGTTACGTCAATCATTTCACACGAAACCGGATCGACCATCACGGCGAGTGGACCCGTCGAAGGTTACGGGAAAGTCTGGGTTACGCTCGAACTCACCAGCTCAGATAGCAATAGAAACCAGGGCGTCTTGGGTGGCCAAGGACGCGCATTACTCGACGATGGCTCCATGGTGGGCTCTCCGTTTATGGGCAACTGGTCGCGTGCCGGACACCTTGTCACCGTCCTCTTCCTGGATAACGTCTCGAACGGGGCACAGAACTTCGTCAAGTGGACACTCGACCTCCGCGAAGAGACGATTGCAGGAGTCTACTATCCAATAAGATAAGCAGATCAAATCGGACGAATTGATTCGAGACGACGCGAGGACGAGCTTGAAACCGTCCTCGCATCTCGTTTCATTCACTACATGTTGAGACGCATTTGTCCCAAGAAGTCGCGCTTACCTAGCGGAACCCCTTGCATGCGGAGGATGTCGTAAGCCGTCGTCGCGTGGAAATAAAAATTAGGTAGCGAAAACGACATTAAAAAGTCTTCCGCGATAAACGGCATACTTTGTCCGCCGATCTTGAACTCCACGGCACTTCCTTCCAGCGCATTCACAACATCCGGCGTATACGCTTGAATCTTTTCCTGTGCGTCGCCGGCCATTGCCTGCAACGCCTCGTAGTCAAGATCCGGCGCCATGGATGGGGGACCGAAGACGCCCGCTTGTACGCCTTCCATAGCGCCTAACGAATGATGCGCAACTGAGACGATCTGAAATCGAAACGGGAGCATATCCTGGTACAGACTCGTTTCAACGACCGCATCGAGATCAATACCATTGGCATTGCAATGCTCTTTTCCTTTTTCAAGGAACTTAGTGACCGCTCCAAGAATCTGCGCGTACGTTTTTATACTTATGTCGTAAAGCGAAGTAGCGATTGACTTTCTCCCATCGGGTTTTGGTTGCGCACCACTTTAACCGACCTTGGCCTGGGTTTTCTCGCCACAATATTGGGACCTCATAGCGGACCCATTCGCAAGATCAAATCGACGATCCGATCTGACGTGCGCAAGGACTGACTCCCCAAAGGCATTCGACACTCGACTTAATCTTCGAACGACTTCAGGATCGACAAGTCCTATTGACTGCCAGCTCCGCTGCCGGGATAGCCTCCTCCCTGCGACTGAGAACCAGTCGCGCCGCCACCGCCAATTTGCGGAATCGCTTCGTCCGAATTAATTGCTTCACTGAAATCCTGATAGAACGATTCATCCATAAAGCGGCATGTCAGCTTTCCAAAGTGGGTGCCAGCTTTTCGGGACGTGTCACACACGACTCGATTTTCGCGATCTCCAAATTCCTCCCTGTATTCCTCGATAAGCTCTTCGAGATAGGGCAAGTATTCAGGAGGAATCTTCGCCCACTGCTGGCGAAAATAATTCCTAATCTCAGGAAGCGTGTCGGGCGTCGAGCTGAGTGCAAGCCAGGCAATCGCCGCCTCACCATCGCGCTCGGTTCCGAGACCCTGTTGAAACAGAAAGCCCACCCGCGCTTGGGCAAGTTTAAATCCGCGCTTGGCGGCGACAAGTAAGTATGGAAAGGCCTCGGCGTACTTTCCCTGACGGTACAGAAGCGACCCTTTGCTACGAGCCTTATACGTCTCTAGTAAATATTCAAACTGTGGCACATGTCCTCTTTTCGGCTTCGGCGCGGTAACGATCATCTCTTCATCCACGACGACGGAAGACGCTTCAGATTGATCCGCTTGTTTGCGCGCTTTGCGAATGTTCGGAAACAATTCACTCTCCGCCGACCAGGATACTGAAGCCACGATTAACGCGACAACGACTAGGCTTCTTATATAGAACTGCATCTCATTTTTCTTGGTTCAAACGGACATCGAACTTCGACGACGGCGTGGCGTACCGCAACCGACACCTCTCTTCACCACAATAGTATCGATCTGAACGTCGATGTCACACCGTACTGTGCCAAACCGAAATTCTGGTAAGAGACCAAGAGCGTGCTTACGACCTGAGTTCGTTGGCCCGAGGGTGCGATACA
>PBAA01000034.1:28615-41115 GCA_002715785.1 Gammaproteobacteria bacterium | reverse complement strand
GAAAGAAATTCGAGCATTTTTTCCGCGTCAGGTCCTTCGATATCGAAAATGGCGAAGTGGGATAGGTTGATCATTCCCACGGAGGCACTCATCGCTAATTGCTCTGCATTCGCAAGTTCGTACGGGACATGGCGTCGATCCCACTCGTTCTCCCGTACCGGAATTTGTGAAAGGTAGTCGCCTAACTTTTCCCGGTTGGTTTCGTACGCGAATGCCCGTTCCCATCCCGCTATCTCGTTATCAAAATGTCCTCCTAGCTCTTTTTCCCGTTCATAAAAAGGGCTAACGAAAATCTGCCGCTGCGATACATATGGCTCGCGCGGGTGGATCGGTGGCGTATAGATGGTTTGGGCGTTCTCGAACACGCGGTCACGGACAAAGTCCGGGGTTTTCTGTGCAGGATAAAAACGAGCGATGTCAAACGAGTGCATATCCATCTGCGGTCGACCCGAGGTCATCCACTCAGCACAGAGTCTCGCGCAACCTGGCCCATCTTTGACCCAGACCGCTTCACAAAGCCAAAAACCCCTGACTTCGGGACTTTCTCCGATGAGTGATGCAGCATCCGTTGATACGGATAGCAGTCCGTTGAATGAACTACGCTCATCCCAACCAAGNTCTTGAAGCGTCGGTACGGTNGTAAAACCCTTTTCAAGAGGTTCGGCGATTTCTTCTAAATCCAGGTGCCGCATCGAAAGCGAAGCCATGGACTTTTCAGGATTACCGATATCTTTGGGTTCGACAAGCCGAGGATTTGTTTCTTCGTAATACCCCCACTCGAGCATGCCGCCATGAATTCGACCCGTGTCTCGAACGTACGCTGAGTTGCCTTGGTCCCGAAAAAGAGGGTGGACCAGAAATTCGTCCGTTCCTTGAATACTTTCCAGCGGACCAAAAAAGAGAAGCGGATGTTCCACGGGAGATAACGGTACTGGAACCCCAGCCATTTCTCCGAGCAAAGGGCCCCATATGCCGGATGTGATGACCACCCGCGGCGTTTGTATCGTACCGCTTTCCGTATGCACGCCGGTGACACGTCCGTCGACGATCTCAAAACCAGTTGCGGGCGTATCGCTGAACGTTTGAAGCGCGCCCTTCTCGCGCGCTCGCTCGACCATCGTGGCAACCACATCTTGCGATCTAGGTACCACCAGCCCAGCATCCGGATCCCACATGGCACCACGAATGGAGTTCTCGTCAAGTAACGGAAACTTGGTCGCTGCCTCTCGAGCCGAAATCAAACTTACGTTGGTCCCAAACGCTTTTCCCGAAGCAACCTTGCGTTTCAGTTCCTCCCAACGAGCATCATCTTCGGGACGACATACCTCCATCCCGCCGCGTTTCAGAAAAAATCCATTGTCCTCATAAAATCGTCGGCTGTACGCCGTCGTCC
This sequence comes from Gammaproteobacteria bacterium, assembly GCA_002715785.1. Lineage (GTDB taxonomy): Bacteria > Pseudomonadota > Gammaproteobacteria > Pseudomonadales > Azotimanducaceae > UBA11889. The sequence continues at coordinate 39,722 of PBAA01000034.1, read as the reverse complement.
AATTGCTCAACTTGTCGTGAGACGTGTTAAACACAAAATCGGATGCATGTGACGTCGAGCCGATGTCCGAGGGAATCACCGCAGCTTTTTCCAAGCCCACGACGTTTCGTACGCCAAGCTCCGCCAACCAATATGCAAGCATCGATCCGACAATTCCGCCCACGCCGACGATTACGACTTCTGCAGTTTCAGGCAGCTTCCGTTTTTTCATCTTCTGTTCGTCTTGAATACAGCAAACGCGGCGGGACAATTCTTGCACTCACTGGGCGAGAAATCGAACAAATTTATTCATTTGATAACGTTCGAGTCGCTTCTCAAAATAGCCCATCTCATCACCGTCCCATGACATTTCTACGCGAATAATCTGATCGGTCGTATTTCGGTGTACGCTTATCGCTGCGAGGCTTCTTGGTAATGCCCTGTTTATGTTCATACGCTGTCTTAAGGTGTTGTTTTTTCTAGCGTTTATCGGTCCACACGCATCAATCAACGCCTACGATGGACCCAATCCCGCCGGCGTTCACTCGGCTGCGTCCACAGAACCTACAATCGAGTCATTGGCCGTCGCAGGACCCTTCGATGTCGAACGATTGCGGGAAACTGACGGTCTACGAGATGGACCTCGTTACCGTGGCGCGACTATTTATTACCCTCCAGAAACAGCCCATCCGCTTGCTAGTGTCGTCATCGTTCCAGGCTGGGGAAGTTCCGAGCGCTCGATCCAAGGATGGGGCCCTTTTTTCGCATCTCACGGTATCGTCACAATGACGATCGGTACCAATAATCCGCCCAAGGATTTTCCGAAGGATCGTGCTGATGCACTCGTCGACGCAATCGCCACGCTTGCTGCAGAAAATACCCGCGAAGAATCACCGATCTTTCAACGACTTGATCTGTCGCGCATTGCCGTAAGCGGTTGGTCCATGGGTGGAGGTGGCGCGCAACTGGCCGCCGTCCAAAACCCAACGCTCAAGGCAGCTATCGGACTTTGTCCCTGGCACGAACCCGGAGGCATTTTTAACCACGCTGTCCCATTACTGATCATCGGCGGCGAAAACGATCGTCGAGCACCTTTCAATGAACACGGTTTAATCCACTACTGTACGACGCCATCGACTACACCAAAATTGTTGTTTGAAGTCCGCGGTGCCGGGCATTGGGTAGCAAACGGACCGAAGGGCATATACCGCGATACGGGAAACGGTGATGTCGGGCGGATCGCGTTGGCTTGGCTCAAGGTATTTCTTGTGGGCGACGAACGCTACAGGAAGTTCTTGTTAACAGAACCTGAATCAGCCAGCCGATTCGAAACCAACATACGCGGTCTAATGGTCAGCAATGTAGCCAGCTACAACTCCGTCGACGCTAGCTCCGTATGCGACACTCTCGACAACCTATGACTACAGAAGACCAGTGGTTTAGGTCGGTTCCGCAATAAACACTGGAATCGTTCGTGATGTGCGCTCTTTGTAGTCGGCATAAGGTGGAAATGCTTCAACGGCTACCGTCCAAATTCGCCCGCGCTCGTCATCGTCACTGACCTCTCGGACCCTCATAGCCAGTACTTCGGTCGCATCTCGAATCTCCACTGAAGGATTCGCCCGAAGGTTGTAGACCCATACGGGGTTCTTCGGCGCCCCACCCTGCGACCCGACCAGCACATAGTTGTCGCCATCTTTCACGCGCATGAGCGGCGTTTTTCGGATCGCTCCGGTCTTGTTGCCGGTATGGGTCACGATGACACAAGGTAAGCCGGTGTCCATGAGCCCCACACCCTCGGTTCCACCACTCNCTTCATAACGNTCCACTTGCTCTCGAACCCATTGAACTGGCGTTGGGATGTANTCCGCCATGCCGTACCCCCCTGTGTTTANACGAATCGAACAGCCTAACTATCTCACATGCCAAAACTGNGGGTCATTCGAAGTCCNAAATTTCGCGCCCGGACTTTGATACTCTCGTGACGGGAACGGAGACCGTANCAAACGCGAATCATTGGCCTTGGAGGTCTGNAAGAACATGAACATTAAGCGGACGATTATTCCTTTGNTATTNCTCGCNCTNTCGGNGNNCCTNGTCGCNGACGAACACNTCATCACGACGNCCTCTCACCGGCTCACNGAGGTTGCGAATGGCGTCTACCTCGCNCAAACCACCGCGCCTCTCTTCAATAGCAATGCGCTTGTCATCGTTAACGAAGAGGACGTGGTCGTNGTCGATTCGCACTTAACGCCGGCGAAAGCGAGAGACTTAGTGGCCTCGATCAAGTCAGTTACAACGAAACCCATTACCACACTGATTAACTCNCACTTTCACTGGGATCACGCACACGGCAACCAAGTTTTTGNCGATGGGGTGCAGATCATTGGNCACGAATACACGCGCATGAAATTNGCGGGTACGCCGTTNGAAGAAACGCAATATGTANTCGCCACCGCCGGGAACAAGGCCACACTCGCTCGNATCCGCGAGATGCTCACGAACGCCTCAGAGGAAGACCGACCTGAAATACAAAANTGGTTTGATCTTTACTCGCAGCAAGCTGAAGACTGGAAAGAAATCGCTCCCATTCCGCCCGACACAACACTAAACGACCGGATGACGCTTTTTCGCGGAAGTCGCGAAATTCAAATTCATTTCTTCGGGCGCGCGCATACGGGTGGCGACATCACCGTTTACCTGCCCGCAGAAAAACTCGCTTTTACTGGCGACATGATGCTCCAGGGACCATCTTTCCTNGGCGATGGCTATGTGGATGAGTGGGTCCAAACCCTAGAAAACTTGAAAGGCCTTGCCTTCGAAACCATCGTGCCGGGTCACGGTAATCCGTTTACCGATCGGGATTTGATTAGCCACGTGCAAGCGTATTACGCCGACCTCTGGGAGAAAGTAGTGCCGATGCACGAACAAGGTGTTGCCTTTGCGGACGCNGCAAGGGAGATCGATATGACGAACCATGCCTCTACGCTCGGCGTTCGTCGGAAGGGCGTCGATCCGCAAGCCGTTGGCAGGATTTACGCTAGACTCGACGGCGCCGATTAATCCGGGAGGCTGTACGCGAAATAATCCGCACCCGATGGTGGACCCATGCGACCACCGCCCGCGGAAATGACGACGTATTGTTTCCCATCAACGCTATAGATCGCCGGAGTCGAAAATCCAGCGGCGGTGAGATCCGTTTGCCATAGAACTTGGCCATCTCGCGTGTCGTACGCGCGAAGCTTCTTATCAGGTGTTGCTGCAATAAAGATTAACCCCGAGGCAGTCACGACGGGTCCGCCGTAACTCACCGCACCAAGACCAAGATCTGGGTGGCTCGGATAATTACCGAATGGGACACTCCAAACGATGTCGCCTGACGCCACATCGATGGAGTTAAGTGTCCCCCACGGCGGCTCAGTTCCTGGAAGCTCTTCATGATCTCGAAGATAGGTATAACAGCAGTGGGTGTACGACGCTTCAGTGGTGGGTTCATCAACAACGGGCTTTGGCGCAACAATATGGGTAATGATTCGCCCTCGGACCGTTCCGCTGAGGTGCGAGAAGCTTGGCATCCGATCGGCACCATCATTGATTACTTTCGCTATTTTTCGATAATCCATTCGCTTGAGAATGCCAAGCAGTGTAGGTCCCGTTTCGGTTCCCTCAAGTTTTGTGCCATGACAAGATCCGCAATGCGTCGCGTATGCACCCGCGTTACTAAAACCCACGGGTATCTCGGTCAAGGTTAGGATGCCCGACTCGTTATTCGCATTCAGTATCAAACGATTGTTGGCCGGGTCAAACGCAGATCCGCCCCACTCGGCTCCACCGTCATACCAAGGCGTGATCAAGACGGTTCCCACTTTAGGCGGTGCCCATGGACGTAGATCCCAATCTTTGATCAACGCTTCCACGTGTTCGGTCGCCTCTGGGGTCCGCCGCGTGATCTTAAAAGTCTGACGACTAAAGGCGACGCTGGAGACCGTTTGTACAGGCGCCGGCTCCTCGCGGGGCAANGTACTCGGAAGCGTCTCCACTTCCACAAGGGGATACATCGATTCGCCAGTATCGCGATCAAACACGTAGAGATGGCCCGACTTCGTCGTTAGGGCAACCCCTTCAATCACTTTCCCATCACGCTCCAGTTGCACCAACGTCGGCGGGGACGGATTATCCCGATCCCATAGATCGTGGCGGACGACTTGGTAATGCCAGTTGAGTTTCCCCGTTCTAGCATCGATGGCCACTAAGCTATTCGCGAATAGGTTATCGCCCAGACGACTTGCCCCATAGAAATCGGGAGTTGCCGATCCGGTCGGAGCGAACAGCACGCCTCGCTCTTCGTCTAAGGTCATCCCCGTCCAAACGTTCGCACCGCCTGCATGGGCCAATGTACCCTCGGCCCAAGTCTCTGAGCCCGGGGCCCCAGGAGCAGGAATGGTGTCGAAGGTCCAGATTAATTTGCCATCAATAGCGCTGAACGCGCGCACCGATCCAGGGTAGGCATCCGCATTTTCGGTGGTCGAGAACCCCAGCATAATCATGTCCTCGAACACGACTCCGGGAACCGTCACCCCCATGTAGCTTTCGGGACCGCTTGGACGCAAATCGACGCGGCCATCGACCCCAAATTCCTTAATGGGGTTACCGTTGGTTGCATCGAGTGCGATCAGAATCCGTCCGGCAGTATAAAAAATGCGTTGGTCGTCATCTTTCTCCCACCACATCAACCCACGCTGGGCACCCTGAATTTCCGGATCAGAGCGCCATAACTCTTCCCCAGTAGCCGCGTTCAGAGCAAACGCGACAAGCTGAGGCGACAAGCCGTATAGGACGCCATCGATTACCAGTGGACTGGCATACATTGAGCCACCGCGATCGCTTGAGGTGTATTTCCATGCCAGCTCTAACTGTTCAACGTTATCTCGGTTGATTTGGATAAGTTTTGAATAGTGTCGTCGACCCGCATCGCCGAGATAGACCTTCCAATCGGTGTCAGTGTCTAGATGAGCTACATCGTTTCGGTCGGGCGAACACGCTGCAAGGAGCGATACTCCAGCAACAATCAATAATTTTTTCATCGCCTTAAGATACAGGCGTAAAACCCATGCAGCTACAAAGTAATATCCGTGAAAGATCGTAACCGACAACAACAAAGATCTAGTAGCGACGGGACATGCGAACCAAACAACCAAACATCGCCATCATCTCCACCGATCAGTTCCNCGCAGATTCCGTTGGCCTAACGGCTGGGTCTCCAGTCACCACACGCGATCTCNACCAAGTCGCAGACTAGTTTGTCGTATTAGCCANCCATGCCAATCAAAACTTTCTCCTTAATNCTATGCCTATCCTTATTTCTCGATGCCTGCCAGAAGGTGGAAAGGAATCCCCCGGATAACCGCTTCGACGACATCACGCTGGAGGCGCGGTTACATTTCCAACACACGTCCGGCGTCCAAGGACGGTATCTCTTAGCNGAAATTATGGGNTCTGGGGGNGCACTTTTTGACTATGACAATGATGGCGATCTTGACATCTATCTCGTNAACGGAGGCGCGGCNGCGNCTAACCCTAGTGATTCGGCCAACAAACTCTTCCAACGAAATGCGGACGGCTCGTATCAAGATGTCAGTAAAACCTCCGGACTCGATGACCCGGGTTTTGGCATGGGCAGTGCTTTGGGCGACTTCGATAACGATGGAGATCTCGACATTTACGTTTCAAACGTCGATCACGACCGGCTCTACCTTAATAACGGCGACACGTCATTTACCGACATCTCGGTCGAAGCGGGAATCCAAGGACACGGTTGGTCGAGTTCAGCAACCTTTTGCGATATCGACGACGACGGATTTCTGGACCTCTACGTTGCGACCTACGTGACACAAGAACCCNTGCAGGCGTGCGCCGACGAGTCCGGTGACATCGATTACTGCGCACCAAATGCGTACCGTGGCGAGGCGGATCGACTCTACCGGAACAACGGAGACGGCACGTTTACGTTTATCGGAAGAAAATCGGGGATTTCCCAAAAAAACAACAACGCACTTGGCGTCGTTTGCTTTGACTTCAATGGGGATCACCGAGACGACTTCTTTGTCGCTAACGATGGTGAACGCAATCACCTTTGGATCAACAANGGCGATGGGACATTCGACGAGCGAGGCGTTGCCTATGGTACGGCGGTCAATCTTTTTGGCGATACCGAAGCAAGCATGGGCATCGCCCTTGGCGACGTAAATGCCGACCAACGACTGGACGTCTTATTAACCCACCTGGACGACGAGACGAATACGCTGTACCTCAGTACAAATGACCGGGTATTGACCGATGCGACAATCCAATCCGGTCTCGGTATTCCGAGCATTCCAGAGACTGGTTTTGGAGTTTCTTTGTTCGATGCTGATCAAGATGGAAGGCTCGACGTCGCGATTAGCAACGGAAGNGTGCGCAAACAACCGGGAAACGCACCGAGCCCAGGTGCTGGAATTTTGGATCAATTCCGTGACGATTATGCCGAGCCNAATCGCCTCATGGTCAATGTAGGCAATGGAAAGTTCGCGGACTGGTGTACCGTATTCGATCCCTTTTGTACTGATCTTCACGTAAGCCGCGGATTACTAACGGGCGATATCGATACAGATGGCGATCTCGATATCCTCGTTATGAACTCGAACGGGCCGGCTCAACTATATCGAAACACAATAGCCGATAAGGGAGGTTGGCTGCAGCTCCGCATACTTGACCCGACCTTAAATCGAGACGCAATCGGCGCGCGCGTTCGCGTTAAGGCAGGAAACGTGTGGCAGGTGCGGCCTGTCATCCACTCGGACAGTTACCTATCAAGCCACGATGCGGTCGTGCACTTTGGGCTTGGCAGCGCGCTTTCNGCGGATGAAATTATCGTNACCTGGCCCCGCGGTGAACGTGAACGATTCCCCCCGTTAAAACGCAATCAAATGGTCGTCTTGCTGAAAGGTCAAGGCAAGCCCGTCGAGGTGGAAAATTGAGTACATCGCCACGTCCAATTAGCNATTTCGGANGCTTCGTTCTCCTAGGTTTTCTGCAACTCGAGACCCAAGGCGCNGAAATNCCAAGCATTCTCACGAACCACATGGAAGCCCCCGTCGCACAACTCATCGATAAGACGCGGGCCNGTCTAGAAAAAAATCTCAATTCAGCGGAAGCATGGGGCCGCCTTGGTATGGTGTCCCATGCTCACGGATTACTACAGCCCGCCATTGTTTGTTATCAACAGGCGGCAAAACAGGACTCCTCGGATTATCGTTGGCCCTATCTGACGGCCACCGCNCTACGGAATTCGAAGCGGGCAGACGCGATTTTCTATTACGCGAAAGCAATGAAGTTAAAGTCGAACGACTTCGTACTTTCGGTCACTTATGCAGACACGCTCACCCAAAATGGCCAATACGAGGAAGCGCAAGCTCTTTATAACGCCGTTTTACCGATCAACGAGGCTCAAAGTTTCGCCCTAATCGGTTTGGCCCGAATCGCGTATATCGACAACGATTTAGTAACGGCACAAACCCACCTGCAAAAAGCTCGACAAATCGATCCAANCGATCGTGAAATTTACACGCTTCTCGCGCACGTCCATATGAAACTCGGCAACGAAGAAGCGGCAAGGGAGTCGGAGTGGTTGGTACGAACGTACCCGCACGCAAAGGTTCTCGATGCCCCGATCATCAAGGCAATGCAAAGCTTTGGCGAAACCGCCGGTGCGTTCGTGGCCCGCGGACAACGCATGACGGAGTCGGGAGACTACGCTGGTGCCGAAGCGGCATTTCGACAGGTGTTGGCACGCCGCCCCGGCTTAGCATTCGATTACGGCAATCTGGCAAATGTTCTAGCGCGACAAGGTCGGTATGCCGAAGCCCTTGAATATTTTGAGCGCGGACTCACGATAAATCCCNACGATGTCGAAATGTTGAGTAATCAGAGCCTCGCTTTAATGACGGATGGCCAGTTGGACCATGCCGGAACAACACTGATTAAAGCCATCGAACTGGATCCCAATTACGGCCACGCGCACTTCAATCTTGGCGTTCTTCGTTATCGCCAGCGTAATTACGGTGCAGCGGTGGAACATTTTAGTGACGCACTTTCGACGAATCCCGCGTTGACCCAAGCCTACCTTAATCTCGGCACGACCTACGCCGAGATGGGAAAATTTCGANCCGCNATCGACGTCTGGAAACAGCTCGAGCGAATCCAACCCCACAACGCATCACTGGTTTTCAACATTGGGTTAAGCTGGCTCCGGCTCGGCCAAGACGCTNACGCATCCTCAGCGTTACAGAAGGCGTTGGATTTGGAACCTAACAACCNCCAAGCCGCGATCATGCTGATCAGATTACTTGCGACGTCTCAACAGGCTTCAGTGCGCGATGCACCACGGGCAATTACGATCGCCGAGGCGTTATACGCTTTAAGCCCACATGACCCAGTCGCTGCGGACCTGTTGGCAATTGCATTCGCAGCGGACAACAACTTCGACCAAGCAAGGCACTATGCAAACGTCGCGCTGAAACTGGGCGCTACCGATCGACAATTCGTAAACCAAGTGCAATCCCGACTTAACCGATACCCCAATCAAGAGCGTTAATCGACGTCCGGGGTACCGACCTTCAACGGCAATCGTTGCTCTGCAATTCGTTCAGCCACCAATTCAACGTCTCGCATTACGCGCAAAATATTTCCACCGGCAATCTTTCCAATATCGTGATCGCTATAACCGCGCTTGAGCAACTCGACGAGAAGCGCGGGATACGTCGAGACGTCTTCGAGACCAACCGGCCCGGGTGGCATGCCATCGTAGTCAGCACCGATGCCGATGTGGTCGATCCCCGCCACACCGCGTATGTAATCGATGTGATCGGCAACTTGCGCCAGCGTTGGTCTCGGTAAAGGGTGGGCTTGTTGCCAATCTTGCACTCGTCTACGCACCTCCTCTTCGGAAAATTCAGCCTGCAGTCGTTCAAGTTCAGCCGTGGCTTCTATGAAGTAACGCCTAGTTGCCTCGGAAACGTATGCCGGATAAAACGTCACCATCACGACACCGTTATTTTCACGGACTAGCTCTAGGACATCGTCGGGAACGTTGCGTTGGTGAGGCACCACNGCATAGGCCGACGAGTGAGANAATATAACCGGGCCTTCGCTCACCCTGATCGCATCGCGCATGGTGTCTGGCGATACGTGGGATAGATCAACCAACATACCCAGTCGATTCATTTCACGCACGACGGCTTCACCAAATGCAGTAAGTCCGTTGTGTCGAACCTTGTCGGTCGCAGAATCGGCCCATCGCAGTCCTTTCGAGTGGGTCAATGTCATGTATCGCGCGCCTAACTGATACATGCGCCGCAATACTGCCAAGGAGTCGTTGATCGCATGACCACCTTCGATGCCAATCAGAGAAGCAATTTTCCCACTGGCATGGATACGCCGAACATCCGCGGCGGTATAAGCAAGTTCAAATGTGTCGGCGTACCGGTCAACCATCCGGTGTACCAAATCGATCTGCTCGATCACCAATTGTGTGTACTCTGACCCGCCACCATATTCCTGGATCGGCACATACACGGACCAGAATTGGCCACCCACCTGGCCTCTCCTTAATCGCGGAATATCCGTGTGTGTCGGAACTTCAATGCGCGTCAAATCGGATCCGAAATCGAGGTCTTCCAATCGATTATTGAAGCGTGTGCGCACGGTCCATGGGATGTCATTGTGACCGTCGACTAGCGGCGTCAGGCGCAGAACGTCTGCGACCCGCTGTTCAAGTGTTTCTGGAATTACCGGCCCTGCCAACAAACAAGCCGCAAAGAGCAGCATGGACTTCATATCCAAAACCACATGCCCCGCCATTTACGANACGAGGTGCGCCTTCACGACGTCTTCGTCGAACTCCACTCCAAGACCGGGTCCCGTNGGCGGAACAATAAATCCGTTTTCGAAGACGAGCGGTTCTTTAAATATNTTTTTATGAAGGGGCCCCTGATTGGCTTCTTGGATTAAGAAATTGGGAGAACAGGTATCGATCTGAATAGCAGCGGCCGCAGCTACAGGGCCACAATACATATGGGGCGCAATCATGGCGTAATGAGCTTCCGCCATGCTGGCAATCTTCTTCGCTTCAGTAATCCCGCCACACTGACCGACATCGAGTTGCAAGATTTGCGCCGCTTGTTTTTCGAGCACCTGAGCAAACTCGTACTTCGTCACCAAGCGCTCACCCGTCGCGATGGGAATGCTAGTGTGCGCCGCGACCCGCGCCATCTCGTCGATGTTCTCCGGCATCACCGGTTCCTCAAACCAGAATGGATGATACGGCTCTAAGTAGTTGGCAACTCGAATGGCGCTGTACGTGGGCATCTGCCCGTGCGTGCCAATCCCTACCTCAAGTCGATTACCTACCGCATTACGAATGCTCTCGAAGATCTTGCCAGCATGCTCGATTTGCGCGAGTGGAATATCGCGTATCGGATGCAACGGCATAAACGGATCAATCTTGCANGCCGAGTTACCTTCTTCCAGCAGTTGCACCGCGACCTCACCCGCTTTCTCAGGGTACTTGTCCAGGTCGACGCTAGGCATGTACGCATACGCTCGTAGCTTTTCGTGGTATTGGCCGCCCAATAGATTGTAGATGGGTTGATTCGCCACCTTGCCGGCGATNTCCCATAACGCCATATCGATCGCACTGATCACCGGGGTTGCGTACAAACTCGGGTGCCGCAGATCGTGATGCGTCCCATACATCTTGTCCCATATAAGCTCGATGTTGAGCGGGTTCTGGCCAATGACGAATTGCCCCACGAACTCTTCGATTAGATTGACTTGCGATTTAAGGTCGCCGAGTCGATTAGAGTACGAGCTACCCGCGATGCGTTCGCCAATACCAACGATACCTTCGTCCGTTAGGAGTTCTAGGAACAAGAAATACTTGCCACCGATGTATGGTTTTTCCGCCTCCACAACCACGGTTTTGAGGTCGGTCACTTTCATCTAAATCTCCCTTGTTTCGAACCGGACACTCGACCTCCTCCGAAAACTCGCATCCTATCCAAGTCAACATAAAAGTAATTTATATTATANA
>PBAA01000034.1:0-28610 GCA_002715785.1 Gammaproteobacteria bacterium | reverse complement strand
CAGTATCTTACATAATTTACCTAAATATATTATACGTTATATCCATGTGTCGTCAGCGTGTTGATATTAGATCTTCTTTCTTTTTCTAAGCCCCTATGACCGTGACACGAGATACCATGGACTCGTTGTCTCAAATTGAAAGTTTATATGCAACGAAAATGGGTAATACTGGGGATCTTCGGATTGCTTAGTTCGGGTTGCATCGAGCCGGCAGCGCCAACTGAATCCGAACGACAAAAGGAGGAAACCACGATGGTCGAAGAATCGTTGGAAGGCGTCGCATTTCGTTTCATCGAAACGAATGGGATACGTATGCGTATTGCTGAGGCAGGGACAGACGGCCCGCTCGTGTTATTTGCTCACGGTTGGCCAGAGTCTTGGTACTCGTGGCGACACCAGATTCCCGCGCTGGCTGCGGCCGGCTATCGAGTCGTGGTTCCGGAAATGAGGGGCTACGGGCAAACGGATGCACCCGAGAGCGTCGAAGCCTACGACGTCGTTGAATTGGCGGCGGACATGGTTGGCATCCTCGACGCGGTCGGCGTCGATAAAGCGATCATTGTGGGGCATGACTGGGGAGCGCCGGTCGCCACCAACAGTGTTCTCCTCCATCCGACACGATTTTCCGGCCTGGTCATGATGAGCGTCCCGTACGGCGGTCGAGCGGAAAATTCACCCATGGATGCAATGAGACGAAACTTCGGAGACAACTTTTTTTACATCCTCTACCACAATGAGTCCGGCGGCGTGGCGGAGTCTGAGTACGACAGCGATCCTCGCGGTCTTCTCAGTCGTCTGTATTTGTCTCCAGATTCACCTCGAGAAGACCCTACCGTTGTTGACCCGAAGCGCGTCGCCGGTGGATGGATACCACGACTCGGTGCACCCAAGGGCTTGCCCGCATGGCTTACCGAGGCCGATCTCGATTATTACGTGGCGCAATTCGAACAATCCGGTTTTCGCGGTGGCGTCAACTATTACCGCAATATCGAACGAAACTGGGAAGTCACCGCGCACCTGGCGGACACAGGCATTCAAGTACCCACGCTGTTTCTCGCGGGCGAGCGGGATATGGTCATTGCTGGAGCCGGTGCTGCCAACCTTCAAAGTCGCATAGGACAGGTTGCCTCTGACCTACGTGGCGTGGTGCTTATTCCTGGCATTGGGCATTGGGTCCAGCAAGAAGCGCCTGACGAAACGAACCATGCGCTGCTGGATTTTCTCGACAATCTCTAACGTTCACGGCGCCACGCACGGCACCTGGTAAGAACTTACGACCGGGAACAATCCTTCGCTGAATTAGCCAGCGCTCGGAAGCTTGCAGATTCGTTCCATGCGCGTGGTGCCGATGCCGGGATAGATCCATACCAGTTCTTCGCCATCCAAGTACCTCGTCACCACGTGAGGACCACCAAATGCAAAAAAGTGCAGCTGTTTCTTATGCCACTCAACAGTGGCACTGGTTCGGACACAAAGCCGCAATGGCCCGAGATTGAGTCGGCCAACGTCATTCGATGCACCCGACAACTTTCCGTCGCCAGTCAAATCATGGATTAATCCACCGGCGGTCACCACGACACGATTCCCACACTGCTCAATCCGTTCAATGTGACCAACGCTACCGCCCTCGGTCTGACGCCAAAGTCCTCGCAGATCATCCGCCCCTTCCATCAACGGTTCTGTACAACCCTTCAGGATCGGTTGCGGGAACTTTTCCCAGCCACAATCTGGTGTGTGTCCTTGCGGAATCTCAGCAGCGAGCAACCCGGACCCATCCAAAATTGGTAGCGCGCAATAATCGATCGTACTGGCATCGCCTTCGAAGACCCACGCGGGGGTCTCGTCGTGGGGACGAGGATAAAAAAGCAATACAAGTGCGAGCAGAACGGGAATGGCGACTAAAACTGAAAGAACGAGCAACAGCCACCGCTTGCTTGTCATGTTGCGCGTCCGTTTAGCATTTGGCCGTCAAACTCAACGACTGATCCATGACCAACCACCCGCTACAGCGACTTAAGCCACTCAACNCCNCCAAAATCGTGGATCATGCCGTCAAACCTCGGAAGCGTTACTTCAGCCAACTTGCTATTGATTTCCGTCGGGAAAAAGAAGTTGCCGATCATGCTCAAGAAGGACCANATCGTGCAGGTGGCCATNCCAATNTCNTGTTCTAATTGGTGTCGACTGTATGTGACGCCNTGCGTACTTAACCGCGCNAAATACCGGTCGAACAGATCGCCTTGTATTTCTCGACGNACGTCGAGATCGAGNGANTGTTTCATAAAGTACATCACGTCGTANGCNGCTGGACCGCGAGATACCAGTTGCCAGTCGTATAGACGAACNCGATCCCTNCCGCCTGTCNCTTCGAANGCCACGTTTTCGATACGTGGGTCNCAGTGCNCGAGCGTGCAGGGNAATTGNCTCAACCGNGTAACGACTTCCGGNTAACGTTCGTTCGCCAGNTCGAACACCTCGGCAATNTCAGGGGCATGTCGATCGATCCAATTNGCCTTGTATTGAGGNANTCCAGATTCNAGCAACGGCTTNTACGCGACNCCAAATTCCGAGATGTCCGGNAGCCAATCAAGCCGATGCAAGGCATCGTTGTCCCAAAATTGACCATGNAAATCGGCCAATCCNTCAATAAACAACATCGCATCNTCNGGGCGNGTCCCATCAACTTGATTAACAAACCGCACGTCNGTGAGATCTTCCATAAGAATCGCGAAGTCGCGCNATTCNACATCACACACGCTGTGATAATGGCGNGGNGGATCACAAGGNACNGCGTNGGCGCAATTCGAATAGAAAAGNGNNTCNCTTTCGTATGCCCTCAACGCCATACCGGTTTCCANAGNTGNTTCNTNGGTGGCNGGAAGTTTGGCTACAAANGTCTCNGGTAAGTTCGCCGGNNGTGGNCCNGAGAACTGCGGNNTCAAACGAGCCAATATCCCCANATAACCAAGATTATCNCCAATNGGTTCNACATCAACGCCNCTCACCGTGACNCCACNNGGAAGGTNCTTGGACAANACTTGATTGAGCCATTCGGGAGAAAANTCTTGCATGGAACGAGGCGATGGGANCATCGAGNTTCCAGTCTTCTTTCNTTGTGACCATTGTGCATCGCGCTGTAGGAATTCACCAANNAGNGGCNAGNNNGCNTAAAGCCACCCTAGGACTCATCTCTGNTCGCCGATCAAGAGCCACCCCATGATCTCTCGGANGGCTNGCNCCTCAGCNGGTACAATCGGCCTGATGGTTTCGCGATACCGCTTAATTGCCGGTNTTTTTNTGCTGCATGGGTGCGGNGTTACCTATCAACTTCCCATCCCACCAGACACCGCNTTAGTACANGCGGCCCGTGAAATTCAGGCCNCGCCAGCNCGGGAACCTGTATCGGTNAGTTTGAACNCCGCCGAAAGACGAGTCGNTGAAATCGAACAACNGCTTCAGCCNGCGACACGCGAACTTTGCTTTAATCTGCGGGAACGGGCTTCGACGGACTGTCGAGCATGGCGGATCAGCGTNGTTGACGAGGATGAAGTAAATGCATATGCAACTGGGACGAACGAAATTGTGATCCANAGGGGCGTGATCGAATACGCCCGACACGACGCTGAAATCGCACTGGTTATCGCGCACGAACTTAGTCATCACTTACTGAATCACCTCAACGAAAGCGCGGCACGGAATNTTCTGGGATCCCTCATCGGNGCCGCCGTTGCGACGACANTCGGCGGCGGATCTTCTCAGAGCCGAGATACCGGCGCCGAGGTGGGANNCTGGNTTGCCAATCAATCGTTTTCNCGCGCNCAGGAAAAGGAGGCGGACATCNTGGCCGGCCGCCTGTTATNTGATGCAGGTTACAGCCTTACTCAGGCCCGATCACAATTTNTCCAACTAGCGCGACTCGGCGATCGCGNNCGGGTGCGTTCAACATTTCTTGACACNCACCCGGTCGGCCCGGAGAGACTCGCCCATTGGGACATGGTCATCGAGGGCACCGTGCCGAACTGAACCTCCGCAAGGCCGCGCGAATGTTAGCTGCTCGCCCACACTGGCCTAGTCAACTCGGGTAACGTTATACACCTCCACCAGTTTTCCGGGCGGGTTCGAATAGAATTCGGCAAAAAAGGTCGTGAGCTCGTCGCTTGAGCCAGTGTCCTGAAACTTGGCCCAATCGGCCCACGTGTCAAACGACATCAGGTAATGCAGGCGACCCATCTGGTCGATATTGATCCCCACCGACGCACCGAGTTTTTCGTGCAACGGTTGTGCCGCGTTGGCGGACTCGATCATCTGGCTGCGTCGCCCTGGAAACGCTTCCCATACGAAGACCTGATAAACCTTCGACGGCAGCATCGGCGCGACTTGATTGACCAGGTAGTGCGACTCTAATGTTGCCGTGGGAGCTGCCCCGATCTTCTGGGCGAAAGCCGACCATTCGTCACTTGCCTCGAGCTTTTTCTGGAAAGCGGCCCACCCGGTCCAATTCTTATGGGCTGTCGCATAATGAAGCCGGCCTTGGCGGTCTGTCGCCACCACAACCTGTCCACCAAGCTTCTGATGGATGCCTCGCGCTTCTAACGCGTTTTGCATCAGTTGGGCCGAACTCCCCGGTATCGCCTTCCACAACCTAACTTCTAGCACGTCCGCAAATAACGCCGTCGATATAAACGTAAGCAGAAAAAGTAACTTCATTTTCATTGAGTTGTTCCTCTAATAAGTCGTGTCCCGATTTGGGCGACCACCAACGCAGATAAATATCAGACGCAAATGGTCCCACCCCTGTGCGCCATACTAACCACCGAATGGCGGGTTCGACCAATGACAACATTATCGATCATGGGAACTCCCTATAATCTGGAGGTTGGACCCGTCCCACCCTCCGATGAACGAGGTGCTATGAAAATCACAGACATCACCAATACCCCCCTGACAACGGGAAAGGGATTGTTACGCGTACTCACAGACGCGGGAGTTGAAGGATGGGCCGAAGCACCCGGCCGTAATGGCAAGGTGTTCAACGCGTATCTGGAAACCGCTATCAAACCCGCCCTGTTGGGAGAAGATCCGCGAACCATTCACCGTCATTGGGACACCCTTGCGTTGGGCCGTGAAGAACGGATGTACAAACTCCCAGGATGGGTGGTTGGCACCGTCGACGTTGCTCTCTGGGATCTGCTGGGAAAGGAAACCGGTCTCCCCGTCTATACGTTGATGGGCGGCGCTGCCCGAACGTCGGTGCCTCTCTACTGGAGCACCGGATCGGGCTGGCGAATGCAGCCGCAAGAGATGCTGCAACTCGTCAAAGAGGGTTGGTCGATGGGATTTCGCGCTTTTAAGATCCGGATGGATTGGCGCGGATGGCGCCAGGACGCAGATCCCAACAAAGACTTCCAACTGTTCGAGGCCGTGCGCGAATTTCTACCCACCGATGTGTACCTTGGCTTTGATGCGAACAATGGCTACTCCGTATCCACCGCAATACAACAGGGACGCCGTTTCGAAGCTCTCGGGATCGATCATTTCGAAGAACCCATTCCACACAACGACTTGACTGGCCTGCGGCAAGTGTCCGACGCATTGGATGTCGCCGTATCGGCCGGGGAGCAAGACGCGTTTCGCTGGTGGTTTCAGCAACTGATTGATCTCGGGAATCCCGACATCCTCCAACCCGACATTCTTAATGCCGGAGGACCTACCGAAGTTAAGCGCATCTATGACATGGCCACCACCCTCGATAAGCCCGTGATGCCGCATAGCCCGCAAGCAGGTATCAACTCGATGGCGTCGTTGCATGCTTACGTCACGGTTCAAAATGCAACCCGGCCACACGAATTTTCGACCGAGTTCTCTGGACCTCTAGACGATGTCGCAGAATTGTATGGCGACGGCGTCATTCCCAAGGATGGTTGCATGGAATTGTCTGACCGACCCGGTCTCGGCATCGAGCTCAACGAAACCGCCGTAGCCCGTTTGACGTACAAATAACAGGACTTCCCCATGAAAATCGTCGATATCAAACCCTACATCATTGCCACCCCGCCTCCGCATCACGGCGGCCGCTACTGGACGCTCGTCAAACTCACCACTGACGGTGGCATCGAAGGGATCGGCGAGGCATACAAGGTGCCTTTCCACCCGCTCACGGTCGCGCGCCTGATGGAAGATATCGGCGAAACCTACGTGATCGATTCGGACCCCTTTCAGGTCGAACGGCTTTGGCGGACGGTATACTACGGTGACGGCTACGAATCTCACGACCACCACCAACACCCAGACCACACCGTGATGGGTGTACTTAGCGCAATTGAAATGGCTTGCTGGGACATCATCGGTAAAGCGCTCGATCAACCTATCTACAATTTGCTCGGTGGTCGATACCATGAGCGTCTGCGTTCCTACACCTATCTCTACCCCGCCGCCGATAGCTCCAATCGGCGATCACCTCATACCGATCCCGACCTCGCCGGCGAGCGAGCGGCAGCTTATCTAAAAGAGGGTTTTACAGCGGTCAAGTTCGACCCACTGATCGACGTGATGGGTAACGAGGACCCTAGAGAACCGCCTCTTGATCGACTAAACAACGCCGAAGCAGTCGTTCGAAGCGTCCGCGACGCGCTCGGCGGACGTGGTGACATTCTGATCGGAACGCATGGCCAATCAACGACTTCTGGGACTATTCGATTCGCTAGACGGATCGAAAAGTACGATCCCCTTTGGTTCGAAGAGCCCGTGCCGCCTGAAAACCGAGACGAGATGGCGAGGGTCGCGTCGGCGACAAGTATTCCCGTCGCAACTGGCGAACGCCTAACCACGAAATTCGAATTCCGCGAACTTCTCGAAAAACAGGCTGCCGCTATCCTACAAATGGCGCTCGGACGTGTCGGTGGCATTTTGGAGGCCAAAAAAATAGCCGCCATGGCCGAAGCTTATTACGCTCAAATCGCGCCGCATTTGTACTGCGGACCCGTCGAGGCTGCCGCAAATATCCAAATCGATACCTGCAGCCCCAATTTCCTTATTCAAGAAAGCATTGGCCGCTTCGATGGCTTTCACGCGGACATTCTTGAAACCCCCATCGAGTGGGATAGCGGCTACATCATTCCCCCCAAGGGCCCTGGTTTAGGTGTGGAATTGAACGAAGAAATCGCTGCCCAACATCTCTATAAGGAACCCGATGCGCATACTCATAACGAATGACGACGGGATTCAAAGCCCCGGTATCCATGAGCTGTCGCGTCACATCGAAAACGCTGGGTACGAGGTCATCGTGGTCGCACCCGACCACGATGCTTCTGGTACCGGCACGTCCTTGGGGCGTATTTCGTCTGAAGAGCCGGTGCACGTTTCGCGACACTCGATCCCCGGACTGCATGCCGAGGCCTACGGCATCTCCGGAACACCAGCACTTTGTGTCGTGACGGGATACCTCGAAGCTTTTGGCCCCATTCCTGATGTCGTGGTTTCCGGAATTAATGCGGGACTAAACACTGGCCGTTCAACCCTCCATAGCGGAACCGTTGGGGCTGCACTCGCGGCTCAAAATTTTGGACTCCAAGGAATCTCAGTCAGCCTTGACGGCTCCACCGAGTGGCACTGGGAGACCGCCGCGCAAATTGCGGTCGAGATTTTGCCCAGCGTCGTTACCGGCCCCATCCGCGGTGTCTTTAACGTCAACGTACCAGGCCTTCCCAGACAAGAAGTGGTCGGCATTCGATGGGCGGGACTCGCAAAGTTCGGATCAGTGCGCAGTGCCATTTCTTCGGTGGGGGACGACCAACTCGACTTCCATCTCGTCGAAACCGGATACCTTCCTGACGAGACGACTGACCTCGGAGCCGTTCGTGCTGGATACGCATCGATTACTTCTCTTCATGGGGCCGTTGAAGTCTGGAATACTGACGCGAAACCTGGACAGCGATTTGAATCCTCTTGCGCTTTACCCGGCGCATCGACGGGCGACACGTTATCGCCAGCACGTTCTGTGCTCGAAGATTCCTGAACGTAGCAGACCAACTTCGATAGCACACGAAGCTTTTAGGTTAGGCCGCTTTTTTTCGAGTTATGCTTTCTGAATCATTGAACAAGGATTAGCAAACCATGGCTCTCGGGCAGGTCACACCTATTTTGCGGATATTCGATGAGGTCAAAGCACGGGAGTTCTACCTTGAATTTCTCGGTTTTACGCTTAATTTTGAACACCGGTTCGAAGACAACGCCCCCCTCTATATGGGGATCGAGCGAGACGATTGCGCGTTGCATCTGTCCGAGCACCATGGAGACGCGACCCCAGGATCCCATGTACGCATTGACACAACACGCTTGGCTGAGTTCCAGCAGGAACTCGCTACAAAAAACTATAAGTACAACCGCCCTGGTATCGAGAAAGGCCCAGCGGGGGACGAAGTGACGGTGATCGATCCGTTCAGCAATCGGTTAACGTTCACCGATACGCGCAGTAGTTAAACCACGTCTGGACGCATTATGAAAAACATTGTCTTGTTAATTACCGATACTTTTCGATACGACAATCTGGAGGATCGAGCGCGACGGCCAATTCGAACACCCGAGCTCGATGCATTCAGTCAACGGCGTGGTACCAGCATCGAGGGTTTTCATACCGGGAGCTTCCCGACGATTCCGCATCGTACGGATGTTGCAACGAGCAAACTCGGCTGGCCACATTTCCCGTGGCAGCCCATCGACCTCAGCAGCCGTAATCACATTGCCAGATTGTTGGGGAGGCAAGGGTATGTCTCGCAGCTAATCTGCGACTGCCCGCACCTTTTCAACGCTCGTTTTCAACAATCATTCACCGCCGCCTTTCAACACCGAGGACAGGAAGGTGATAAGCACTTGCTGCATCTAAACGATGACATCCCTGTCGTCATGCCGCACGCGAAAACAAGACGTGTGCCGAGTTTTCGGGGCAGCACACTTGCCGACACTCATCGTTGGATCAATCGAGACGTGACGACCGAAGCCGGAACGTTCAGCGCGCGTACTGCGTCAACGACAGTGCAGTGGCTAGAAGAGAACTATCAAGCCGATCCTTTTTTCCTTTGGGTCGACTTCTTCGATCCTCACGAGCCATGGGACGCGCCTGAATACCTGGTGAAACGGTACGATCCCGAATACACCGGCACTCCTATGATTCACTGCAACTATGGACCAGCAACCGATTACACCGACGTCGAACTCCAAAATCTTTGGGCACACTACGCCGCTGAAACAGAACTCGTTGACCGACACATTGGGCGCGTTCTGCAGAAGCTGGACGATCTAGAACTTTGGGACGACACCATTGTTGTTATTACGAGCGATCACGGCACGAGCATTGGTGAGCACAACCGCACCGGCAAGAGCAATATCTGCGACCATGACAAGCGTTACTGGCCGATTTATCCGGAAGTCAGCCACGTCCCATTCCTTATCGGTGGCGCAGCAATTCCAGACGGCGCGAGTCTGCAACTTCTCGCCCAGCCCGTCGATATCCTGCCCACATTGGCTGAATTAGCGGGTGTGACTCTTGATCCAAGAGAACCATTTGAAGGTATCAGTTTCGCGCCCTGCCTTCGCAATGGCACAGAAAACCACCGCGAACTCTCGGTCACAGGAGGTTTCATCAAACCAACCGCTGACGGGATGGTTCCACCGGAAAGCACCACACCTTGGGTCACTGATGGTCGTTGGGGCTTTGCGCCCGTCGGCCATAATGGGCCAGCCGAACTATTCGACCTGTCGGTGGATCCGTTCGCAGAACAGGATGTCGCTGCCGATCACTCCGACGTTACGGGATCACTTTTTGATGGCTTCATCGATTACTTGCAAAAGCACAATGCAAGCAAAGAACTCGTGAAATGCTGGACAGAGAATACCGCTGTTTAGCTAGTACGCCCGGTCGTGCCTTGACGCTCGATGCTGAACTCTCGGCCCCAGCGCTCCTCTAGTTGGCGGCGCCACGTCTCAGCCGTCTCCCGCAACTCATGCACCAAGTCGGGGCGATCATTGATTCTATTTGTTCCCTCGGCAGAGTCGAGATCCAGATTCGCGAGAAATATCTTATCCGGGTCCTCCACGCCCTCCACAAGCTCCCCGTTTAGCACCAATTTCCACGGGCCTCTACGGATGCTCGTCTGTTTGCCCATTTCCCAAAACAGGTCACGCTCAACAAACGGTTCTAATCCGGAGAGGTAGCGAGCTTGGGATACCCCATCCAACTCCATGCCGTTAGTGTCAATCTCTAACCACTCACAAAGGGTAGGCAAGACGTCAACGGAACAAAACGGCGTCTTAATCTCTTGGCCCGCGGGCACAATGCCCGGAAAATGAACGATTCCAGGAACCCGTACGCCGCCTTCGAACAAACTAAATTTATGGCCTTTTAGCCCACCAGCGGTGCCACCGTAGTATGGATCTTGGTTGCCGTCGAGCCAGTTACGACTTTCGCGTGACGGCCCATTGTCCGACGTAAAAAAGGTGCACGTGGCGTCGGCGAGGCCCTGTCGATCTAACTCAGCTAATATCGCGCCGATGCCATCGTCAACCGCACTAATCATGGCTGCCATCACCTGACGATCCCAGGACAAATGGTCAAATCTATCCATATATTCCTTAGGAGCATGCATCGGATAGTGCGGAGCGTTATAGGGGACATAAAGGAAAAATGGCTTATCGTCCTCACAGGCTCGACGAATTGCGCCCACCGCCCGCTGCGTAATGACTTCGGTCAGATACTCACCGTTTCGCCAAATTTCTTGATTGTTGTCCCACAGATCGTGCGTCGGGTTGAGCGCGGGTCCGGGCCGATTCATACCCCAATAAAAAATATGACTATAAAAATCCACGCACCCGGCCAAGAAACCAAACCAATCGTCGAAGCCATGATCATGCGGCCGACAACCGTCAGCGAGTCCAAGGTGCCACTTACCACTCATGATGGTTCGATAATTCGATTGGCGTAGCAAACGCGGTAACGAAGGCACGTGCGCCGGTAATCCGGTAGCCGTTCTATGCCCCGCCAGAATAGACCGAACACCCGCGTTACCCGGGTATCTTCCCGTCAACAGCGCTGCTCGTGACGGGGAGCAGACGGGCGAATTCGAGTACCAGCATGAAAAACGTGCGCCACCGCTTGCAAGTCGATCTAGGTGTGGAGTTCGGAAATCCGTGGCACCCATGCAACTTAGGTCACCGTATCCTTGATCGTCGGTCATGATCAATATGACATTTTTCGTCATGCGTTCTCCTTGCATAGCAACGCTTTCTGACGGAGTCAGCGTTCAAATTCTACATAACGTTAACGCCATCCGGCTTGCGAAGATCGAAGTCGGATTTCAACCTTTCTACCACCCGCACTTAATTGCAACCGCATTCTCGTGCCTTCGTTTTACATCCACGTACTAATCGGCGATTGAGCGCTAATCCGTTTTAGAAAACCCTTCGATTTTCCCTAAACGTCCGCACAAGAATCCGTTATGCTGGTGCAGACTTATAAATCCATATAGGGATTGGGAACTGTTATGAACAAGTGTTTGTTATCAGTACTGGTTTCTGGATTGCTGGCATTAACCGTCGTAGCAGGGCCTGGAGCGTATGCCGCGGACGGTGCAAAGGATCCAGAAGAACGGATCTGCATAAAGATAAAAGATACGGGTAGTCATGCACCTCGACGTATCTGCAAAAAGCGCAAGCAATGGGAAAAAATAGCGGAAGCGGCGAAAAAACGCTCCGGCAGCGGTGGCTGAATTTCTAAGTAACAACGATTAGCCACGGCCCGGGGCACACAGTCCTCAGGGTCGTCATGGCGGCGGTCGTCAACAAACTCGTCTCAATCGACTACGAGGACTTCCGCAATGTGCTTGGTCTATGTCACGATTGACGCAAAGGCACCAGCTCCGTCAGGATTCCGCCCGCCGTCTTCGGATGGAAAAACGCTGCGGTAATCGACGCTGGATCCGGACCTCCAAGCTCAATCTGCTGTAATCCCTGTTCCCGAAGCCGCGCGGCTTCCTCTTCGACGTCGTCACACGCATATCCCCAGTGGTGTAATCCAGCGCCAAACCGTTGTAGAAACTTGTATGTCCCTGCTTCGGGTACCACGGGAACGAGCACTTCAATCATCGTTTCTCCCGTACCTACTTGGAACATATAGTTGTGCGTTCCTTCCGGTGCAAAATAAGCTCCGTCCGGCAGTGGTGTGGTCGACGCGAGCGGAAATCCAAGTTTCGCATCTAATATGCCAAGCGCTTGCTCGATGTTGGGTGCGACAATACCAATATGGTCAAGACGTACGATCATAAGATCCCTCCGTTTACGCAACTCATCCTAACTGACCCTAAACAAACGACCTAACCCTTACAGGAAGTCGTTATCGAAAATGCCCTACCGCAAGCGCTTTGACCATCAAAGCAACTCGCACTCAGTGAACCGGCTCATTACCGTAATACCGCGTTCCGTCGAATCGAGCAAAGTACTTACCTAATGCGGGGTGGCTAATCTGCTCGAACAGCTTGCTAGGTACCAAGTGACGTTCGGCAACGTATGTGGAGTGATCAGCTCCATCAACCAGCACGTGATACCAAGGACGGTTCTTCGGCGGACGACTGCGTGCGACTTGTTCATACCATTCGTCGGAGAGGCTGAAAACCTGATCTACGCCATAAATCACTCCCCGATAACCGACTTTGTTGTGTTCAACTATTTGACCGACAAAAAACTCTGCATTCACGACATTGCACTAACGATCCAATCGAGTTGCATTATCGACAATGCGATCCGTCGTGCATAACGTGTGTAGCAACATTGCACGACTGAACAACGTGGGAAAGTTAAGCCATTCGGCAATATCGCTTATGCTCAAGAAAAGTTTGCTCGGAACGCGGATGATCAAACAAGTTAGTTTCTTCAAACGGCGAAAAGATCTTAGTACCGAAGATTTTCGTGAACATTGGCGTAGCAAACACGCTGACGTCGTCCGCCGTCTAAATGGACTCGTGCGGTACGTGCAAAATCACGCACTTGAAGCCAGTTCCGGATTCGACGGCATCGCCGAAGTTTGGTTCGAAGATATGGAATCGATGCGAGCCAACGTTGACACCCCGGAACTAAAAGCCATCCGTCGAGATGAAGAGAACTTTATCGATTCAAACTCCATGGGCACGATTCTCACCAATGAATACGTCATTAAGGAAGCCGAGTCAGTCGTTGTCGATCAAAAACTGATGGCATTGGTAAACCGCTTGGAGCACAACGACGCAGCAACATTTCACTCGATTTATCGAGATCAGTTGGGACCTCTAGTCGCCGCTGTTCCTAACATTCACCGTTACGTCCAAGCTCATACCCGTTCCGGCATTTATAGAACCAACCGTCAACCTGCATATGACGCCGTCGCATCACTTTGGTTCGCCGAAGTTGACGCGCTCGTCTCGTCGCCAGAAATGCATGCTGTACGGGAAGTTGAACACGCTATTCTTGATTTCGACCGCACCCGAATCGGCGCCGTTGAAGAGATCGAAATCACTCTTTAGTCCGAACCGAATAGACAAAGTGAATATGCAACAAAGCGTCCATCATTCGTGCATAGGTATGCTCCTCTTGGCCTTTACCAGCGTGACCTTTGCGGGTAGCGAAACACCTTCCGGAGCCGCCGATCAATCGCTGTCACGATTCGAAACCGCGCTCGCCGAATACGTCCACAAAAAGGATCCTGCCTATCGCTACGATCTTCGCCAGACCATTTCGGGTAACGGGTTCACTGAGTACGTCATTGAGCTCGTTTCTCAGAATTTTCTTACCCTGGCCGACGTTGATCGAACCGAGTGGCACCACTGGCTCGTCGTCGTAAAACCTGACGTCATCCGCCATAACACAGCTTTGGTCTACGTCGGTGGTGGCAGCAACCGCGACGATTCTCCTCGCGGCGCAAGGGACGAATTCGTTTCCATCGCTGTTACGACAGGTTCGGTCGTTGCTGAGTTGCGCATGGTTCCGAACCAGCCACTTCGTTTCGCCGGAGAAAACGAACGTCGATTCGAAGACAGCCTTATTGCATATACCTGGGACAAGTTTTATCGCACCGGCGACGTCCGCTGGCCAGCGCGGATGGCGATGACGAAAAGCGTAAAAGCCGCCATGGACGCTTTGCAGGAATTCATTCCTGTCGTCTCAAGCGGCCACACCCTTGCTGATTTCGTCGTCACGGGAGCATCGAAAAGGGGCTGGACAACCTGGACGATCGCGGCAGTCGATCAACGTGTCCGAGCAATCATTCCACTCGTGATCGATATGCTGAACCTAGTGCCGTCCTTCAAACACCACTGGCGGGCTTACGGTTTCTGGGCCCCGGCGATCGACGACTATGTCGATCAAAACATCATGGCCTGGATGGGTTCCCCGGAAGAACTGGCCCTTCATAAAGTCGTCGAACCATACACGCACCGACAACACCTCACCCTACCCAAGCTCATCATCAATGCAACAGGCGACGAGTTTTTTCTACCGACCTCATCGCAGTTCTACTTCGACAAGTTGTTAGGAGAGAAGCACCTCCGCTATGTACCCAACTCGCGACATAACCTGAGCCGAACGGATGCCTTGCAAACCCTACTCGCGTATTACCATAGCGTCCTCAGTGACAGACCACGACCCCGTTTCGAGTGGTCTTTCGAGGCCGACGGTTCGATCCTTGTCGAATGTCACGAAACGCCAGTTGTGGCGACGATCTGGTCGGCGGTCAACCCGACAAACCGCGACTTTCGCGTCGACAGTATCGGACGATCGTGGACTGCCGAAGTGGTCGAGCCTGTCACGGAAGGGGTCTATCGAGCGCACGTCACACTCCCCGAAAAGGGCTGGAAGGCATTCTTGGTTGAATTGACTTATTCAACGCCAATCGACGTACCGATGAAGCTAACGACCGCAGTCCGGGTCCTTCCCAACACACTGCCCCACGACTACATCGCGCCCAAGTGGCCCGACGAAGGTTTCATTCGTAGCAAACAACAATGAAATGCGGTTTCCTTTCGCCATTCGCGTCATCGCTCGAGCACAAGCAATTGATCTCGTTCTTCGGTTTCTTCGGACATTCCGAAGTTAGGGGTACGCTATACTGAAGCAGGAAGTCATTTGGCGTAACGAGGGTCCCTTGCGATGACTCATACCTCTCCCTTCTTGGTTGAGCCTCTTGACGCCAGTTTTGGTGCCGTCGTAACCGACTTGAAACTCACGGAACTTGGTGCCAGGGAATTTAAAAAGCTATACGACACCTGGCTCGAATACGCGTTATTGATCTTCCCCAGTCAGTTCCTCAGCAACGACGAACAAATCGCTTTTGCAAAACGCTTCGGAGATCTCGAGTTCGATCTCGTTTCAATCACGAACGTCGATAAAAGCGGCCAGGCCCACTTCGACCCAAACGAAGACTGGGTTAAATCCATCAAGGGAAACATGGGTTGGCACTGCGACAGCACCTACATGCCCGTTCAAGCGAAAGGCGCAGTTTTCACCGCCCATACCGTCCCGTCTTCTGGCGGTGAAACGGGCTGGGCCGATATGCGCTCCGCTTATGACAATCTCGACAACAAAATCAAAAAGAAAATCTCGGGGTTATCGGCTTATCACTCGCTCTGGTATAGCCAATCCAAATTGGGTCACAAGCCAAAGGTAGGCGCAGGTTACGGTTTCCACGAACTTAATCCCCCATTGAGATCGTTGGTCAAGGTCCATCCCGAAACGGGACGCCAATCGCTCGTCATTGGGCGACACGCGTACGGGATTCCAGGTATGGATCCCAAAGAGTCCCAAAAACTTCTTGAGCATTTAGTTGATTTCGCTTGCCAGCCACCGCGCATTTACCACCATACATGGACTACCGGCGATGCCGTCGTTTGGGACAACCGAAGGCTACTCCATCAGGCTCGACCCTGGGATATGAAAGAGCCGCGGGTCATGTATCACGCCCGTATCGCTGGCGATCCCGAAACGGAATTCGCGGCCCACGCCTAGGCAATCCGCCTGTAATCAAGGGTCGTCGGCCAGTCGGGACGGCTTTTGTAGTAATGTTACTCGCGCGTCACTAATGCGGCGGTAAATAGTTATGGAATTTGGCGACTTCAAAGCTACCGAAACTTTCAACCCCACCTATCAAAAAATCAAAGAGCTCGAGCTCGAACCTCACATCGTCGACCTTGACGCATATGGTTTTACAGTGATCCCTCCTGAAAAAGTGGCACCGCTCGATTTTCTCGAACGAATCCGCGAAACCGTCTTACGAATCGCAGCCGAGAGGACCGGTAGTGAGCTGGCCATTGACGAGAACGGCAGTGCAGGGAATTACCAGGGGCAACCTCAGACCGACGGACAATTTCTGCTTTACTACCTATTGATGGCCGATCCAATTTTCGAAGAATGGGTGACGAACCCGACGTTGACGACCATCGCAACCTACCTGATGCACGGCCAACAGCAGCTCTCTAGCTTAACGTCGTTCATTAAGTGGAAGGGTGGAACGTATGGCGAAACACTAGGACTCCACAGTGATTCCCCGCCTGATCGCGACGGCCGGTTACCGCCGTGCTCGGACGTCACTAATGCCGCCTATTGCCTCACCGATTACACCGAAGAAAATGGCGCAATCGCGATGGTACCGGGGAGCCACCGGTATTGCCGAACGCCAAACCCAGGTGAAGGAGTGAAAAATGCTGTGCCTGTGGAAGCAAAGGCAGGCTCGTTAATCGCTTGGCACGGAAATACGTGGCATGGGGCCTACCCGAAACAAACCGACGGATTGCGGATGAACGTGACAAGTTACATGTGCCATCGGCGACTGAAGACCCAAGAGGCGTATCAATGGCGAGTAACGCAAGAGATGTTGAGCCGTAATCCACCAGAATTTGCTCGACTCGTCGGCGCCGACGATCACATGGGTTGGGATGAAAAAGGGCCCGATTTCTCTCGATTGTTGAAGTACCCCAGTCCCGAGATGAAAAAGCGGATAGCCGAAGCGGCTGCCGCCCAAGCGAAATCCACGAAGGCCGTCTAATCCATCACCATCTTCCTATCTCGTCGCGATGGTTTTTATCTTCCAATGCTCATGCCGCGTCGGCATGTTACGAGCCGTTGGATAATCAGTGCCCGCGTTAAGTCGAATCCCGCTCGAGGCGGTCGAAGAGGCGGGTGGCGGATGCCTTCGACTCGTCTGTGCGCCAGCCTCCATCGTCGCCCCGATACCCGGCCAGTTCTACATGGTGCGCGGACCGTGGGAGGCTGATCCACTACTGCCTCGCCCTTTCTCCATTGCACGTTTTCGCACAGTCAAGGACGAGCAGGTGCAACTTGAATTCCTTCTGCGAATCGTTGGGCGCGGTACACGGTTATTAGGGACGGCTCACGCGGGAATTGAACTGGATGTTCTCGGACCACTCGGGAACGGTTTCGAGCAACCCCCGGGCGACTCTGCTTGGATGGTGGCAGGCGGCATCGGAATAGCACCTTTTCCGGCACTAACGGATGCCATTGCGACGTCTAAACGAACATTGAGCCTTCTGGTAGGCGCTCGTACCGAAGCTGAAATCCCTGGGTTTGTAGACTTTGAGACGAATCTTACTGGTGGTGTTGAAATTGCCACCGACGACGGTTCCGCGGGCTTTGCGGGAACGGTCGTCGATCTCTTAGCGTCGCGGCTACAACGGGCAACCGAAGCCAGACCGTCACAGATCTACGTGTGTGGTCCGCACCCCATGTTGGAAGCGGCCGCCGCCGTCTGTGCTGGTGCGGGGATTCCTTGCAGCGTGTCACTTGAGGCTCCCATGGGTTGTGGTATGGGGACATGTCGAGGCTGCGTTATCCAAACATTTCAAGACACGAACTTCACGGTTTGCACCGAGGGACCGGTGACTGACGCTAATGTCATTTGGTCTAGCAAACCCGCTCCATGACCGATCTATCGGTACAAATTGGCGATCTATCTCTTCGCAACCCAATCCTGACGGCTTCCGGTACGTTCGGCTATGCGTCCGAATACGAAACGATGGTGGATTTCAGCAAGATTGGCGGGGTCATCACCAAAGGTATTTCACCGGAGCCGCGTCTTGGCAACCCCCAACCACGCATCTGGGAGACAGAGTCAGGCCTTATTAATGCCATCGGCCTCGATAACGTGGGTGTGAAAGACTTTGAACTATCCAAACTGGACTATTTACGCGAAATCAATTGCGCCGTGGTTGTGAACTTTTTCGCAGAAAGTACCGAAGGCTACGCGACGTTGGCGCACACGTTGGGTGCCATGGTGGGCGTCGACGCACTGGAAGCCAATATCTCCTGCCCGAATGTTAAATCCGGCGGTCGCGAATTCGGCGTCGATCCCGCGGCGGCGGCAGATGTCACCCGCGCATCGCGCGAAGCAACGAATTGTCCACTTATCGTTAAGTTGTCACCCGACGTCTCTAATATTGGCGAGATCGCATCCGCGGTCGCCGATGCGGGCGCTGACGCCATCACCGTCGCCAACTCCATACCTGCAATGGCAATCGATATTGACAGCCGTCGACCACGACTTTCATTTGGTAGGGGCGGACTTACCGGGCCGGCTGTACGACCCATCGTCACACGCCTTGTTTATGAATCGGCGCAAGCTACGAACATACCGATCATCGCCTCTGGCGGCGCTTCAAGCTGGCGCGACGTTGTCGAATTCATGCTTGCGGGTGCCAGTGCCGTGCAGGCTGGAACCGTCAATTTCGTCAACCCGCGAGCGAGCGTCGAGATGGCGGAGGGACTCGAAACATACTGCCGACAAAACGGTATTAATTCGCTCGAACAGCTTGTTGGCGCGGTCAACATGCCATGAAGGGCAAGGCCATATCGAAACCGATAGAGCTTCGACTGCAACGCTACAGAGGACCGGATCCGAGAAGGGCGCTTTGGAAGAG
Organism: Gammaproteobacteria bacterium; assembly: GCA_002715785.1. Lineage (GTDB taxonomy): Bacteria > Pseudomonadota > Gammaproteobacteria > Pseudomonadales > Azotimanducaceae > UBA11889. The sequence goes on along the minus strand of PBAA01000034.1, from coordinate 9,666 downwards.
GACGCACGGGTCACTACCCTATCGAGTCTGGACACGCTTGATCTAAACGGCGACGACCCCCTTGATGTATCCGTCGATTTGTCCCCGAGTCACACCTTCCATGAACACAGGATAATCAGCGATAGGGATTACGTGAGTCACCAGTGGCCTTAGGTCGATGGTGCCTTTATCCAACAAGCGGATCGCGGGTGGGAAAGGGTCTCGAAGCTGCGCCGCGGGAGACGAGTTAACGATTGTGAGCGCCTTTCCATGCCATAGACTTGGGTTGAATCCTGCCATATCGCCTTTGATCCACCCGAATAAATTGATCAGCCCTGCGCGCTTGACAATGTCGGCAGCCAGATCGAGCCCTTGCTGTGAGCCACTCGTGTCGACCACGACGTCGATGCCGCGACCGCGCAGTTCATTGCGTACCTCGTTAAAACTAGCCGACGTGACGTCATAGGCTTCTCCAGCTCCCATGTCCAAAGCGAGTTGTAACCGATTTTCATCAATATCAAGGGCTATGATTTGATCTGCACCCACCCCCGCAAGTCCCTGCAGCATCATCAAACCCATAAATCCACAACCCACCATGGCTAACCGTTCACCCGCGCGTAGTCGACAAACATCCATCCCAGTTACAACACACGAAACGGGTTCAACGACCCAGTGCTCGTCCGCTAGCTCGGAGTCTGGAATCCGATAAAGGCTCCTTGGTCGGGCGTTACGTAATCGCGCAAACCCACCGCCCACGACCCGTTGACCGATCTCGATGTCCTGAACGCCGGGACCCAGTTTAGAGACATAACCCACCCCTTCGTGCCCTGGCGGGGCCGCAGACGGCGAATCACCCCCCGCGCGAAACGTCTGTATATCCCATGCACATATCCCGCACGCCGCGACTTCAACTTGGACTTCACCGGGACCGGGGTCATCCACTTCAATGTCGACCAACTCGGCACCGCCCCCAGCCGTGTACCGTACGTTCTTTACTTTCATGACCAACCTCTGCGAGCTATGCGGGACCCCATAATTGCCCGGCCACTTCCGATTTACCACCCATCGTGGTTCTGAACTAGGGGATCAACGTTGAACCGATTCAACCCACGGCGATATCGATTTTCCTCACTACACAGGAGTCTTCAGATTTCGGACATCCCTTTAATCCGCTAACGGATGAGGACGGAGCTGAAAGTGGATTATCTCACTCGTCATACTCGAACCACCTTCAATGTGTCCGTGCACACTCGTGTTATTACTCGCCCACAGACCTCGTCCCTTCCATCCTCCGTCGGGATCGTCAATTCGCCCATCCAGCCCCCTCTGATAAAACCCCAACGGGTATGGCACCCGTAACGTGACCATTCGTCCTTCCGCCGCCGCACCGGCTCGGATCCAGTCTCGGACCAGTCCAATAGCCGCGTCGCTCAGTCCCGGACCACCAGGCGGCATTTGTTGGCCTGCATCCGCGTTACCCAATAGTTTCTGCATTAGATAACTGTTGTCGGGATCGCCTGGTTTAACCCGCTTAACTAAACTGTCCGCGCTACTCGAAACATCGACGAGATTGGCGAAGGAAGATCCCGCCGAGAGATCAAGTCCACCGATACTGCTGGATGCCGTATGGCAGCCTGCCACGGCACAATTAGGAGTGAAAACGTCGTTCTGTACATCCGCGAATTGATCAGGCACCCACGCGATTAGCGAATCCGACGTGGTGCCATTCGCGATCGGCACGTTCTTACCCAAACCCATGGTGTTGAACTGGTCGACCCATATGTAATAGTGGAAATCCGCGCTCCCTTGAGTAGTCGCTCCTTGCATCTGAGGACCCGGCGTCGGATGCAAAGTCCATCCTTCAGGACAGTGTTGACCCGTCGCCGTCGGACCATTCAACACTCCACATTTACTGCGATCGAAACTGGCGATATGACCGCTACCGGAAAGCGCCGTCCAAATGATCCCGTTACGATCGATGTCAAGGCCACGAGGACTAAACCCCCATCCAGAGATTGGTACAGCGTCCGTATTGAATGGAGGTTGGTACTGCTCGGTCAGGCAGGTTGCTGGATCTAAACGTAAAATCTGGCCGGGCACCCTATCGGGCGTCAGGTTGTCGTTCCAGACATAGGGTCGCGTAAACCACACCGAGCCATCAGCGGGGTTTTGGATAATGCCGTACGAAAACCCTAATACCCGCTTATCTTTCGATTCATCAAACGCGTCCCAAGGTTCGACGTAATCGTCGTCCAAAAGCCCATTCCCATTGGTGTCGAGAACTGTGGGACACCATCCCTGAGAGGCCTGCTCATCGCCCGTTTCATCAAATTTCTTCGTGTCGAACCATCCCAACGCACGATAATCTCCTGAAAGCCAGAGCATGCCGCTATCGTCATCGGCAAACTGAAGATGATGCGTACCGTAACAAGTATCGATCAGCACGAACTCGCCGCTCGTAACGTCGTAGTACGAAAGCTGCCGGATACTGTCTTCAATTGGGAACCGCTGGACGGAGGGATGGTCGGAGTTCATACACCAATCAAGATTCTCGTTGGGACGAATACTCGAGGTCATCCACAAACGATTCTGATCGTCAAACATCGGGTTATGAACATTGGCGCCCGACCCCGTCGGTGACGTCCGCACCGGGACATCAAGCCTGGTCGATTCGTTGGTCTCGGGATCAGTGAATACAAGCGCTCCACCACCCACGGCGAATACCGAACCATCCGGGTAACGTTCGGGATCGCGTTTGTCGGTCGACACGTTGTCGTGAACAAAGCCGTTATATACACCCGACCAACTCCACTGCGTCAGGACGATGTTCTGTTCAATACCATCGGGTCGCGGAGGTGCTTCAGGTGTTTCCCCAGCAGCAATTCGGTCGGTCCAGTTCGTGAACACATCCAAAGCCGCGTCGCGGCCAAGGTTATTCATCTGATCATTCATCTGTCCGTTTAATTGGACGCGCTGATCCCAGCCGTCCCGAACCGACGCGTAGCTCTCGGGATCCGCGATCACTCGGGTCGGCAGATTGCCCATCTGATGACACAGCTGACAGCGGTCTTTGAGACCGTCGATCCATTGTGCTTGGTTTTCCATATTAGTGTTGATGCCGTTGCCGCTCGAACCGGTTCCTGGGAACTGATCCGCCGCGGGCACTTGTACGAGCGAATACCAATAATTGGCCGGATAAATCTGCGCCGCATCGACTTCGTTCGGGGCAACGTCCTGACGGATCGTGACCTCATTTCCGGGACGCACCAACTGCTTGGTGGAATCCAGCAATCCATAACCCCGGCTCCAAACGTCGAACCAGACATCGGGGACCTCGGGAATTAGAAAGTGCCCGTCATCGTCGGTGACAACGATTTTTCTAAAAGGCGTTTGCAAATCTGCAGTTTCTGCAATCACCCAGACGCCACCTTCGCCGCCATTTGTACTAGTGACCACACCGGTGATGGTATTACTGGAAATCGCCGTCCCGTCAACCGTCCATTCATATGCGGCAGTGTTACTTTGGTTTGCCGCTGAATCTCTGCCACGAACCTCGTAAGTATGGGTCCCATCACTCAAGTCAGATTGAGTCGCCGGAGACTCACAGACGGAAAAAGTCCCTCCGTCCAACGCACACTCAAAGCTGACACCATCCTCATTGGCGCTGAACGAAAAGGTCGCTTGGCTCGAAGTCGTCAATCGTTGTGGCCCCACCGTGACCACGACGGATGGCGGAATCGTATCCACTGTCCAATCCTGAATGGCCCACGTGGGATCCACGGTGCCGTTGGCGTTCGTGGCCCGTACTTCAAAGCGATGCGCACCATCGCTCAAATCAGCAAGTTCCTCCGGGCTAGTACAACTGTAGATGGATCCGCTATCTAACCGGCACTGGAATGTGGCATTTGTCTGGTTCGCATTGAACGCGATGGTCGCCGCATCTGAGTTATTCGGAGTGGTCGGAGCATCGGTGATGGTAGTTTGTGGAGGCGTATCCACGGCGACCGGCGCACTTCCGCCGCCTCCACCGCCACCGCAGGCACTGAGATAAAAAACAACGACTAACCAAACACCAAATCGGCAACCAACCTGAGTTATCTGCGATAAAGCGAACATGCTTTTTCCCCGCGAACATCGAGTTTGCGCCGCACCCAGCAACCATAAACCCATCGTCCAAGCAGTCAACCTAGAAGGTCTTTGTCCAGGCTCACGTCCTCGATACGAAAACAGCAAAACGCCATGAAAGCAGACTATTGACTTGGAACATCGGTTTAATGATGAGCCGTCGTCGTTCTGTCCATCCTTCAAGTTATGTCGGCATAATGCTGGGCTCAAGAGGGGACGAAGCTATGGCCAGGGCAACCATCGGTGGACTCGAAATCGAGTACCAAATCTACGGTGAGGGTACGCCCGCCCTCTTCATCCACGGAGGATTTGGTGGTCCCAACAGTTCGTTGTTACCCAGTCCCAACGCCATCACTCGGGATATTCCACATGGGTTCCAGCTCATTACATTCGACCGGCGTTGCGCTGGCGAATCTGACTACACGCTCGATTGGTTCGACCTCGCCGACATTGCTTCCGACGCGTACGGATTAATGCAATATCTAGGCTTTGAACAATCCATCGTGGTCGGCTCTAGCATGGGCGGCATGGTGGCATTGCAATACATTCACCTATTTTCTCACTCCGTCACAGCTCTCGGTTTAATGAACACCGGCGCCGACCTCATGTCACGCACAAACTGGGGTCAGCGACTCGCTCACCAGGTCAACCGGCACAAAAACGAAGGGGACGAAAACGTTTTCGCCGAATACCGCGAACGGCTTCGCAATCCAACGCCGACAGCCATGCCTCAAGGCACTTCGTCCGAAGCGAGAAGACAAATCGAAGCGGGACGGAACGCATACATGAACGCCCTTACGAAAACGAGTGACGAAGATCTCTGTCGTTACCATGCCGGCATGATTCGTAACGCCTCCGCATTTCTTGGTCGCGATTTCACGAAAACCTTAGCGAATATCGCGGTACCCACGCTAATCATTCACGGAGACGCCGACGATGTCGTGCCCTATGAATACAGCGAACAACTCGCCGCCGGAATCGACAATTCGAAATTCATCACCATACCGAATGCGCGACACGGAATATTGAGTTATGGCGAAGCTCGTGAGGCGCTCAGCGACTGGCTCTTGAGCCTGCAAACGCACCGCTAAATGGCACTCAACTAACTACGAATTGAACTTCTTGATTGCCGTTATTGGTGCACGTCGGATCGTCTTGAAAAGTACGCACTGGTTCGTTCAAAAACTACAGTCGGTACTCCCATCGCCTCTTTTAACGCCACATCTCTATCCCACACATTGTCAATCGCCACAATAGACCGAGCTTCGCGCCAACCGATGTGGTTCAGATGGAACAGTGGCGAAACCAAGGGGAAGAACTGCAAAGGCCAGTCGGTCCCGTAGTACATCCGCTCGTTAAGTTCTACCCTCGTTAGTGCATGCGCCAACGAGTTGCGCCGATTAAACTGCGTCAAACTCGATATGCCGACCGCGAGATTGGGGAAAGTCTCGATCATCGCGTTCAGCCGTTCATAATTCGATATCCCATCGTTCATGCCCGTGCTTCCAATGTGCGCCGCCATGACACGCACGCCAAGTGAAAGTGGGAGCCTGAGCCGATCCGGATCTCCCAATTCATCCCGCGCGTGCGCGAACGACCTCTCCTGCCCCGTATGGGTCAAGAGCGGCATATCGAGCTCTACCAATTTACGGTAAAACGGGATAATCGCCTCATCCGCTGGATCAATGTGCATGATGTTGGGGATCCACTTCACCAACAAAGCACCCCCATCAGCTACGCGTTCCAGCCTGTCCACTGCATCAAGGCGATACGGGTTGACGCTTGCACCAAACTCAAGGTTCTCGAATCGTGGCAACTCGCGCATGAGAAACGAGTTGGGGACGTATATTTGTGTCTGGTCAACGTCCAGTTCACCACGCGCGTTGACGACGCCGTCCATGGCGAGCACCACGGCACGTGCGACCCGTCTCGATTCGTCAATCTGTCGAGAAATATTTCGCAGAACAACGACGTCGCCCTGCTCTTCGATCTCTTCCATCGAAACGCCCAAAGCGTACAAGTAGATTGGAAATTTGTAGCTTGAGCGCATGGCTTCGTTAACAAACGCCCCGCTACCACCAACACCAATCCCGGCGGTATGGACATGCATGTCCAAATAATCTGTCGTAGGCACATCGACGACACGGGCCAACGTGGGCGTCAGCACCCAAATCACCCACCCCGTCACCGACAAGGCCAGAAGTCCGAGTAGCGAAGTCCGCAAAAACCTCAACACACCACGTCCTGCGCGTTAACCCCGCGACCTAAACGTTCGGTCATGAATCGCATCGGAGACCTATCCCGTGTTTCGCTTGCGCGCTATGTTACAAGAACGTTCAAGACCAAGATCACCATCATTCTAGCGATTCCCGTCGCAGGCACTGAGATAGAACCTGGACCTCATCTCCCACGAAAAACGAGAAGGCATATAGGACAATGAAACAACGCGTGTTGGTAACCGGCTCCGAGGGCGGCGTCGGTCAAGCCGTTTGCAAGCAATTGAGTGAAGAGGGACATACGGTTTATCACTTTGATCGACTCGCGCATCCCGACCTCAATAACGCGATCGTCGGCGATATTACGAACCGGGATCAGGTCCTTGAGGCAACACGCGACATGGACGCGATTATTCATCTTGCGGCCACCCCCGACGAGGCCGATTTCCTCGAAGAACTCATCGAACCCAACGTTCGCGGACTCTACAACGTTTGCGACGCCGCCAGAGAAAACGGGGTAGCGCGACTGATTCTGGCAAGCTCCGTACAAGTCGTTTCAGGCCACCGATGGGACACCATGGTCCAAATCGGGGATGGTCCCAAAGTTATTAACCACTATGCCCTTACCAAACTATGGGCAGAACAGATCGGTGAAATGTATGCGCGGGTGTACGGCTTATCAGTCATCGCAGCGCGTCTTGGCTGGTTACCGCGGGATCCCAGCCACGCCGAGGAACTTCAGGCGAGTCCAGTCGGAACCGACGTCTACCTGAGTCATGACGATGCTGGTCGTTTCTTTAGTGCTTGTATTAACGCATCAATGCAAGAAGGCAATTTCGAAATCGTGTTTGCAACCAGTAAGCCTCTACGCCATGTCCGCATCGACCCAGAACCCGCCCTGCGCGTGGTCGGCTATCGTGCTCGCGACACTTGGCCCGAAGGACACGCGTTCCCCTCGTAAGCAATCATTATCTCGCGAGTTTCAAGTGAGCTTCGTCAAAATCCACCTTGAGCCGATACGGCAATCAACAACTGACCGGCGAGTCCTGCGCTCCGATGGACGCTGAATTCACCGACCTCGGGCGCGGACACAATTTCGACGAATGCCTCCTTCGAGGGGTATTCCATAATTGCAGCGACGTCCCATAATTCATCCACCTCACCAAGCATCAGGTGCTCGGCACGACCTCCAAAGACCAAGCGACCGCCTTTGGATATAACGAACGGGGCCATCTTCTCTGCATACAAGTTGTATGCTTCCGCCCCACTCAACTCCGAGGTTCGACCATCGGCATACTCGGCACGTTCCTTAAACTTGAGCAAATTCAGCATAGAAACTGGGCCTTCGAAATCGCTAGCCAATAAGTTCTGTAGCTGCTCTTGCGTCGGTGTCACCGCGTTCAAAACATTCATTTTCAAAATCCTCTACCAGTAGATGTATATTTCAATTAGATGCACGGGTCATACGCCGGCATATCACGACAAACCTATGTATCGGGAAGATCTCGCTAGAGTTCTTCGGGTCGATGTATTTTCAAGAAATCTCGCGTCAACAATGGTTCGGGCATGCCGATGATGTAGACCACCCGATCTTTAACCTCGCCTTCGGCATGCAAGGTTCGTTTCGGGATAGTGACTTTGTCACCGGGGCCCACTTGTGTAGTGTCTCCCGAATCACCGTCAAAAAAAGATGTCTCACCTTCCATTACGTACGCGCAAACGTCTTCGCTGTGCCAATGTACCTCGACCCCCGGATAAGCCGGCGAGACGAACGTCGTCGGCCAAGTCCTATTATTTCGAATGTCGGTTAGCACGTCGTCTTTCGAAGCGAAAAACGACTTCTCTACAAGAATGCCCATGCCCGGCCCCCTTCAATCTTGACCGCCTCCAACACCCGATACGATCACCTTCGCTTGGTGATTTCAACCGTTGCCGATAACAGGTATGTCCTCGGGTACCACCTGATGTTCTAACCAAAATGGCCATTGACTGTACTCGTCGGGATTGGGACAGTGTTCGGCATCGTGCGAGAACCGTGACGGGAGCCAACGAGCAATGAGTTACGCTGAACATAGAACAATTATCGATGTCGACAGCCACGTCATCGAGCTCGATGATTTTCTCTCGAACGTTGCGCTCCCTGACGACGCACCACTCATTCCAGATGTTACCGAACAAACAGAGCTTCCATACGTGAAAGCCTGGGCGGATCGCGGCCGTTCGTTACTCGAGAAACGTCAGAGTGATCCCGAGACTATGACTAAATTTGAAGCCTCGCTGACCGACGCACGCAAGGGCGGATTCACCCGACTCGGAGCCTTCGACCCCGAGGAACGATCCCACGCGCTTGACCTTCTAGGGTTTAAGTCGCAGTGGGTGTTACCAACCTTTTCATTTCATCAAATCGCACACGTCGACAACCTCGACCAGTTGGAAGCTGGCGCACGAACCCTCAATCGTGCGATGGGAACGTTTTGCGCGCATGACGATCGTTTACGGGCGATCGGTTACATTCCGCTAACTCTCGGACCCGCGATTTCGCTACAACTCATGCGCCAGGGATTCAAGGATGGTTGTTACAGCTTTATGGTCGACACCAATGAACCGGACCCCAAGAAAATCTCGTTCACGCACCTCGACTTCGATCCCGTCTGGGCCGAATTTGCGAGTCACAACGCCCCCTTCGTGACCCATGTCGCCGTTAACGGCCATTACGATCGGATCCCTCGCAGCTTTCGTCGTAACGGCCGAGGGACGCTAGAGCTCGGCGGCGACGCACCTGCCGGAGAGATCGGCATGGTCACCATCAAAAACAGCGTGGAGATTTTTCTCTCCGCAATGATCTTCGATGAGGTTTTCGAACGCCATCCGTATCTGCGAGGGATATCGATGGAACATGCAGCATTCTGGATCCCGTCGTGGATGCATGCACTCGACTTTGCAGCGGCCAACTATAAACACCAACGGAAGTTCCAGCGATTGCCGTCAGAGACCGTCAGAAGACACCTTCGGTTTTCGCCGTTTGCAGGCGAGCCGGTCGGCTGGATTATTGAGAACGTGGGGCCTGAGATACTTGTATTTGCGTCCGATTACACCCATCCGGAAGGCACGTCGGACCCGATCGGAAAATTCGAAGCCAGCATGACTAATTGTGATCAGGCGACCATGGATGCGTTTTATCACGGCAATATGGAAGCGCTGATGGATGTTTCCGCGTAATCGCAACCGCAAAACTCGGAACTTATAAGCGTCTTACTCGTCTCGAATCCGACCCAGGAGAAGACTCACAATTTCTGGTCCATGAGTTTCCTGAAGAAAATGGCCAGCATCCACGCCATCAAAGGTA